>DASUBV010000299.1:0-20628 GCA_035763085.1 Streptosporangiaceae bacterium | reverse complement strand
CTTCCGCGAGGCACCCGGCAGCCGCCGCACGCACATCCATGTCCGGCGGGCCGGGAGTTTCTCCGAGCAGCTGCCGCTGCTACTGCGAGACTACCTGCGCTGCCACGCCAGCACCGCGGCTGAGTTCGCCGCGGTGAAGCGGCGGCTGGCTGAGCAGTTCCGCTACGACGGCGCCGGCTACACCGACGCCAAGAACCCCCACGTCTGGGACATCCTCCGTCGCGCAGATGAGTGGGCGCAGCTACAGGGATGGGCGCCGGGGCCCAGCGACGCGTAGGGGATTCATGGAGCAGGTTGAGGTCGCGACCTGGACACCGCACGCCACACCGCTGCTGGACGCCTAGGTGCCCGGTGTCGCCCGATGCTCGCGGCGGTGTTCCCGGCACGCTCGTGCCGGGAACGCGGGTGGTGACACCGGCCAGGCTGGAGGAGCTCAAGCAGTCCGTCATGGCATATGCCATCGCACTCGCGGACGGGCAGGGCCGCTGGGCCAACGATCAGGCGGTCGCCGCTCAGCTCGCCACGGTCACACATGAGCCGCCGGGTCCGCCTCCTCGCCTGTTGACAGATAATCTTCGCGTAGTTAATCTGTGTGCAGATCAAATGCTGGAGGGATCATGTGGGAGTACGAGCACAGCGCCGAGACCACCGCCAGCCCGGATGACCTGTGGCGGCTGTGGTCGGACGTCGCGGCGTGGCCGCAGTGGAACGACGGCATCGAGCAGGCCGGGATCGACGGCCCGTTCGCGGCCGGCACCACGTTCACCATGACCCCGCCGGGGGATGAGCCGATCCGGATGCGGCTGACCGAGATCGTCCCCGGCGAGCTGTTCACCGATGAGATGGACGGCGGTGACTTCACCGTGCGGACCGTGCACCGGCTGGAGCCGGCCGCAGCTGGCCGGACCCGGATCATCTACCGGACCGAGATCAGCGGCCCGGCCGCCGGCCAGGCCGGGCCGCAACTCGGCCCGGCGATCACCGCCGACTTCCCCGATGTCCTCGCCGCGCTGGTGAAACTGGCGGAAGGCTAGGCCGTGCCGCTCGACCCCGGCGACAGCCCGGGATTCCTGCTCTGGCAGGTCACGCTGCGCTGGCAGCGCGATATCGCCGCAGTGCTGGCCCCGCTGGACCTGACCCACGTGCAGTTCGTGCTGCTGGCGACCACCTGGTGGCTGAACTCCCGCGGCCAGGACCCCAGCCAGCTAGCCCTGGCCAGGCAGGCCAGCACCGACGTGAAGATGACCTCACAAGTGCTGCGCAAGCTGGAAGCCAAAGGACTGATCCGCCGCCACGTCGACACCGCCGACACCCGGGCCAGAAGACTGCACGTCACCAGCCGCGGCCGCGAACTGGCCACCCGCGCCCTCGCCGCCGTCGAAACAGCCGACGCCCGGTTCTTTGACCCCGTACCCGACCTGGCCGCCCTGCTGACCATGCTGCGACCACTCGCCGGGCACAGCACGCCACCAGCACACTGACTCCCATTGCAGAGATGCCTTGACCTGGGCTTGTGTTAGGCGGTGCGGTGAACGGCCGACAGCCGGTCGGAGGGAGGCGGCGAGCGTGCTGGCACTGTCGGAGCCCGCCCCTTGCCGCATCCCACTCCTCGACCACGCGATTCAGGGCTTCACGGATGTTGGAGCGCGCGCTCTTACGGGGATCGAGGGCAGGAAATCCTCAACAGTCGTCAGATCCGGGCAAGCTCCGCAGTGCCTCGGCTTGTTCAGCCCCTGCTGCGCCAGAGGCCCTATGGTGCATTCCGTAAGCCTGGCGGCATGACGCGCAGCCAAACGTTCGACGTACTAGAGGTCGCCGCCGCCGTCGATGCCGCCGCCGTCGTCGGGCTTCGCGGCCGCGCGCATAAGTAGCGGGCTCACGCGAGGGCCTCCTTGAAGCCCTGCCGCCAGGACGGGTATCGCAGCTGCCAGCCGAGTTCCCGCTTGGCCTTGGCGTTGGAGAAGCCGCGTCCCTCGGTCATCATCGCCACCGCCGTCTCGCCGGCCGCCAGCCGGGCCAGCCATGTCGGGATCCGCATCGGCCGTTTCGCGCCGGCGCAGGCGGCCAGGTAGGGCAGCCACTCACTCGCCGGGGCCGGCTCGTCGTCGACGATGTTGAACACCCCCCGTGCCTGCTGCTCCACGGCCAGGACGGTGGCGCTGGCCGCGTCGTCCAGGTGCACCCACGAGGTGTAGCCGGTGGCGCGCCCGACCAGCGGGACCTGCCGCTTGCGGATGAGCTGGACCTGGTCGTCGGTCGCGCCGGCCCCGTACAGCGAGCCGTAGCGCAGGGCCGCGCCGCCCGCGGCGGTGACCGCGTCCTCGACGTGGCGGATCGCCGCGGCGCCCTGGCGGCCGGGCATCACCGGGTCCAGCGGGTCGTTTTCGGTCTTGACCCACCCGCCCTGCCGGATGCCGTTCCACGAGCCGTAGCTCTGCGCGACGACATGAGACACCCCGGCCGCCTCGGCCGCGGCCAGCAGGTGATCGGTCCCCTCGGTGCGCAGCCGGTTGGTGATAGCGAACCACCGGTCGAAGTGCTTGAAATCGAGCTTTCCGGCGTGCGTGACACTGATGCCGGTCATCTCGTGCACGATCACCTCCGGCCTGGCCTTGGCCACTGCCTCCCCGACCGATACCGCATCCAGCCCGTCCATCACCACGCCATCGGCGCCCAGCTCCGCCAGCAGGCCGAGCTTGGCCGGACTGGTCGCTGTCGCGGTCACCTGGTGGCCCTTGGCCACCAGCTGCGGCACCAGCCGCTGCCCCAGCACGCCCGCGCCGCCTGCCACGAACACCCGCATGACCATCACCCTCCAGTTCCAAGAATTTGCTCTCTCAGACCTGAGACGAGACGCCCCGGCCGACTGTGACTGGGCGGCAAGGAACTCTGCACCCAGCGCCTGTACGTCTAGCAATGGACCCTGCCCAGCTGACCTCCAGAGAATTCGCGCAAAATTTGCCCAGCACTGTCCTGAGGTGGCGGGAATGTCGAAGCCCCGGCATGGCGTGGTTCTCGAAGATAAAAGCTAATAGCTAACCGTGGTGAGCAGGCGGCCCGAGCATGTACGGCCACCGAGGTGACCTGGTCGCGCAGTGGAACGCGGCGCACCCGCAGTCCCCCGCCCCCGCCCGCGCACCGACCGAGCGGTTCCTCGGCGTGCTCAGTCCCAGCCAGGCGCGAATGCCAAGGTTCACCGGCCGCACCTCCAGCCACGACCGGCCCCCTCGGCCCCACGGCCGCTGCGTCCACGTCGCACCTTCCGCTCCCGGTGCGCCAGAGCGGCAAGCGGCATGATCAGATACTAGACGAGCTGCGACTTCTCGTCTAGTATCGTCTCATGCCTTCGACGGCGATCGCCAGAGAAGAGGTCCTAGCGGCCCTTGCCGCCGCCAGGGATGCCGGCCACCTCCACGGTGACGGCGCTGACGGCCAGGCTGGCCTGTCCATGAACGAGCTGGCTGCCGCCGCCGGGGTCTCCCGTGCCACCCTGTACCGGCTCTTCGACAGCCAGCAGACCCTGCTCGCCGAGCTCGGCCTCCAGCCGCCTCCCACGGTGCGCAGCCGCATCCTGGACACCGCATTGGACCTGGTCGGCCGTCAGGGCCTCGCGGAGCTATCGATGGATGAGCTGGCCACCCGAGCGGAGGTCTCCCGCGCCACCCTGTACCGGCTGTTCCCCGGCAAGGTGGCGCTGTTCGCGGAGCTAACGCGGACCTTCTCTCCCTTCGAGCCGATCGCCGCCGTGCTCGACGCGAAGGGTGACCGGCCGCCGGCCGAGGTCATCCCTGCTGTCGCGCAGGCGATGGCCACCGCCCTGGACGGCCGCATCGGTCTGCTGCTGCAGCTGCTGTTCGAGTTGTCCCGCAGCGATTCCGATCGCCACGCCGGCGCCGACTTCCAGCAGGATGCGGCTCGGCCGATGCGCACCCTGCCGCTTGTCGCTAGCTACCTGGAGCAGCAGATGGCAGCCGGCCGCCTGCGCCAGATGGACCCGGTTCTAGGAATGCAGGCCCTGGCTGGCCCGATCGTGATGCGCCTGCTTATGCCAGCGCCGGCCCAATCCCAGTCCGGCGCTGGCCGTGGGGCTGCCCTGCCCCTGGAGGTGGTCATCGACGAGCTGGCCGGGCTCTGGCTGCGAGCCATGACCCCCGGCGACTGCGACCGCCAGCAGCTCACGTCGAAATCAAGGAGCAAGCACGATGGCCGAGCAGCCACAGACCCAGATGTCTCCCCGACAGGGCGAGCCTGAGACGCTCCCGCCTGTCGTCAGTCTTGCCGAGGCCGCCCGCCTCGACCCCGCCCGGGCCCGGGCTTTGCTGGGCACCAAGGCAGCTAACCTGGCGCGCCTGGCCGGGGCGGGCTTCCCGGTACCAGCCGGGGTAGTGGTGACCGCGGCCGCCGCGGCCAACCGGGACCAGGCGATCGCGCGGCTGCGCAGCGCCGCCGCGGAGCTCGGCGGCCGGGACCAGCGGTTCGCGGTGCGCTCCTCCGCGATCGCAGAGGATCTCGCCGGCGCCTCCTATGCGGGCCAGTACGGGTCCGTCCTGGACGTTGGCCTCGAGGATCTGCCCCAGGCGGTGCAGCAGGTGGCGGACTCGGCGGACTCGGCGCGAGTATCGGCCTACCGGCGGGCCCACCCCCGGACAGCCGCAGCGGACTCGTCCGGGCCGGGGATGGCTGTCCTGGTCCAGGTCATGGTGGCGGCCGGGTCGGCCGGGGTCGCCTTCACCGCCAACCCGCTGACCGGCGCCCGCGACGAGGTCGTCATCACCGCCGTGCGCGGCCTGGGCGAGCCGCTGGTGGCTGGCCAGGCAACCGGCGACCAGTGGATCGTCAGCGACGGCCGCGCCGAGCGCACGCGGGCGACCGGGGAGGCGATCACCGCCAGCCAGGCCCGCCAGATCGCCGCCCTCTCGCGCCGCGTCCACGCTCACCTCGGCACCCCCCAGGACCTGGAATGGGCGATTATTAATGACCCCACCCGCAGCGGCGGCGACGGGGTCGAGGGCGGATTGTGGCTCCTGCAAGCGCGGCCGATGACGGCCCTGCCCGACCCGGCCACCTGGATTCCGCCCGCCCCCGGCTACTGGATGCGCAACCTGCGGCTGGGTGAGTGGCTCCCCGAGCCGATGACGCCGCTGTTCGCCGACTGGCTGCTGGACCGCCTCGACCAGGGCGAGCGGCAGGCCGCCCGCGACCATGTGGGTACGGCTCTGCCGTTCCCGCATGCGGCGATCAACGGCTGGTACTACCTGGCCACCCCGCCGCTGTCGCCCCGCACCATCCTTGCCGCCTTTCTGCAGGGCCGCGGCCGGCTGCTGCGGTTCATGCGCCACGCGGTGCTCGGCCCCGGCCGCGACCCGGTCGCCGCCGACCGGCGCCTGCTCGCAGGCCTGGCCGAGCAGTGGCGCCACGAGCTGCTGCCCCGCTACCAGCGGCTGGTCCAGGCGGGCGAGCAGCAGCTGCCGACCGCCTCGCCCGAGCAGCTGGCCGCCGTCATCGACCAGATCGGCGGGGCCGCTGGCGAGCAGGTGTGGTCGCTGGCGGTAGTGGGCGGGGCGGCATGGAAGATGGAAGGCGCCCTGGCCCGCTTCTACCGTCAGCACCTGGCCGCCACCATCGACATCAGTGTCCAGGAGCTGCTCGCCGGACTGCCCGGCAGTCAGCCCGACCTGGCTGCCCACGCGGTCCAAAGCCTCGACTGGGCCCACCCCACCGCCGGGGAGCTGGACTGGCCGCCGCCCCGGCTATCCGACCGCCACCGCGAGCTGGCCGACCGCCGCGAGGCCCTCACCACCCGTTGCGTCGCTTTGCTTGGCGACCGGCCGCAGCTGCAGGCGCAGTTCCAGGCGCTGCTGGAGGTAGCCCAGCGCTACGCGGTCATCCGCGAGCAGCAGGCCCGCCAGCTCACCCTCGGCTGGCCGCTGCTGCGCCGCTGCGTGCTGCGCCTGGGCGATGCCCTCCACGCCAGCGGCGTGATCGACCAGGCCGAGGACGTGTTCTTCCTGACCCGCGCCGAACTCGCCACCCGCTCCCGCCTGCAGGAGCCGGTCTGCCAGCGCCGTGGCACCTGGGAGCGGCAGCGGCGCCTGCTGGCCCCCTTGACCATCGGCCAGCCACCCCGGCTGCTCGCCAGGGAACTTCTCGCCGCGGTGGACGCCGTGCGCACCAGCAGTCCGGCCCCCAAGGACGCCATCGTCGGGCAGCCCGCCAGCCCCGGCCGGGCCACCGGCCCGGTCCGCATCGTCCACGGACCCGATGACTTCGCCCGCTTTCAGCCGGGCGAAGTACTGGTCGCCCGGGCCACTGCCCCGGCGTGGACGCCGCTGTTCGCCCGCGCGGTGGCAATCGTCACCGACGGCGGCACCCTGGCCGCCCACGCCTCCCTGGTCGCCCGCGAATATGGCATCCCCGCGGTCGTCGCCACCGGCGACGCCACCCATCAGCTGCTCAGCGGCCAGCTGGTCACCGTCGATGGCAGCGCTGGCAATGTCGAACCCGTTCGATGACGCGAATGACCAGGAGCACGGCGGTGCCCGCCAGGACGAGCAGCACGATGCCCGCGGCGCCGAACATCGCCGCCCGGAACGCGCGGTCAGTGAGGCGGCGGCCGGCCCGCAGGTCGCGGGCCAGGCCGGCAGTAGCAGCTTGCGGTCCCGTCATTAATCGTTTATCGTCGATTAACGATGAATGACACAGCGGAGCCACTGAACCGGGCGCGCCTTGCGGCTCCCGCCGGAGTTCTGATCAGGCCGATGCGAACTGCCGACGCCGACCAGGTCCTGGCCATCTACCAGGCGGGCCTGGACACCGGCAATGCCAGCTTCGAGACCACCGCGCCGGCCTGGGACGCTTTCGACGCAGCGCGACTGAGCATGCACCGGCACGTGGCCGCGGACGACACCGGGCAGGTGCTCGGCTGGGTCGCCGTATCGGCTGTTTCTGGCCGGTGCGTCTACGCCGGGGTTGTCGAGCACTCGGTCTACGTCCGCCCCGGCGAGCAGGGCCGCGGCATCGGCATGGCGCTGCTGTCGGCGCTGATCGGCTCGACGGAAAGCGCCGGAATCTGGACGATCCAGAGCGGCATCTTCCCCGAGAACACCGCCAGCCTCGCTATGCACGAGCGGGCCGGCTTCCGCGTCGTGGGCACCCGCCGCCGGATCGGCTGCCACCACGGCCGCTGGCGTGACGTCACACTGCTGGAGCGACGCAGCACCTCCGCGGGAGCCGGCTGACTGCGCCTCATGGCCAGGCTCGCCGCAAGAGCAGCGGCCAGCGGGTCAGGGCGCGCCGGTGACCGGCGTGACCGCCTGCGCGACAGCCCGCAACCTGTCCTCGACGACCGCGTAGTAGGCCCACTTGCCGCGCTGGGTGCGGGTGACGAGGCCGGCGTCAGCGAGTTGCTTCATGTGGTGGGAGACGGTCGGCTGGGACAAGCCGACGGGCTCGGTGAGATCACAGATGCAGGCCTCGCCAGTCGCGGCGATAAGCGAGAGAAGGCGGACCCGGGCCGGATCGGCGAGGGCCTTGAAGACGCGCGCGAGTCGCTCGGCCGCGGCGGCGTCCAGCACGCCGCCGGTGCCCGGCGCGCAGCACGCCGCGAGGTCACCGGAGGCCAGTGGCAGCGTCGTAACGGTCATGAGCCCAGTCTGCCATATCAGATTGACATCCGTCGATACGTGATGCAGAGTCTCCCATCGAGACTTGTCGATGTGAGGAGATGTTCGTGAGCGAGCTGCCAGTTGTCGTGATCGGCGCCGGGCCGCAGGGCCTGGCTGCGGCGGCGCACCTGCTGGAGCGCGGCCTGGACCCGCTGGTCCTGGAAGCCGGGCCCGGGCCTGCCCACGCGGTCAGCGAGTGGGGTCACGTGCGGCTGTTCTCCGCGTGGCCGGAGCTGGTCGATGCCGCCGCCGCCCGGCTGCTCAGCGCGGCCGGGTGGACCGCGCCGGCCGCCGGGTACCCGACCGGCGCGGAGTGGATCGCCGCCTACCTGCGCCCGCTGGCCGATGCCCTCGGCGGCCATGTCCGGTACGGAGCGCGGGTCACCGGCGTCTCCCGCCGCGGCCGCGGCCGGCTTGTGGACTCCGGGCGGGCCAGCCAGCCGTTCACCGTTCACGTCACCGACGCCAGCGGCCGGGAATCGCGGCTGGACGCCCGGGCCGTCATCGATGCCTCCGGGACCTGGACGCAGCCGAACCCGGCCGGCGCTGACGGCCTGCCCGCGCTCGGCGAGCGGGCCGCGGCCGGTGCCCTGTCCTACCAGGTCCCCGACTTCGCGCAGACCGGGGCATTCGCCGGGAAGCACACGGTCGTCGTCGGCAGCGGCCACTCCGCGCTGACCGCGATCACCGAGCTGGCCCGGATCGCCCGCAGCCACCCGGGGACCCTGGTGAGCTGGGTGCTGCGCCGCCCGGCCCTCGGCAACAGCCTCGGCGGAGGCGAGAGCGATGAGCTGCCCGAGCGCGGTGCCCTCGGCGCCCGCGTCAGCCAGGCCGTCGACGCCGGCCTGGTCAGCGTCCAGTCCGGCTTCCGGGTCGAGCAGATCCGGCGCGATGGCGGCGGCGTGGTCCTGGTCGCCGAGGACGGCCGGGCGCTGCCGCCGGCGGACCGAGTCGTGGTGCTGACCGGGTTCCGGCCCGACCTGTCGTTCCTGTCGGAGATGCGGCTGGAGCTGGACGCCACGCTGCAGGCGCCGGCCCGGATCGCCGTCGAGATCGACCCGAACGTGCACTCCTGCGGCAGTGTCTCGGCCACCGGCGCGGCCGACCTGGCGCATCCCGAGCCGGACCTGTACCTGGTCGGCATGAAGTCCTACGGCCGCGCCCCCACCTTCCTGGCGATGACCGGGTACGAGCAGGTCCGCAGCGTCGTCGCCGAGCTTGCCGGCGATCACGAGGCAGCGGCCCGCATCGAGCTGAAGCTGCCCGACACCGGGGTCTGCGGCGGCGCCGGGATCTTCGATGACCCCGAGACCGCCGGCAGCGGCGGATGCTGCGGCACGCCACTCGCCGGGCCGCCGGCCGCCCGCATTCCCGTCAGCGCCTGACGTTGGCCACGCCCGCCGGGGCCGCCGCGGCCAGCGGCGGGCCCGGCAGCGCGCGCTGGCCGCGCTGTGCGCGACGGAGATCGTCAGCTACGGCGTCCTGTACTACGCATTCCCGGTCCTGGGCAGCGACATCACCTCGGCCACCGGCTGGTCCGCCACGGCGGTCACCGCCGCGTTCTCGGCCGGCAACCTGACCGGCGCCCTGGCCGGGGTGCCGGCGGGCCGGCTGATCGACCGGCACGGGCCGCGCCCGGTGATGACCGCCGGATCGGTCCTGGCCGTCGCCGCCCTGGCCGGCATCGCCGCCGCCCCCTCGTACTGGTGGTTCGCCGCAGCATGGCTGCTGGCCGGCATCGCCATGGCCGGGGTCTTCTACCCGCCGGCGTTCGCCGCGCTGACCGGCTGGCACGGGCCAGACCGGGTCCGGGGCCCTGACGACCCTCACGCTCGCTGCGGGGTTCGCCAGCACCAGGCCAGGCCGGCGGCCGTGCAGGCTGGTCAGCAGCAGGCGGCCTGGCTCGCGCCCGCTGCCTCGTCCTCGCCGGGTTCCGGGGTACAGCACGCCGACCCGGCCTGCTTGTCCAGCACGTCAGCGTCGGCCTCGACGTAGACCTCCCAGGGCTCCTGCCCCGGGCCGGTCACCCAGACCTTGTCCTGCAGCGCGTAGCAGCACTCGGTGTCGTTCTCCTCGAAGGTGGCGAGGCCGGCTGCCTTCAGCCGCTCAGTGGCCGCGGTGACCTCAGCCTCGTCCTCGACCTCGACGCCCAGGTGGTCCATCCGGGTGGGCTCGCTGCCCGTCCCCTCCAGCAGGACCAGCTTCAGCGGCGGCTCGGCGATCGCGAAATTCGCGTAGCCCGGGCGGCGCTTGGCCGGCTCGGCGCCGAACAGCCTGGAGTAGAAGGCGATCGAGCCTTCCAGGTCAGAGACTCGCAAAGCAAGCTGGACACGTGACATGACGCTTCCTTCCCGGTGGCCGTGACCACCCATTCCGGGCGGCCGCAGGACCGCATCCCGTTCTTGATTAGACATTTGTCTAACCAGCTGACGGTCCTCAGCTTGCGCCTAGGGCTAGATGGATGTCAAATTAGACGCATGTTGAATCAGAAGCTGCCGGCAGCGGACTCCGCCGGCCAGGTGTGCTGCACTCCCCTGGTCTGCGAGCCGCTGTCCGTAGCCGAGGCCGAGGAGATGTCGGTGCTGTTCAAGGCCATCGCCGACCCGGTCCGGCTGCGGCTGATCTCGCTGATCGCCTGCCACGAGGGCGGCGAGGCCTGCGTCTGCGATCTCACTGAGGCGTTCGACCTGACCGGCCCGACGATCAGCCATCACCTGAAGGTGCTGCGCGAGGCGGGGCTGATCAATTCCCAGCGCCGCGGCACCTGGGTGTATTACTGGATTAATCCCGACGTTCTGGCCCGCCTGTCGGCGCTGCTTGGCCCGCGCGTCCCTGAGCTGGCGGCGAGCCGGTGACCGAGCGCGCCCTGGGCCGCCGGCTTCTTGCCGAGTTTCTCGGCAGCGCGCTGCTGGCTGCCATCGTCGTCGGGTCAGGCATTGCCGCCCAGACCCTTTCTCCGGGCAACACCGGCCTGCAGCTTCTGGAGAACGCCGCGGCCACCGCCGCCGGGTTGTTCGCCATCATCTTGATGTTCGGGCCGGTCTCCGGCGGCCACTTCAATCCCGTGGTGTCCTTCACTGATGCGGCTCTGGGCGGGCTGAGCTGGCGTGATGCCGCCGCGTATCTGCCCGTCCAGGTCGTCGGGTGCGTCGGCGGCGCCATCGTCGCTAACGTCATGTTCGCTGATCCCGCCGTGTCCGTCTCGGCTCATGACCGGGCCACCGCTCCGCACCTGCTGTCGGAGGTCATCGCGACAGCAGGGCTGCTCCTGGTAATCTTCGCCCTCGCCCGCACGGGCCGGGAGCGGATGGCGCCGGCCGCAGTCGGCGCCTACATCGGCGCCGCCTACTTCTTTACCTCCTCAGCCAGCTTCGCCAACCCGGCCATCACGATCGGCCGGATATTCTCCGACACCTTCGCCGGGATCGCGCCCGCATCGGCCGGGCCCTTCATCGCCGCACAGATCGTCGGCGGAGTGGCCGGCCTGGTGATCATCAAGGTCCTCTACCCCGGCATCACCCCGGCCCAGGCCGCCGACGCCGTTCTGCCCCGCCTGCACCACGACGCCAGCGGCCAGGACAGTCCGCCGGCCGCCCGGGCCTCTGACAGTTCCTCGGACGGCGCTGTCGTGAGCAGCAACCAGCACCGCTAAGCCTGACCGTCAATCCCGGACCGCTGAACCACGTCTCCGCCGCGGCGGATTGATCCATAGGAGTTCTTCGTGCACCTGGTGGCCATCGGCGGCAGCGACGCCGGCATCAGCGCCGCGCTGCGCGCCCGCGAACTGGACCCGGGCGCCGACGTGACCGTGGTCGTCGCCGACGCCTACCCCAACTTCTCCATCTGCGGCATCCCCTACTACGTCTCCGGCGAGGTCACCCACTGGCGCAACCTGGCCCACCGCACCATCGCCGACCTGGAAGCCACCGGCATGCAGCTGCGCCTGGACACCACGGCCCGCCGCGTCGAGCCCGGCGACCGCAAGCTCGTCCTGGCCGGCAACTCCGGCAGCGAGGAACTGCTCGCCTACGACCAGCTGGTCATCGGCACCGGCGCCGTTCCCGTCCGGCCCCCGATCAGCGGCCTGGACGGCCCGGACGCGCTCGGCCCGGACGATGGCGTGCACCTGCTGCACTCGATGGGCGACACCTTCGCCGTCATGCGCACCCTGGAGGGGGCCAGGCCCGCCAGCGCGGTCATCGTCGGCGCCGGCTACATCGGCCTGGAGATGGCCGAGGCCCTCACCACCCGCGGCCTGGCCGTCACCCAGATCGAGCAGCTGCCCGAGGTCCTGCCCACCGTCGACCCCGAGCTCGGTCTCCTGGTCCGCGGCCAGCTCGCCGGCCACGGCGTCGAGGTTCTCACTGGCACCGCCGTCAGGGCCATCGGCCGCGCGCCGGCCGGCAGTCCCGCCAGGCTGCGCGTCGACGCGACCACCGGGACCCTCGCTGTCGCGCGTGATGCCGACATGGTCCTGGTCGTCACCGGCGTCCGCCCCGACACCAGCCTCGCCGTCTCCGCCGGCGCCAGCCTCGGCGCCCGCGGCGCCATCGCCGTGGACCGGCAGATGCGCACCGGCATCCCCGGCATCTTCGCCGCCGGCGACTGCGTCGTCACCCGTCACCGGCTGCTCGGCGAGACCTACCTGCCGCTCGGCACCACCGCCCACAAGCAGGGCCGCGTCGCCGGCGAGAACGCCGCCGGCGGCAGCCGACAGTACGCCGGCAGCCTCGGCACCCAGGTCGTCAAGATCTTCGACCACGCCATCGCCCGCACCGGCCTGCGCGACCACGAAGCCGTAGCCGCCGGGTTCGACCCGGTCACCATCGGCTCCGAGGCCGACGACCACAAGGCCTACTACCCCGGCAGCCACCGCATCGCCATGCGGGTCACCGGCGACCGCGCCACCGGCAGGCTCCTCGGTGCCCAGCTGTTCGGCCACAAGCATGCCGAGGTCGCCAAGCGCGTTGATATCGCCGCCGCCGCGATCTTCCACGGCATGACCGTCGGCGAGGTCAGCGACCTCGACCTGTCCTACACCCCGCCGCTGGGCAGCCCCTGGGACGCCGTCCAGGCAGGCACCCAGGCCTGGACCCGAGCCCTGACCGCCACCTGATCAGACCGCGCCGCACCCGCTGAGCGCCCTGACGACCCCCTTCAGGACTGCCAGCACCACGCGGTAATACGCCCGCGCACCACGCCGCTCGCGGACCAGGACTGCCGTGGGACCGGAACGACCTGATGGTGCCGGGACCCGGCGGGAGGATTCAGGGACGGGGGGTCAGCAGGCGCTCCCGGGAGGGCAGCAGGTGCGCAGGTAGGACTGCAGTTCGGTCAGTGCCTGCGCCACGGCGGCGGTGTCGACGCGGTAGTAGACCTGCTTGCCGTCCTTGCGGGAGGTCAGCAGCCCGCCACGGCGCAGCAGCGCCAGTTGCTGGGAGGCGGTGGGCTGGGCGATGCCCAGCCGTTCGGCGACAGCGCCGACGGTCAGCTCGATGCCGCCAGCGAATAGCTCGAGCATGTGCTGCCGCTGCTGGCTGGCCAGCGCCCTGAGGAATTCTCGCGCCCCAGCGCCGAGCTGCACGGCGGCGGCATCGCATCCCGCCGATGCCGTGTCCGCCGCCGCGGCGCCGGCAGGTGCCGGTTGTGTCATCGCCGGGCTCCTTCCGCGGACCGGCAGGCTCCGAGATCAACTCTAGCGTGTTCATTGTCATATTGACATATATGAAATTAATAATATGTTGTCCGCATGACGTTGCACACCGCTCCGCTGATCGTGATCGGCGCCGGGCAGGCCGGCCTGGCCACCGCCCGCATCGCCCGCACCCTCGGCCTGGCCCCGGTCATCCTGGAGGCTGCCGGCCGGGCGGCCGGGTCCTGGCCGCATTACTACGACAGCCTCACCCTGTTCTCCCCAGCCCGCCGTAGCGCACTGCCCGGCCTGCCGTTCCCCGGTGACCCCGACGGCTACCCCTCCCGCGACGAGGTCGTCGGCTACCTGGCCGGCTACGCGGCCCGGCTGGACGCCGACCTGCGCACCGGCCACCGCGTCGAGCACGTCACGGCCACCCGCGACGGTGACAGGCGAATGTTCGAGGTCGTCACCACCGGCGGCGAGACGTTCGCCGCCCCGCTGGTGGTGGCGGCGACCGGCGCGTTCACCCGCCCGTACCGCCCGGCGCTGCCGGGCCTGGCCGAGTTCACCGGGAGGGTGCTGCACTCAGCCGAGTACCGGTCGCCGGATGCGTTCGCCGGCCAGCGGGTGGTGATTGTCGGGGGCGGGAACTCGGCGGTGCAGATTGCGATCGAACTGGCCGCGCACGCCCGTGCCTCGCTGGCCACCCGGCACCCGCTGCGGTTCATGGCGCAGCGGCTGCTGGGGGTGGACATGCACATCTGGCTGCAGCGCACCGGGCTGGACACCGCGTCCTGGGCGCGGCCGCTGCTGGCCGGCGGCAAGGGCACGCCGGTGTTCGACACCGGCACCTACCGGGACGCCATCGCCGCCGGCAACCCCGACCGCCGCCCGATGTTCACCCGCCTGGACGGGGACCATGTCGTATGGAGCGACGGAACCCGCGAACGGGTCGACGTGGTGCTGCTGGCCACCGGATACCGGCCCGGCGTGGACTACCTGGCCCCGCTCGGCGCCCTGAACGCCGCCGGGCAGCCGCGCCACCGCGGCGGTGTCTCCCTCACCCATCCGGGCCTGGCCTATGTGGGCCTGGAGTGGCAGCGGTCATTCGCCTCGGCCACGCTGCGCGGTGTTGGCGCCGACGCCCGGCACGTCCTGACCCAGCTGCGGGACCACACCCCGGACAGCGCGCGGACGCCCCGCTCCTCGCACCACCTACCGAACAACTCCGCCAAGACCGTCACGCCGGGTCCCGTCGCTGATGAACCCGCCGGCCCGGAACTCGACGGGCGAGGCGAATCGAATCCTGGTGGTGCCCCGGAACAGCTGAACGTCGACGTCGGTGACCTGACCGTAGCTCGAACACCAGCCAGCGGCGGGCTTCCAGCCCCAGACGGTAGGTGAACGGCGCCTTGCGGGTAGCCGCCGGCCAGGAATGGCTGATACGGGCTCGCCCTCGTGCTCCTGATCAAGGCCCGGCCGCCGCGACCGGCGACCAGGCCTTCGACCTGCTGCTACCTCAGTAGCCCCGACCGGATTTGAACCGGCGCTACCGCCTTGAGAGGGCGGCGTCCTGGGCCGCTAGACGACGGGGCCAGGTGAGCGGTGTAAGGCTAGCGCACCATACGGACCCGCGCCAAACTAGCCACGGGTGCCTAAGTCAGCCCAGGCAGAAGCCGCTGGTGAGGGCCGCGCCCGCGGCCGGGCCGGCGTGCCCGCCGCATGATCTCGGCAAATCCTGGTACCTAGTTCCCATGTTGGCATTCATTGTTGTACTGATCGTGGTGGGACTGATCGTGGGCCTCATCGCCCGGCTGCTCGTGCCGGGCCGCGACGACATCGGCGTCCTCGGCACGATCCTGCTGGGCATCGCCGGGTCGTTCGTCGGCGGCTTCCTCCAGCGCCTGATCTTCAATCACACCCTGGAGGTCCACCATTTCCACCCGGCCGGCATCATCGGCTCGATCATCGGGGCCATCGTGATCCTGCTGATCCTGCGGGTCACCGGGCTCGAGCGGGGCCGCGGCCGCAGCCGCGCCGGCGCCCGGCGGCGCTGGATCTGAGCCGTCGCCCGGAACCAGAAAGCGCGGGCGCCCGACTCGGGCGTCCGCGCTGACCAGCTGAGCTGGGGTACCAGGACTCGAACCTAGACTAACGGGGCCAGAACCCGTCGGGCTGCCAATTACCCCATACCCCATGGGAGCGCGCCATCGGTGGCTAAGCGCGCCTGAGCAGTGTAGCCGAACCCGGAACCGGCGGCCAAAGGGATCGCCAGGCTCCGCTCATGGCGCAGGTCACAGTCCGGGCGCCGGCATCTCAGTCCTCGTCCACCACCCGGTTGCTGAGCGTTCCGATGCCCTCGACGCTGACCGCGACCTGGTCGCCGGCCTCCAGCGGCCCGACACCGTCGGGGGTCCCGGTGAGCAGCACGTCGCCGGGCAGCAGCGTCATCACGGCGCTGACGTAGCTGACCAGTGCGGCCACGCCGTGCAGCAGCAGCGAGGTGCGCGAGCGCTGCCGGACCTCGCCGTTGACTGTGGTGGAGATCTCCAGGTCGTCGGCATCGAGCTCGGTCTCGATCCACGGGCCGAGCGGGCAGAAGGTGTCGAAGCCCTTGGCCCGGGCCCACTGGCCATCGCGGGATTGCAGGTCGCGGGCCGTCACGTCGTTGGCGCAGGTGTAACCGAAGATCGCGTCGGCGGCCCGGTCCTGCGGCACGTTCTTGCAGAGCCTGCCGATGACGACAGCCAGCTCGCCCTCGTAGTCGACGCGCTTGGACAGCTGAACGGGGCGCACGATGGGGTCCATCGTCCCGGCGATCGCGGTGGACGGCTTGAGGAAGATCATCGGCTCATCCGGTGGCTCGCCGCCCATCTCGCGGGCGTGCGCGGCGTAGTTCTTGCCGATCGCCACGACCTTGCTGGGGAGTACTGGAGCCAGCAGCCGGACATCCGCGACGGGGTACCGGGCACCGGTGAAGCGGATGGTATCCGCGGAGCCGAACGGGTGCCCGGCCAATTCGGCGACCTCCAGCGTGTCATCCGCTGGCCGGGCCACCCCGGCGGCGGTGCCGCTCTGGGCGCCATTCGGGCCGGCCGGATCAACGACCCCGTACTTCACCTCTCCGCCGAAGGCAAACCTCGCTATGCGCATGCCCCGGAGCCTACTGGGCGTGCTGCGCCTGCCCGCCGCGGTCCTGCCCGTCAGGGCCCGGGCCGTCGGGATCCAGCCGGCCGGCATCCAGCGCGGCCTGCTCCTGGAGGCGCTCCCGCAGTAAGAGGGCGTCCGGCTCGTGCACCGCGTACAGCGGTGCGTCCGCCCGGTGCTCCTGCCGGAAGTTTCCGCGGCGCCGCGCGTGCCACCAGCCGGCGCCGTCCCGCCAGATGTGCCAGCCCGGATGAGCCCGCCGCAGTTCCCCGGCCAGGTGCCAGGTCGCGAACGGCGGCGCGGCGCTGATCAGGGCCCGCAGCCCGTCGGGCCCGGTGGCCCGGATCGTATGCCCGTCATCCAGCCGGCAGGCATGCCAGCCGTACACGTCGTGCCCGGCCCGCCAGCCGGGATGCTCGGCGGTAATCCGGGCGGCGATCACATCACGTGCACGGTCAATGAAGTCGCGCTCGCCTGCGGTCATGCCGCGAGTTTACCGCCATAGGTCTAGGACGTCCAGAGAGCTATCAATGCTCTACATAGCTTCTTGCCAGCCCAGCCCCCGCTGGCGCGGACCGGGCGTCGCTAGTCCTGTGCCGTTGTCATAACGCGCTACTGCAGGTAGCCCTCCACCTGATTGGCAGGACGGGTAACCGCGGCTGACGGGTCTTCGCCGTACTCGCGCCGGGCCCGCCGCTGCCGCAGCAGGTCCCAGCACTGGTCCAGTGCTTCCTCTGCGGACCGCAGCTGCGCATGCTCTTCGTCGGACGACAGCTCTCCGGCCGCCAGCTTGGTCCGCAGCCGGTGCTCGGTGCCGATGAGCTCGTCGATGTGCCCGAGGATCTCCTTGTCATCCATGGCCCTACCGTACGAGGCCGGGGCGCCGGGCGTCACGGCCCCCGCCCGGTCAGCAGATGGGATGAATCCAGCCGTAGGGGTCAGCCACCTCGCCGAACTGGATGCCGACCAGCTGCTCGCGCAGCCGCAGCGTGACCGGGCCCGGCGTCCCGTCGCCGATCTTCCACTCACCGCCGGCACTGCGCGCCAGCCCGACCGGGCGGACCACCGCCGCGGTGCCGCACGCGAAGACCTCGGTGATCTCGCCCGACTCACTGCCGTCCCGCCACTGCTGCGCGCTGATCCGGCCTTCCTCGGCCGGGATGCCGAGATCGGGAGCCAGGCGCAGCATGGCGTCGCGGGTAATGCCGGGCAGCAGCGTGCCGGTCAGCGCGGGCGTCATGATCCGCGCCTGCACTCCCGAGCCGTAGACGAAGAACAGGTTCATCCCGCCCATCTCCTCGACCCAGCGATGCTCCGCCGCGTCGAGCCAGACGACCGAGTCGCAGTCATGGTCCAGCGCCTGCAGCTGGCCGGCGAAGCCCGCGGCGTAGTTACCGCCGGTCTTGGCCGCGCCGGTGCCGCCGGGCGCGGCGCGCGAGTAACCGTCAGCCAGCCACACCGAGACCGGGCGCACGCCGCCGCCGAAGTACGGGCCCGCGGGCGAGGCGATGACGCTGAACAGGTACGACGACGACGGCCGGCTGACGCCCAGGCCGCGGTGCGTGGCGATCATGAACGGCCGCAGGTACAGGCTGTGCTCCGGAGCATCCGGCACCCAGGCCTGGTCCTGGCGCACCAGCAGCTCGATGGCCGACACGAACGCCTGGTCCGGCAGCCCGGGCATGGCGATGCGAGCCGCGGACGCGCGGAACCGGGCCGCGTTGGCGGCGGGCCGGAACGCGACGATCGCGCCGGAGCGCTGCCGGTAGGCCTTCAGGCCCTCGAAGATCTCCTGCGCGTAGTGGAACACTGACGTGGCCGGGTCCAGGGTCAGCGGGCCGTAGGCCTCCAGCCGGCCGTCATGCCAGCCGTGCTCCTGCGTCCAGCGCAGCGTGATCATGTGGTCGGTGAAGACCTGGCCGAAGCCAGGGGCCGCGAGCAGCTCCGCGCGCTCAGGCGCGGGAACCGTCTGGCTGGCCGGGCGGACATCGTAGGTGATCTCGGTGCTGGTACCAGCCGTCATCGCGGTCCTTCCGTACCGCGGGCGGTGCGCCGCTGCGCCGCCCGCTTCCCGGAACCAGGCTAACCAGCTATCGGCCGGTGATGTTATCCCGGTTTTCAGCGGGCCCGGCCGACGGCGGCCACGGCCCGCCTGGCGACGGACTGACGGCTCAGCTGGCCGTCGCTCAGCCGGCCGCCGCTCACCCGGCCGTCGCTCAGCTGGCCGTCAGGTCGGCGACCCTGGCCACAGTCGCCCCGATCGCCGTGGTGATCTCCCCCAGCGCGTCGGGCGGCACGACCGAGTCGACGGTCAGGGCGATGAGCGCCTCGCCGCCGCGCTCGTCCCGGCACACCTGCATGCCGGCGATGTTGATCTGCCGGCCGCCCAGGATCTGGCCGACGACGCCGACCACGCCAGGACGGTCGGCGTAACTGAGGAACATCATGTGCTCGGCCGGGGCGAGCTCGGCCTCGAAGCCGTTGATCTCGACGATCTTCGGGTTCTGCCGGAGCCCGGTGAGCGTGCCGCTGACGGAGATGACCTGACCGCCGGGCAGGGTGCCGCGGAGCCGGATCAGGTTGCGCCAGTCGGCGCACTCGGGATTCGCGACCAGGCTGACCTCGACGCCGCGCTCGGCCGCGACCAGCGGCGCGTTGACGTAGGTGACCGGGTCGGCAACGGAGTCGACGAAGATGCCCTTCATGGCGGCCAGCTGCAGGACCCGGACGTCCAGGGCCGCGATCTCGCCCTGGACCTGGACCTCTACCCGGGCCGCGGCGCCGCCGGCCAGCGCGGTGAACACCCGGCCCAGCGTCTCGGCCAGCGGCAGGCCGGGCCTGATCTCCTCGGCCACCGGGCCGCCCTGGACGTTCACCGCGTCCGGCACGAACTCCCCGGCCAGCGCGAGCCGGACCGACCGGGCCACGTCGGTGCCCGCTTTCTCCTGCGCCTCGGCGGTGCTGGCGCCCAGGTGCGGGGTGACCACGACGTTCGGCAGGCCGAACAGCGGGCTGTCGGTGCACGGCTCGGCCGCGTAGACATCGAGCGCGGCCCCGGCCACCCGGCCCTCGCGCAGCGCCCTGGCCAGCGCCGCCTCATCCACGATTCCGCCCCGGGCCGCGTTGACGATCCGCACCTGCGGCCTGACCAGGTGCAGCTCACGGTCGCCGAGCAGGCCGGTGGTCTCGGCACTGCGCGGCAGGTGCACGCTGATGAAGTCGGCCTCGGCGAGCAGCTCGTCGAGGCTGGCCAGCCGGGCGCCCAGCTGGCTGGCCCGGGCGGCGGCCACGTACGGGTCGTAGGCGATCACGGTCATGCCGAAGGCAGCCAGCCGCTCCGCCACCAGGACGCCGATCTTGCCCAGGCCGAGGATGCCGGCCACCTTGCCGTCCAGCTCGACGCCGGTGAAGGCGGCCCGGCGCCACTCGCCGGCCTGCAGCGAGGCCATCGCCTGCGGCACGTTGCGGGCCAGCGCCAGCAGCAGCGCGACGGCATGCTCGGCGGCGCTGACGATATTGGACGTCGGCGCGTTGACGACCATAACGCCGGCCTTGGTCGCGGCCTCGACGTCGACGTTGTCCAGTCCGACCCCGGCCCTGGCCACCACCCGCAGCTTCGGCGCGGCGGCGATGGCCTCGCTGTCGATCAACGTGGCACTGCGCACGATGACGGCCTCCGCGCCGGCCAGGGCGGGCAGCAGCTGGCCCCGGTCCGCGCCGTCGGCGTAGCGGACGTCGAACGCGGCCTCGAGCTGCGCGATCCCGGCCGGGGAGAGCTCTTCTGCGACGAGAACGATGGGTCTGGGCACGAGCGGTCCTGTCGGTCGTCCGGGCACAGCGTCGCGGCCAGTCTAGCCAGGCGGTGCGAAGCCTTCACAAGATCATTCCCGGAGCGGCCGGTCACCCGCCGCTCCTTCGTCACGCCGCTCGGCCCGGCCGTGCTGCGGCGGCTACGGCGCAGCTCGGTAGTCCAGCGGCGCAGCGGAGTCCAGCGGCGCCGGCGAGTCCAGCGGTGCACCGGAGTCCAGCGGCGCCGGCGACTCCAGCGGGGCGGGCCGGCCCGGGGCCGCCGGCGCGTCCAGTCCAGCCGGTGCGGCCAGCACGTCCGGCGCGTCCAGCGCCGCGGGGGCGCGCTCGCCGGAGGTGGCGAATTCCTCGATGCCGCGGGCCGCCATCGGCCGG
>DASUBV010000298.1:0-18564 GCA_035763085.1 Streptosporangiaceae bacterium | reverse complement strand
CCGCCGCGGCGGATTGCCGTGGTGGGGCGCAGATGGATTATTTGTTCGAGTTTGCCTGCGCTGGGCCGATGTGCCCTGGCATGCTGCTCCGTTGAAGCAGGGTAAGGCCCGGCGAGAGGCGCAGGCGGCCGCGTAGCTGGGCGAGGATCCGGCGATAGGCGGCTTAGTGAGCACAGCCACTGTGCGTGGCAGGAAACCAGTCAGCACGGGAGGCCGGCATCGCGCCGGGCGGCATCAGGCGCCGCCCAAGCCGCCGAAGCTCAAGGTCCCCAGGTCCGCAGCCATCGCGCTGCCTGCCATCGCAGTGCTGGGCACGCTCGCGGCCGTCCCGCAGGTGCGTCATCTGGTGACCGGCTCGCCAGGGGCCCCGCATGCCGCCACGGCCGACGTGCTCAGCCCAGCCCGGGCGGCCGGCCTGTCGGACATGGCGTCCGCGGCGCACGCCGAGGCCAAGGAGGCGCAGCACGCCAAGAGCGCCAGCGCGGCCGCTGACGTGCACCGCTCGGTGGCCCGCGCACAGAGGGCCAGAGCCGCCGCCCGGGCGCGGCAGCGGGCCCTGCACCCGCCGCCGCCCGTCTGCAGCGGCACCGGCGGGCCGCTGCCGCAGAACGTGCAGGCGATCGTGGCCTTCCTGATCGCGCACGGCTACAGCGCCAACGGCGCCGCGGGCGTGGCCGGCAACATCTACCAGGAGTCGGGCGGCAACCCCGAGTCCGGCAGCGGCGGCGCGGGCGGCCTGATCGGCTGGACCCCGCTCCCGGCGGGTTACATCACCGGCGACACGGCCAGGGACCTGCAGACCCAGCTGAACGGCATCCTGAGCTTCAACAACCAGTTCGCCTCGGACCTGCCGGCCCTGAACAGCGCCGCCAGCCCGGCCGCGGCGGCCGACATCTACGTGACGGACTTCGAGCACGCCAGCAACCCGGTCGCCGGCACCCGCGAGTCCTCCGCCGAAGCCGTAGCCGCCGCCTGCCACCTGTAGCAGCGCAGCTCCTGCCGGATAGCCCTGGCTGGCCAGCGGCACAATGTGCTTAACCGTACAACTAGGGCCGAACCGGCCAGGCTGTAATGTGGCGCGCTCCCGGTTTCGCGGGGCGATACTAGTTCTGGGCGTGAGCGCTCGCGCAGAGGGGAACTTGAATGAGCGTGCAGGAAGATGACGCGAAAGTCCTCGAAGATGGCTTTCAGAGCGTTCGGGGTGCCGCTGGAGAGGGGTTCTCGGCCGACAGGATGAGGCACGGGCTCTCGGTACTCGTGTCAGCAAGGCCAGTGGTCAGCGTCTCCGATTCGGCAAGCCATGTGTTCATCCCCGGCCTGCCGCTGAGCGGCGAGGGCACGACCCTCGATGACGCGCTAGACGACCTGGTGGGGGAGATTCGCGAGTACGCCGAAGCCTGGCACAGCCGCCTGCTCAATGCGCCGAACCACCGCGATAACTGGGGCCTAGTGATGCTGGCCGACCTCAGCACCGACGAGCAGTTGCGTGAATGGCTGGCTGGCTGATCGGATGTCCGCGCGCCGGGTTCCAACACGCCGAGACTTAAAACGGTTCTGGGATCGCGAGGGCTGGCATGAGGTGCCTAGCACTCACCATCCGACCTACGAGTTCGCAACCTCCAGCGGAGCAGTTCTTTCGGTCGCACTGCTCGCATCCCATCGATCGCACCGAGATCAGTGATCCCAAGCTCTGGGGACACATCCTGGACGATCAGCTGCTAGTCACGGCCGAGGAGTTCTGGGCCTGCGTCGACAACGGCATAGTGCCCCGACGCGGCCAGGACGGGCGCGGGCTAGCCGGAACGAGGGAAGCTGAGCGGGCCAAACCGCTCACTCTGAGCCTGGCCCGTGCCCTGATGAAACACCTTGGCCTGAAGGAATCGGAACTCGCCGAGATCAGTCAGGATCAAGCCGTGGCCATGCTGAGCCAGCACTTCTCCAAGCCGCCAGATGGGTGACAGTGCGTCAGTCTCTCTTACCCCGCGCGCACATCCGGCTCTTCGAAGTTAACCGGGTCGTGTGGCCGGCTGGTGACTACCGGTGGCGGCTTGGAGGTGGCGGACAGCGCAACTTGTCCGGGTTCCAGCGATCCTGCCCGCGTCGGCGCCGCTGCGTGATGTACCGGGGTGGGAGCGCGCATCTGTCAGGCGGTGGCCCCTCCGTCGATGACCAGGTCTGTTCCCACGAGGAAGCCTGCTTCGGGTGAGGCCAGGTACAGCGCCGCGGCGGCGACCTCGTCGAGGCTGGCGACGCGGCCAGCTGGCAGCTGCTCCCGCATCCGGGCATCGCGGTCGGCCTGGGTCTCGCCGGGCCGGGCGGACATCGGCGTGTCCGCCGGGCCGGGACTGATGGCGTTGATCCGGATCCGGTCGCCGATGTGGTCCAGCGCCGCGTTGCGGGTCAGCGCGCTGACGGCTGCTTTGGTTGCCACGTAGGCTCCCAGTCCGGCAAGGCGCATGTGGGCGCCGAGGCTGGAGGCGACGTTGACGATGGCTCCGCCGCCGTGGCGGCGCATGTAGGCGATTTCGTGCTTCATCGACAGCAGGGTGCCGGTGAGGTTGACCGAGACGAGTTCCGACCACTGGTCCTCGTCGATGTCGCCGACCGGCCCGAAGGCGGTGAGCGTGCCTGCATTGTTCACCGCGACATCCAGGCTGCCGTATGCCGCCGCAGCACCGGCCACGAGCGCAGCGACGTCGTCGGACCGGGTGACGTCAGCGGTGATCGCCGTGGCGCGGCCGCCGCCGTCCGTGATCAGCTTTACGGTCTGGCTCAGTGGCTCGGCGGACCGCCCGGCCACGATGACGGTGGCGTCCTCCCGGGCAAAGGCCAGGGCGATCGCCCGGCCGATGCCGGTGCCGCCTCCGGTAATGAGGACATTCTTGCTGGTGAAGCGAGTATTCATGCTGGTTACTCCTAACTGCGGGGGGAACGGCGATGGTGAGAAGCGGCAGCCGGAACCGGGACTGCCGACAGCACGGCCAGGAGAGCGAATGCGAGCGCGGCGGCACCCAGAGCCCACGCGTAGCCGCTGGTCGCGGCGGCCTGCGTGCTGGCACCTGCTGCCGCGGCATGCGAGGCACCGGCGGCGGCGACGGTTGTCAGCAAGGCAAGGCCCAGGGTCGGGCCGAGTTCCATGGCGGTGTTCATGACGCCGCCGGCGAGGCCTGCCTGCTGCTGCGGGACGCCGCCGGCGGCCAGGACCGCAGCGCCGGCGAAGGTGAGCGCGGCTCCGGCGGGCAGCAGCACGATGCCTGGCAGCAGGCCGGAGGCGTAGACCGTATGCGGGCTGAGCTGCGCGAGCAGGAACAGCCCGCAGGCCGCGATCGCGAGGCCGGCACCGGTGACCACGCGGGCGCCGAACCGGGCGACGAGACGGCTGGCGAGCCGGCCGGCGGTGATCAGGGACAGCGCATACGGCGCGAAGGCCAGCGAGGTGCCCAGCGGAGTCCAGCCCCGGGCCTGCTGCAGGTACAGCGCCAGGAAGAGAAACGTCACCGCGGTTCCGGCCGCGGCGAATGCGATCGCCAGCAGCGCGGTGGCGCGGCGCCGGTCAGCGAGGAACGCCGGCGGCAGCAGCGGATCCCGGCTGTGCCATTCGGCTGCGGCAAAGGCCGCCAGCAGCGCCAGGCCGGTCACCAGCGGGATCAGCACCGCCGCGGAGGACCAGGCGTGCCCGCCCGTCACTACTAGCGCGTAACTGACCAGCGTGACCCCGGCTGTGGCCAGCGCGGCTCCCCGGAGATCCAGCGCGGCCCGCCCGCCCGGCGCAACGCGCGGCAGCCACCGGCGGGCCAGCATGACCGCGACCATGCTGACCAGCAGCGGGAGGGCGAACATCCACCGCCACGACACCCAGGTGGTCACCACGCCCGACAGCAAGATCCCGGCGGTCGCCCCCAGCACGGACAACCCGCCCCAGGTCGCCAGGGCGCGGGCATGGCTGACCTCGCCGGGGATGATCGCCCGGAGCACGGCCATGGCCGACGGCGCCACCAGCGCCGCCCCGGCGCCCTGGGCGAAGCGAGCCGCGACCAGGACCACGAAGCCCGGCGCGGCTGCTGCCACTGACGAGGCCACGGCGAAAACGACCAGGCCCGTGGTGAATACCGCGCGAGCGCCGCGGCGGTCGGCGAGCCGGCCGCCGAGCAGCAGCAGCCCGCTGAATGAGAGGCCGTACGCCGTGCTCACCAGGATGAGGCTGGAATGGCCCAGCCCGAATTCCCGGCCGATCGCCGGAAGCGGCACAGCGATCAGGGTGATGGTGAAGACCAGCGTGACCTGCACCGTGCCCAGCAGCGCGAAGGCAGGGGCCGGGCGGCCCTCCGCCGCGGTCGGTGCCGTTGCGCCCGCCGCGGTCGGCAGCGGGCCGGGCCGGACGTTCGTCATGGCTTCCTCCCGAACGACAGAAATTCTGGACTGGTCGTTCTTGTTTGTGAGCATGCTAAACCGGCAGCAGGCTTGCCGCAGCCGCCGCTAGCCCAGCACTGTCAGTGCCTGCACGGCCGCGTCGCGCAGACGATCCGGCTCGGTCCCTGCCTTGCCCATGACCCGCAGCCCCTGCAGCAGCACCAGCAGGAAGCGGCCCAGCGCCCGCGGATCCCTGCCCTCGGCCAGCTCACCCTGCGCCTGCGCTCGCGTCAGCGCCGAGGTCAGCGCGGTCTCCACAAAATCCCAGCTCGCCTGCACCCGGCGGGCAGCCGCCGGATCGTGCGGAGCCAGCTCCACCGCCGTGTTGACCACGAAACAGCCGCGGCGCCCGCCCGCACCAGCCGCCTCCCGGGCGTAGCGCTCCACCAGGGCCCGCACAGCAGGCAGCGCCGGGCCCGGCTGGGACAGCCCGGCCAGCAGCTCAGGGTCCGCAAGCTCGCCGTACCGGTCCAGGGCCTTCAGGTACAGCTCGCGCTTGCCGCCGAAGGTCGCGTAGAGACTGGCCCGGGCGACACCCGTGCACTCGACGAGATCAGCGATCGATGTCGCCTCATACCCGCGCTCCCAGAAGAGCTTCAGCGCTGCCCGGAGCGCAGCCTCCGGATCAAACTCCTTCGTCCTGGCCACGATCCGACGCTAGCTGAATCGAGAACGAATAGTCAAGAAATCGGTCGGCGAGACCTGCCGGAACCCACGATCGCATCACGCCGGCCGGATCGGCGCACGGACGGCTCCGGGTGCCCGGCGGGATCGAGCCCGCGAACCAGCGCCGCCGCGTCCGCAGCGCCTGCACCCGGCCGCCCGCCGGCCACCAGCAGCCACGCCGGGCCGCCGCCCGCAGTCACCAGCCGGCCACCCGGCCCCGGCTAACTTCGAAGAGCCGCATATGCGGGGGCGGGACAGACACCACCGTGAGTGTCAGCCGAAGGTGGGCTTGCGCTTCTCGCGGAAGGAGGCGGCGCCCTCACGGACGTCGTCGCCCATGAAGGTGAGCATCTCGTAGGCGGCCGACTGGTCGAAGATCGGGCCGGCGGTGCGCAGCCAGTTGTTCAGCGACCGCTTCGTCAGCCGGACGGCCAGCTGCGGCCCGGCGGCCAGGTGACCGGCGACGCGCAGCGCCTCCTCCAGCACCTCCCCGGCCGGCAGCACCTTGCTGACCAGGCCGATCCGCTCCGCCTCGGTGCCGTCCACCATCTCGCCGGTGAGCAGGTAGTACTTGGACTTGGCCAGCCCGCACAGCAGCGGCCAGATCATCGCCGCGTGGTCGCCGGCCGCGGCGCCGAGCCGGACGTGGCCGTCGCCGAGCCGGGCGTCGGCGGCGCAGATGCTGATGTCGGCCAGCAGCGCGACGACCAGGCCCGCGCCCACGGCGACCCCGTTGATGGCCGACACGATGGGCTTGTCGCAGCTGGCCATGTTGTACACCAGGTCGCTCATCTCGGTCAGCATCCGGGTGACCCGGTCGTAGTTGCCGGCCATCCGGGCCACCATGGCCACGTCGCCGCCGGCCGAGAACGCCCGCCCCGCGCCAGTCACCACCGCCACCCTGACCGCCTCGTCCCGGGCGACGTCGGTCCAGACCCGGGCCAGTTCAGAGTGCATGACCTCGTCGGCGGCGTTGAGCACCTCGGGCCGGTTCAGGGTGATCAGCAGGACCCCGCCGGGGCGCTGGTCGAACTTCAGGTGCTGGTAGCTGCTCTGGTCCATGCGGCTGCTCATCCTTTGGCAAGCAGAGCCCTTCCGGGCTCGGACGGCGATCGGCGCTGATCTGGGGTCAGCGCGCAGGTACCCGCCGAGTGTGACATGCGCCGCTTTCTGCCCGGCGCGGCGGGCTGGATCGCCTTGCTGCAAAGGGATGTAGCAATTTTCCGGCTTTGCCCGGCTGCTGCCCTGCCGCGTTACTTGCCCAGATTGACCATCATTACGTGATCTGTCCTGACATCATGCCTGGTGAGAGCGGTGTAAGGCCGGGCGAGAGGTGCTGTTTGCTGCGTAAGCCGGCGTGGGTCCGATGTAAGGCAGGTTGTTGGGTTCGGGAGCGGGAAAGCGGAAGTTGAGGCGGACCGGGCGGCATCACGCCCCCCGGAATACAGGAAAAGTGGCCCACCGGCTGGCCGTGGCGGCCCCGGCAGTGGCCGTGATCGGACTTCTTGCGGGCGTCGGCTACGGAATAGCCGACTTCACCTCCCCGGCGGCGGCCACGTCGGGAACCAGCGGGCCGGGCAGCTCCCCGGCCCCGGCACCCGGCCAGCAGCTGGCGGCGGGCCTGGCCCGCCGCCCGGCAGCGGTCAGGGACACCAGGTCCCGGCCCCGGGCAACGCCGAGCGCATCAGCCAGGCCGCGGCACAGGTCCCGGGACAAGCCGGACAAGAGCCGGGCGAAGCCGGCCGCCACGACGGTGAGCTGCAGCGGCAGCGGCGGGCTGCTGCCCGACAACTACGAAGCGATCGTGCAGTTCATGATCGCGCACGGGTACTCCCACAACGCGGCCGCGGGCATGGCCGGGAACATCTACCAGGAGTCCAAGGGCAACCCCGAGTCCGTCGGCATGGGCGGCGGCGGGCTGATCGGCTGGACGCCGCTTCCCGCCGGGTTCGTGACCGGTAACCCCTCTGCCGACCTGGACAAGCAGCTGTCGGAAATCCTGGTCTACAACCAGGGCTGGGCGCAGTACATCCCGGCGCTGAATGCGGCGTCGAGCCCGGCAGCGGCGGCCGACATCTACGTCACCGACTTCGAGCGCGCGGGCATCCCGGCGGCCTCGACCCGCGAGGCATCAGCCAACGCGGTGGCCGCGGCCTGCAAGCTGTTAGCAGCACGCGCCGCCGTCGCGGCGGCCTGATCGCGGCCGGCCAGGGTCACCAGCGTCAGCACGTCCGGTGGCAGACCTGGCCGGCCGCGATCGTCAGGTCGACGTGGCAGTCGCGGATCTGCTCAGGCGCCATCCCGAACGGGTCCGGTGACACGGCGATGAGGTCGGCGGCCCGGCCGGGCGTGATCCGGCCGAGGTCGCGCTCGCGGAAGCTGGCGTAGGCACTGCCGGCGGTGTAGGCGGCGATGGCCACCTGCAGGCCGATCGTCTGGGCGGGCGCGAACGGCTCGCCGCCGGCCAGGTCGCGGCGGGTCAGCGCCGTGTAGATGCCGGTCAGCGGGTCCATCTCGGCGACGTTCCAGTCACTGGAGAAGGCCAGCGGAGCCCCCGCCTGGTGCAGGCTGGCGACCGGCCAGGCCCGGGGCCACCGCCGCTCGCCGACCGCGGCGCGCCACTCCGGCCCGCCGACGTCGGCGGCGCAGTGCCGGGGCTGCATGCAGGCGATGACGCCGAGCTTGGCGAACCGGTGCAGGTCGCGTGAGGCCAGCAGCTCAATATGCACGAGCTGGTGCCGGGAGTCGCGCGGGCCGTTGACCCGGCGGGCGTGCTCGAGCGCGTTCAGCGCGATGTGCACGCCGCGGTCGCCGATGGCGTGGATCAGCACCTGGAAGCGGCGGGCATCCAGCTCGCCGACCAGGTCGGCGAACTCGTCCGGGTCATAGAAGGTGTCCCCGCTGGTGTGCGGGGCGTCGGCGTAGGGCTCGAACAGCGCCGCGGTGTGCCGCTCGATCACGTCGTCGATGTACAGCTTCACCGGGGCGACCCGCAGCCGGTCGCCGGCGTAGCGGCGGCGCGCGGCGTCAAAGCGGTCGAGCAGGTCGCGGCTGGCGCCGGGCGGGTGGAACAGCGCGGCGATGAGCCGGCCGCGCAGGCTGCCGTCGTCCTGCGCGCGCTGGTACAGCGGCAGGTCGTCCAGGCCGCTCTGCGGCTCGGTGATGGTGGTGATGCCGCACCGGATGGCCATCGCCAGGCTGCGCTGCAGCCGCTGATAGCGGCGATCGGGGCTGCCCCAGGGCAGGACGGCGGCCAGCGCCTGGTGCCCGTCGCCGGCCAGGCCCAGGGTGGCGAAGCTGGTCAGCAGCCCGGTCGGCTCGCCGCGCGCGTCCCGCTCGACGACCCCGAACGGCAGCCGCCCGGTGCCCGCGCCGACGCCGAGCCGCTGCATCGCGGCGCGGTTCACCCAGACGGCGTGACCGCTGTAGTCGAACAGGAACACCGGCCGGCCGCCGGCCGCGCCGTCCAGGCTGTCCGGGCCGGGCCGCAGCGCCGGGTAGTCCAGGCCCTCGCCCTCGATCCAGTCGGCGCCGGGGTGGGCAGTCAGCCAGTCGGTGATCCGGGCCTGCAGTTCGGCCACCGAGCGGGCCCCGGTGAGCTGCGCGCAGTCGGTGTCGGAGCCGAGGCGCACGTGGTTGTGGGAGTCGATGAAGCCGGGCAGCACCACCCGGCCGCCGGCGTTGATGACCTCGCCGCCGGCCTGGCGGGCGGCCGCCGCCCAGTCGGCGGCCTCCTCATGACCGGTGCCGCGGTCCGGGCCGGTCCAGGCGATCTGGCCGCCGCGGCAGGCCACCGCGCCGGCCCACGGCTGGGCCGGGCTGAGCGTGTACACGCGGGCGTTGCGGATAACCAGGTCAGCCGCCGGAACGCCGGCCATGCGCTGGGGCCCCCCTCCCGCCAGGACGTAGCCGCACCTCCACGCTACGCCCTGGCGGGCCACATGGCCGCCGGCAGTGCCTGCAGCGCCGGCCCGGGGACCATCCCCGGGACCGCAGCGCCGGGGATGGCCGGCGGTCAGCCGGTGAAGGGCTCGAGCAGGTGGCTGAAGTCCCAGGTGTTCTGGGTGATGCCGGAGCAGGTGTTGGAGTCCGTCGTGCCGGGGCAGCCGCCGTTGTCGCGCTGAATGGCCCAGATCGACAGCAGGTTCATGTTGTTAGCCTGCGCGAAGTTCAGCATGGTTTGGGTGTCGGCGAGCGAGGTCACCTCGGTCTTCTTCGGGTAGTCGTCGATGCCGGGCAGCAGCGTCATCGCCTCCATGTTCCACAGCTGCGCCGAGGTCAGGCTGGGGAAGATGGTGGTCAGCTGGGCGTGGGTGTTGGTGGCCGCGTTGATGGCGGCCTGGCCCATGTTCACCGTGCCCTCGCCGGCGATGTAGTAGTCGAAGACCATGATGTTGACCGAGGTCACTGCCGCGCCGCTGGCGGCGGCGCTCTGCAGCACGGCCTCGCCGTTGGGATCCAGGCCGTACTGCTCCACCGGCAGGGTGTACTGGATCTGCAGCGGGATGCCGCTGGCGGCCGCCCACTGCTCGGTCATCGCGATGGCCTGGTTGCGCCGGTCGATGCCGGCCGTGTTGTCCAGCGACTTGGCCTCGACGTCCATGTCCAGCCGGGTGACGCCGAGGGTGGTGATCACCGACTCATAGGCGGCGGCGATCTGGCTGACGCTGCTGCACGAGTCGGCGATCTCGGTGCCGCCCTTGTCGGCGCTGTACCCGCCGAACGACGGGATGACGTCCCCGCCCGCCGCGCGCAGCGCCGCGATATCGGCGGCGTAGTAGTCCAGCGGCTGGGCGGAGTTGCCGTTCCACTCCAGGCTGCACGAGTGCTTCCCGGCGGACTGGAGGAACGCCAGCGTGAAGTACTTAGCGCCGGAGGACTGCGCGGTGGCCGCGATGCCCGGCGTGTCCGGGGCAAGGTAGGTCTCGTAGTACGGCGCGTACACGTGCGCCGGGAGCGGGGTGTAGGCCGTCGCCGCGGCGGCGGTGCCGCCGGCGGCGGCCAGGGGCCACGCCAGGGCAGCCCCTGCGGTGATAGCCAGGGCGATGCGAGAGCGGATCCGCACGGTTCCTCCTTGCGGGACGTCCCCCGTCCGGCATTCTGCTCGCGGCAGGATCAGCCGGGGGCGGCGGTGGCCCGGCGCCGTTACGGCACCGGTGCCGCGATGTCGGTCTTCGGCACGTTCCACCCGGAGACGCTGATCACCGGGGTCGCGCCCTGCAGGTCCGCCGAGTCGTAGGTCACGGTGAGCGTCTGCGACTCGCCGGGGAACAGCGTGATGTCGTTGCCCTGCCAGATCGAGGACTGCAGTTCGCTGTCGCCGGCCAGTTCCTGGCCGGCCGCGGTGCCCCGCCGCACGTCGGCGCGCAGGAAGAAGGCGGCCGCCGCGGACGAGGTGTTGGTGATGGTGACCGTGGTGGCCAGGTCCGCGCCGGCCGGGCCGGCCTGCTGCGCGGTGCTCGCGGTGGCGGAGATGGCCCCGGCGGGCAGCGACTGCAGCCCGGTCAGGTCGGCGTAGGTCGAGATCACGCCCTGCGGCTGGCCCAGCGACTTGGACCAGTTCACCACGTCGGGCTGGGTGGACAGCCAGTAGTCGTTGCGGTCGATCAGGGTGCCGCTGCGCCTGAGCAGCAGCTCGACGAAGTAGGTCTGCACCGGCGTGGCGGCTGGCACCGCGGGGGTGAGCACCCCGGTCTGCACCTGCTGGCTGGCCAGCGTGATGTTGCTGGCGGTCTGGTCGTCCAGCAGGGTGCCGGCCGTGCTGAAGACGCGGGACTCGACCGACAGGCCGGACTGGCTGGCGGCCCCGAGGTTGTCGAGGGTGACGCTGCCGGTGTCCAGCGCGTACAGCGCGTGCAGGCTCTGGTCAGCCTCCTGCACCCCGAAGTAGGCACCGGGCTGGTCGCCGTCGCTGCCGTACAGGCTCCACAGCAGGCTCGGCCAGCCCTTGTTCAGCTGCCAGTAGATCGTGCCGGTGGACGGCAGCGGGGCGTTGGCGGAGTGGTCGATGAACGCCTCGAACTGGGCGCGGGTGTTCTCGTAGTTCTGGACCTGGCCGTCCTCGACGTACTGGGCCAGGCTCGACGGGGTGCCGTACCGCGCGTCGAGGGCACGGTCGAAGTTGCACAGCGTGCCGAAGTTGTAGCCCTTGCGGCAGTTCGGCTCGTAGTTGGCGTGGTACTGGTTGAAGGTCGGGCTCTGCCACAGGCTGGACAGGTCGCTGGCCGTCATGAACCTGGTCAGCGAGTCCATGGTCGGGATGGTGTCCCCGGCGCTCTCCTCGCTGTCATACCCCCATGATCCGCCGGCGTTGGTCTGGCTGGAGTCATGCGGGTCCCCGTGCGTGGTGTCGTACCAGTAGTCCGGCGGCACCCAGTCATAGGGCCCTTCCTTCTCGCCGGACACCCCGAGCTGGGTGCTGCTGTTGTACTCGGCCGAGGAGATGACGGGGTCGGTGAAGTCGGCCTGCGCCAGCGCGGCCAGGGTGACCGACTCCTGCTGGGTGGTGGGCGCCAGGTCGCTCCACTGGAAGCTGAACACGCTGGGGTGGTTGCGCAGGTTCTGCCCGATGGTCAGCGCCGAGTTCTGCAGGACCTGGAAGTCGGCGCTGCTGGTCTGGCCGCTGGACTGCAGTTCCCACGCGTCGCAGCACTGGAACCCGGCGTTGATCAGCAGGCCGGCCGCGTCGGCCTGCTCGAAGAAGTCGGCGGGCATGATGTGGCCCTCGAGCCGGATGGTGTTGATGCCCATGTTCTTCATCAGCGCCAGCTGCCGGGCGATATCAGCCGCGGAGTAGTGCAGGAAGATGTCCGGGGCGAAGCCGCCGCCGCGGATGACGACGGGCACCCCGTTGATCTTGAATGCCCGCGCGCCCTGCGGCTCAGCCGTGCTGGACCCGGTGAGGTAGGACGTGACGTTTCGTATCCCGAATGTCTCCGACGTGCTGTTCAGGACGGCCGAGTTCTGGGCTACCGACGTGGCCAGCGTGTACAGCGGCTGCGCGCCGAGCTGGTAGGGCCACCAGACCCGGGGGCTGGTGATGGTCAGGCCGGGGTACTGGGCGGGCGCGAAGGTGACCGTCTGCGTGCTGCTGGCCGGGACGGTCACGTTCTGGGTGACGCTGACCGGGGTGCCGCCGCCGGGCGGGGTGATCGTCGCGGTGACGACGCCGGCCTGGGCGGCGGCGGTGTTGTTGGTGATGTCGGTCTTCACGGTGAGCGCCGAGGTGCTCAGGTCGGCGGCGTTGTCCTGCACGACGCGGGCGTTGCCGTCGGACAGCGCGCCGTCGACGGCGAGCTGCACGGGGAACTGGATGCCGGTGTTGTTATCGGGCGGGATCTGGTTCCAGTCCACGTCGTCGAGCGTGAACATGGTGTTGGGGTTGTTCGGGGTGATCTCGATGGCCAGGGAGTTGGTGCCGGGCTGGATGAGGCTGGTGACGTTGAAGCTGAACCTGGTGTAGGCGCCGGTCACGGTGGCGGAGGTGGCGACCTGCTGGCCGTTCACCCACACGGTGGCCGCGCCGACGACGCCGTTGACGATCAGCGTGGCGACCTGGCCGGCGGCCAGGCCGGGCGTGAAGTCGGTGCGCCACCACCACGGCACGTCGAACTCGGGCACGGTGTCGGCGCCGATGGCGCTCATGAAGCCGTAGCAGCTCTTCATGTTGGAGCCGAAGAAGACGCTGCTGGGGCTGTCGGTGCTCAGGTTCACCGGCTGCAGGGCGGTGGCGCCGGGGCAGCGGCCGTTCTGGGCCAGGGCCTCGATCTCGGTGCCGGGCGCGCCGGCGTCGTCGTTGCTGACCGGCAGCCAGCCGGCGGTGCTGAAGCCGGGCGCGGAGATCTGGGCGCCGCTCTGGGTGGCGACGGCGCTGCTCTGCACGGTCCAGCCGCCCGCCCCGAGGTTGGTCAGGTCGGAGCTGCCGGTGTCGGCGGGACTGGCCAGGAGGGCGCGGGCGGCGGGGCTGAGGGACGCGCCTCGTGCGGGGGAGTGCGGCGCGGCGCCGGCCCGCGCGGTCAGGGTGGCGCTGGTGACCGGCGCGGCCTGCGCGGCCGGGATGGTCAGCGCGGGGGACGCGGCGGCGAGGACCAGCGCGGCCACGGCAGCGACGCGGCGGCGGGAGAACAGCGGGCGGCGGGCACGAAGACGGACGTTCATGACCGGGCAACTCCTGTCCGCGGCCGTCGGCCGCCCAGCGAAGCCAGCCTCAGAAAGCTAAATAGTTCGTATACTTTCCAAATAAATGTGTCAAGGCATGATTTCTGCCCGGCCCGGTCCTGCGGGACAGGGCGCGGCCGCGGGCCAGGGGCCCGCGGCCGCGAGCTGAGTTACGGGTTGACGGTCGCCAGGACCGTCCAGCTCTATGCCTTTCCGGAAATGGCGGGATGGCGCCGCATGTTGCCGCCGGGCGCCGCAGGGAGGACCGTTAGTTCATGACGGTCGTTACCGAGCTCGAGCTGGCCGAGGCCGACCTGACCGGCGGGGAGCTGGCCGGGGAGAAATACCACGAGCGGCTCGCTGAGCTGGCCGCTGCCGGGCCGGTGCCGTGGCTGATCCGGTCACCGCTGGCGCTGGTGGTGCTGGACCGCGAGTCGGGCGAGTTCTTCCTGCGCTGCCGCGCGACAGCGTTCCCCGGCCGGGAGATCGCCGACCTGTTCGGGGTCACCGCGGGCCCGCTGCGCGAGCAGATTGACGCCAACATCCTCAACCAGCAGGGCGCCTGGCACCGCCGGCTGCGCGCGCTGGTCGGGCCGGCGTTCACCCCGCGGGCAGCTGACCGCTGGCGACCGGTGATGCGCGGATTCCTGAACGATCTCTGGGCGCGGGTCACGTCCGGCCCGGCCGGGGCGGCGGGAGCTGACTCGCTAGCGGCGGGCGCGGCTAGTAGTGCAGGCGCGAGCGGGAGCGGTGCCGGCGCGGATGGTGCGGGCGCGGGGGCTGCCGCCAGTGCCGGCCGCGCGGGCGGGAGCTGCGATTTCGCGGCGGCGCTGGCCCGGCCCTATCCGGCCATGACGATCGCCGCCGTGCTCGGCGCCCCGCTGGCCGACGCCGCCCGGCTGCAGCACTGGTCCGGCTGGGTGCAGCGCCAGTTCGACGTCACCGCGCTCGCCAGCCAGGTCGCCGAGATGGAGCGCGCGGTCGTCGAGGTCTACGCCTACGTCGAGGACCTGCTGGCCCGCCGCCGCGCCGAGCCCGGCGATGACCTGCTGACCGCGCTGCTGGCCGCCGAGTCCGAGGGCGACCGGCTGTCCCGCGCCGAGTGCGTCAACCTGGTGCTGAATGTCATCGCCGGCGGCATCGACACGACCCAGGCTCAGCTCGGGCACGCGCTGCGGCTGTTCGCCGCGCATCCTGCCCAGTGGGAGCTGCTGCGCGCCGACCCGGGGCTGACCGGGCGCGCCGTCGAGGAGGTGCTGCGCGCCGAGCCGATCACCCCGTTCACCGCGCGGATCTGCACCGAGGACGTGGCGCACCGCGGCGTGCTGTTCCCGGCCGGCACGATCGTCGCGGTGTGCGCGGAGCGGGCCAACCGCGAGCAGGACGGCGGCGAGGAGTTCGACATCAGCGCCGGGCGTGACGGGCGGCTGCTCACCTTCGGCGCCGGGCCGCATTTCTGCCTCGGTGCCAACCTGGCCCGCGCCGAGCTGGAGGAGGCACTGGCCTTCCTCGCGCCGCGGATGCCCGGCCTGACGCCCGACGGCCCCGCCGTGCTGGGCAACCTGGAGGGCATCTACGGCGTGGAGTCCCTCCCGCTGCGCTGGGGCGGCTGACCGGGCGGCCCGGCATGGGCACAGCCCCGGGCGCCGCCCTGGCCGCAGCCGGGGTGACGCCCGGATCCGTGATCGTCAGCGCAGCGCCGCCTGCGGGGCCAGGTCGGTGCGGCGCAGCAACTGCGCGTTGAGTGCCACTACCACCGTAGACAGGCTCATCAGCACTGCGCCGACTGCCATCGGCAGCACCAGCCCGGCCCAGGCCAGCGCCCCGGCGGCCAGCGGGATGGCCACGATGTTGTAGCCGGCGGCCCACCACAGGTTCTGCAGCATCTTGCGGTAGCTCGCCCGGGACAGCCGGTCGGCCGAGACGACTCCGCGAGGGTCGCTGGAAGCCAGGACGATCCCGGCGGACTCGATGGCCACATCCGTGCCGGCCCCGATCGCGATGCCCACGTCCGCCCGGGCCAGCGCCGGGGCGTCGTTCACGCCGTCGCCCACCATGGCCACCGTGTGCCCGCGCCGCTGCAGCTCTGCGACCGCGGCGCCCTTGCCAGCCGGCAGGACCTCGGCGAACACCTCGTCGATGCCCAGGTCCGCGGCCACCGCCTCGGCGACCTGGCGTGCGTCCCCGGTGATCATGGCGACCCGGATACCCCGGCTGTGCAGGGCCTGGACCGCCTCGCGGGACTCCGGCCGTACCTCGTCCTCCAGCGCCAGCGCGCCGGCGACCTTGCCGCCGTGCACCACGTACAGCACCGAGGCGCCCCGGTCCTGCCAGGCGCCGACCTGGCCGGCCAGCGCATCCGGGACGGAAAGGCCCAGGTCGCTCAGGAGTCCTGGCCCGCCGACCGCCACGCTCGTGCCCTCGACGACCGCCTCGACACCGCGCCCGGTCATCGAGCGGAAGCCGGACGCGGCGGGCAGCTCGCCCCGCTGCCGGGCCGCGGCGACGATCGCGCGGGCCAGCGGGTGCTCGCTGTCGGCCTCCGCGGCCCCCGCGATCCCCAGCAGCCGGCCGGCATCGCCGTCGGCCGCGGCGACCCCGGCGACGCGGTGCGCGCCCCGGGTCAGCGTGCCGGTCTTGTCGAACACCACCGCGTCGACGCGCCGCATCTGCTCCAGGGCAAGCCGGTCCTTGACCAGGATGCCGCTGCGCGCCGACAGCGAGGTCGAGATCGCGATTACCAGCGGGATCGCCAGGCCCAGCGCGTGCGGGCAGGCGATGATCAAGACGGTCACCGCGAGTTCGACGGCGGTGTCGGGCTGGCCGAGCAGGCCCCAGGTGACGACGGTGACGACGGCCGCCCCGACCGCGGCGTAGAACAGCAGCGCCGCCGCCCGGTCGGCCAGTGCCTGTGCCCGCGACCGGGAGTCCTGCGCCTCGGCCACCAGCCGCTGGATGCCGGCGAGCGCGGTATCGTCGCCGACCGCATCCACCCGGACCCGGAGAGCGGAGTCGGTCGCCACCGTGCCGGCGACCACCCGGTCGCCCTCACCCCGCGGTACCGGCCGCGACTCGCCGGTGATCATCGACTCGTCCAGCTCGGCCGTGCCGGCGACCACCGTGCCGTCGGCCGCCACCCGGCCGCCGCTGCGCACCAGCACCACGTCCCCGACGGACAGGTCGGCGACCCTGACCGTTCGTGTCCCGTCGCCGTCCACCAGCTCGGCGTCGTCGGGCAGCAGCTCGGCGAGGGCGGTGAGGGCACCCGAGGCCTGGCCGACGGCGCGCATCTCCAGCCAGTGCCCCAGCAGCATAATCGCGATCAGCAGCGCCAGCTCCCACCACACCTCGACGCCGAACCAGCCGATCGAGGTAGCCAGGCTGGCGGCGAATGCGACGGTGATCGCCATGCCGATCAGCAGCATCATCCCCGGCCGCCGGCTCCGGATCTCGGCGACCGCTCCGGCCAGGAACGGCCAGCCGCCGTAGAAGAAGATCACGGTACCGAGCACCGGCGAGATCAGCCGCGAACCCGGGAACGCCACGGAGTAGCCGAGCAGGTCCTGGAACATCCCGCTGAAGATCACTGCCGGGACGGCGAGCGCCAGCGTCAGCCAGAACCGGTCCCGGAATACTGCCGCGTGGTCGCCGTGACCCGCGTGGCCGTCGTGCTGGCCGCCGCGGCCCTGCGGGGCGTGCTGCCCGCCTGCCGGGCGCTCGCGTGTGCTGATCGTCATGCCAGGCCTCCTATACCCGTATGGGGTATACGAGCCAACGCGGCAGGGAGCGGAAGTCTTCCGGGCCGGGGATGTGCTCCTGGTCACATCGCGGCTGCCCGCTACGCGGCCCCCTGCCAGCAGGCACAATGGCGGCCGACCGGGCCGCAGGGCAGCCATCCGGGGGCGGATGGGCGGTCACTAGCCGCCGCCAGCGGCACCGCGTCAGCGTGGAGCGGAATAACCCCGTAGGGGTATAGCGTTATGCGGCCTAATCGGGAAGGGGGCGCACGAATGCACGGCTACATCGCCGAGGAGCACAAGCAGGCGCTGAGCAACCGGCTGCTCCGAATCGAGGGGCAGGTGCGGGGCCTGCGCAAGATGGTGGAGAACGAGGATTACTGCATCGATATCCTCACCCAGGTCTCGGCCACCACCCGGGCGCTACAGGCAGTCGCGCTGGGCCTGCTCGACGATCACCTGAGCCACTGCGTGGCCGACGCGGCCGCCTCCGGCGGCGACCAGGCGCAGCAGAAGGTGGCCGAAGCCTCGGCCGCGATCGCCCGGCTGGTCAAGTCGTAACCCGCCCGGCCATCAGCGCCCCCGGGCAATGCGGCGGCGTCGGCCTGGCCCCTTCCATGACGCGGCCTGGGCTGGGACGCTAGCGGGCCACCGTACGATTGCCCCCATGTCCGAACGGGTCAAAGTCGCAGTAATCGGGGTTGGCAACAACGTTTCCGCCCTGGTGCAGGGGATAGCACTGTCTCGCGCCACGGGGAGCCTGGACGGGGTCCGGCGGCCGACGATCGACGGGATCGGCGTTGGGGACGTCGACTTCGTAGCGGCCTTCGCCACCTCGCCGGAAAAGATCGGCAGAGACCTGAGCGAGGCAGTCTTCCTGCCGCCCAACAACTTCCCGGGGATCGCCGGAGAGTTGCCCCTGTCGGGCGTCACGGTTCGCCGCGGCCTCACCGGGGCCGATGAGGGTGAAGTGGAACGCGTGGCCGCGGACCTCGAGGGGACCGAGGTGGTGCTCTACGCGGCGCCCAGCGGCCGGCCGGAGACGGCGCTGGCCTACGCGGAGGCGGCGCTCCAAGCGGGTACGGCGTTCATCAACACCACCTCCGACGCGGTGGCCCGCGACCCGCAACTTCTGGGCCGGTATGCGGCGGCCGGGCTGCCCCTGGCGGGAGACGACCTGGCCAGCCAATTCGGGACGTCCGTTGTGCACGGCGCGCTGCTGCGGCTCCTGGAGGAGCGGGGACTCACTCTGGCTGGGTCCTACCAGGTCAACCTGGGTGGCACCGAGGACTTCCGGAACCTCACGGAGAATAGCAATACCAAGCACCAGTCGAAGCTGAACGCGCTGGCCCAGGAGGGAACCACGGCGGACCGGGTGGCGGTGGCGCCGCTAGGCTACCTGCCACACCTGGAGTCGCGGAAGGTTGCGCACATCAACGTCGAGGCCCGGGCCTGGGGCGGGACCCCGGTGAGCCTGGACGTGAAGCTGACGGTGCATGACCCGGCCGGTGCCGCAGGGGTGACCATCGACTTGGTCCGGATGGCGGCACTCGCCCTGCGGCAACGGCGCGGTGGCTACCTCGGCGAGGCCGCG
>DASUBV010000297.1:0-11365 GCA_035763085.1 Streptosporangiaceae bacterium | reverse complement strand
ATCTTCCGGCAGGCTCAGGCGATGTTGTCCGCTCGCCGGGCGCTTCCCGCCGAGCACCGGCCGCACCGCTCGAAGCATCACTACGCGCTGCGCGGCCTGCTGCTCTGTGGCCTGTGCAGCCGTCGGATGCAGGGGTTGTGGGCAAACAACGCGCCCTACTACCGGTGCCGCTTCCCCAGCGAGTACGCACTAGCCAATCTCGTGAGCCATCCGCGCAACGTGACGCTTCGCCAGGACGCCATACTCAGGCCGCTGGACGCCTGGCTGGGAAGCAAATTCCGCCGTCAGCACCTGGCTGCGACCGTCGATGAGCTGGCCGCCGCAGCGGCATTGTCCGCCGGCCCCGCCGCTGCCCGCGAGGACATCAGGGCGAACATCGCGGCATGCGACCGCAAGCTCGCTCAATACCGAGCGGCGCTGGATGCCGGAGGCGACCCAGTTGTGATCGCGCGCTGGATCTCCGAAACGGAGGCAGCCAGGGCTGCCTATGAGGCGACCAGAACGCCGGAGGCGCTCCCGCTCATGACCCGCGAGGACATTGCAGCAGTGGTGGAGTCCCTCGCCGACCTGCCTGGCCTGCTCAGCGCGGCCGACCCCGCCGACAAAGCGGATATCTACACGGGGATCGGGCTCCGGCTCACCTACCAGCCAGACCCCCGTAGCGTTCTAGCTGAGGTCAGGCTAGGCGATCAGCCTCATTGGCGTAGTGAGAGTGTCCGAGGGGGGACTTGAACCCCCATGCCCTTTTGGGGCACTAGCACCTCAAGCTAGCGCGTCTGCCTATTCCGCCACCCGGACGTGGGCCGCAGCTGACGCCGAGGCCGGCCTCACGATAGCAAATCCGGGCCCCCGCCCGCGAGACGAGAACTTCTGCCCAGTCCCTCATCCCCGCCCGCAGAACCAGCCTGCCACCGCCCCGGTGGCCCGTCAGGTGCGACGATGACGACATGACCGAAAACAGCGTCAGCACCTCCGGCCCCGGCAGCACCAGCCAGCGCGGTACCGGCCAGCGCGGAACCGCTGCCCAGGATGAGGTGGCCACCCTCGCCAGCGACCTGATCCGGATCGACACCTCGAACACCGGTGACAACTCAGGCCCTGGTGAGCGTGCCGCTGCCGAGCACGTCGCCGGGCTCCTGGCTGAGGTCGGGCTGAAGCCGGCCATCCTGGAGTCGGACGCTAAGCGGGCCAACGTGGTGGCGCGGATCGAGGGCACCGATCCTTCCCGTCCCGCCCTGCTGATCCACGGTCACCTGGATGTCGTCCCCGCCGACGCCGCGGACTGGCAGGTCGGCCCGTTCTCCGGCGAGATCGCCGACGGCTGCGTCTGGGGCCGCGGCGCGGTCGACATGAAGGACATGGACGCGATGACGCTGGCCGTGGTGCGGCAGCGGCTGACCGAGGGCCGCCGCCCGCCGCGCGACATCGTGCTGGCGTTCCTGGCCGATGAGGAGGCCGGCGGCTCCTACGGGGCGCGCTTCCTGGTGGACCAGCACCGCGACTTGTTCGAGGGCGTGAGCGAGGCGATCGGCGAGGTCGGCGGGTTCAGCGCGACCATCGGCGGGCGGCGGCTCTACCTGATCCAGACGGCCGAGAAGGGCATCGCCTGGATGCGGCTGACCGCCCGCGGTGTCGCCGGGCACGGGTCGATGCTGCAGCCCGACAACGCGGTGGTCACGCTGGCCGAGGCGATTGCCCGGCTGGGCCGGCATGAGTGGCTGCCGCGCGAGACCGAGGCCGCCTACGCCTTCCTGCGCGAGGCCTGCGCCGCGCTGGGCGTCGAGTTCACGCCCGGTGACTTGCCCGGCGTGCTCGGGAAGATCGGCTCCGTCGCCAAGATGGTCGGTGCGACCGTCTCGCACACCCTGAACCCGACCATGCTGTCGGCCGGGTACAAGGTCAATGTCGTCCCCCAGGCGGCTACCGCCGAAGTCGACGGGCGCTTCCTGCCCGGCTACGAGGACGACTTCTTCAACGAGCTCGACACCCTGCTCGGGCCCGGTGTCAGCCGTGAGTTCGTGCACCACGACATCGCCGTGGAAACCAGCTTCGACGGTGACCTGGTCGACGCGATGTCCGAGGCCATCCTCGCCCAGGACCCCGGCGCCAGGCTGGTGCCGTACTGCCTGTCCGGCGGCACCGACGCCAAGTCTTTCAGCCGGCTCGGCATCCGGTGCTTCGGCTTCGCCCCGCTGCGGCTGCCTGCCGATCTGGACTTCGCCGGCATGTTCCACGGCGTCGATGAGCGCGTGCCTGTCGACGCGCTGCACTTCGGGGTGCGCGTACTCGACGATTTCCTGGATCGCTGCTAGCGACGAACCCCCAGGTTAAGTCTCAATTCCGGGCGTATAGGAGGTCCAGGACCAGTCCGGATGCGGGACTCGTTCTCGTGAATGTCCGAGTGCGCACGGTCCGTAGTGGTAAAGTCACGCATCGTGCGAGACTGACAGAGCCGGGGCGTGCCCCTTGTGTCACACGGCGTCCCGGTCCGCGGTCTCGTCCTGGCGGGTTCCGGGAGTTCCCGGAACGGCATCGCCTGGTCGACGAGGAGGGTCGCCTGTGTTGCCGGTACAGGCCCAAGGTCCGGGGTCGCCGGCCTGCTGCGTACGCGCCAGTGCGGGGTGGCGTGGTACCGCGGCCGGTGGACGGGCCTGGCGCCGCGGCTGCTTGATCCTCGTGACCGGCTACGGGTGCGGTCCCGCTTCGGCGGCCGCGGCCCGCGGCATGTCCGCTCGCGCGGCGTGCCCGGCCGTGGCCGCCGGCCGCCGTACCGCTTCCCGCCGTATCGCCGCCCAGCCCGCTCCCGCCCGCCAGGCCGGTGCCGGCTTCCGCATCTATCAGTAACGAGGAACCCTGAGGACTCCGCCGATGTCAGCAACTCGCGCCCGTCGCGGTGACTCTCCGTACCCAACTGAAGACTAAGAGCATCGGGAGGCCCGGCGTCCGGCACCCAGCCGGCCGGGCCGCCCAGGAAAGAAAGGCTGATCTTCATGCTGGCACTCTTCGCGGCCCATCAGGCCGCGGCCGGCGCCTCCGGCCTGGCCGGCGGCCTGGTCCCGGCCATCAGCGCGAGCACTCTCGACGGGTTCGCGGTCGGCATGCTCCTGTCGGGCGGAGTGTTCCTGCTGATCACGGCGCATGCCCAGGGGTCGCGCCGGTTCGGCCGGACGGTCGCGCCGCGGCCTGTCAGTGAGCTGGCCGGCGAGCCCGGCGGCCCGCCGGCCGGGCAGGAGCTCGGCGACTACCCGCTCCCCGCGCCGGTCGCCGTCGCGCCTCCCGCCGCAGTCCCGGCCGCCGCAGTCCCGGCCGCTGTCTCAGCCGTCACCGCCCCGCCCCCGGCCGCGCCGGCCGCCACGCTGACGCTGGCGAGCACCTCGGCTGCCGACCACCAGCTGCTTGTCTCCGGCCGCCCGGACGAGATCCCGGCGCTGGCCGCCCCGGACGAGGAGTCCGGGTCAGATGCTGAGCGCAGCACCCGCCGGGCCGGCGGATACCAGAGCCGGCACCGGATGTCGGAGGCTGAGGAGTCCCGGCCGTGGCCGGCGCCGGACGGCCGGCGGCACGCGCCGCGGCACGCCGCCCCCGCATCGTCCGGTCTGGCCCGCCGCATGTCGGCCCTGAAGCCGATCCGGATGGTCGCGCCCAGCCACCGCGCGATCTGACCCGCCCCGGCCGCCCGCCACCGCGCATCCCCGGTTTTCGGGTGACCATATCCGGCCCGGCCGGGCACAATTACCGCACCGCGTGACGGTGGTGCCAAGGCAACGCGAGCACCGCGTAGCAGCCCTGGCGCTCCGTGCCTTTCTTGCGCATGCCCGGAGCGGTGGTTCAATCACCTAGAGGAATTCGTGCTGCGCGCGGGTAGGGAACACTCGGCCCGGGACAGCGAGTTAGCTATTGGGATGGGCGTGTACCGGTCACGCCGCCGGTACCGCCGGCCCGCTGACCCGGGCGGCTGACCGCAGGGCCATAGTGTGACCGGAGCGCCAGTGCTGTCCGGTCGCCTGCGGTAGCCTCCAGGCGACCGGGGATGTGAGGGAGATAGTGGCAGCTAGGACGGGAACGCCCGTCAGTGGCGGTACCGCCAGAGGCGGCAGTGCCAAGGGGCGTGGTGCAGGCCGGGGCGCGGCCAACGGCGGTGCCCGCGGAGATGGTGCCCGCCGGCTGGTTATTGTCGAGTCGCCGAGCAAGGCGCGGACCATCGCGGGCTATCTGGGCGACGGCTATGTCGTCGAGTCCAGCATTGGCCATATCCGTGACATGCCGGACCGAGCGGCCGAGATCCCCACGAAATACCGCAAAGAGCCCTGGGCACGGCTGGGCGTGAACGTCGACCACGACTTCGAGCCGCTTTATGTCGTCAACTCCGACAAGAAGCAGCAGGTTTCCAAGCTCAAGACGCTGCTGAAGGACGCCGACGAGCTCCTGCTCGCCACTGATGAGGACCGCGAGGGCGAGGCCATCGCCTGGCACCTGCTGGAGGAGCTCAAGCCGAAGGTCCCGGCGCACCGGATGGTCTTCCACGAGATCACCCCGGAGGCGATCGCCCGCGCCGTCGCCAGCCCGCGCGATGTCGACCTGGGCATGGTGGAGGCCTACCAGACCCGCCGCGTGCTGGACCGGCTGTACGGGTATGAGGTCTCGCCCGTGCTGTGGAAGAAGGTCATGCCGCAGCTGTCGGCCGGGCGCGTGCAGTCGGTCGCGGTCCGGCTGGTGGTGGACCGTGAGCGCGAGCGGATCGCCTTCCGGCCGGCGCAGTACTGGGACCTGGAAGCAGAGTTCATCAAGCAGGTCATCGCCGCCGCTGATGACAGCACGCCGTTCTCGGCCACGCTGGTGGCGGTGGACGGACGGCGGGTCGCCCAGGGCCGGGACTTCACCCCGTCCGGGACGCTGCGCGACCCGGACGCCAGGGGCGGCAGCGCGAACGGCCAGGCCCTGCTGCACCTGGACCAGGCCGCGGCCGCGGCGCTGGCCAGCCGGCTGAACGACGGCGCGCAGTTCTCGGTCAAGTCGGTGGAGCGCAAGCCCTACCGGCGCCAGCCGTATGCGCCGTTCCGCACCACCACGATGCAGCAGGAGGCCTCGCGCAAGCTGGGCTTCTCAGCCAAGTACACGATGCAGACCGCGCAGCGGCTGTATGAGAACGGCTTCATCACCTACATGCGGACCGACTCCATCACGCTGTCGCAGACCGCGATCGCCGCCGCCCGCCGGCAGGCCAGCGAGCTGTACGGCGCGGAGTACGTGCCCGACGCCCCGCGCACCTACACCAGCAAGGTCAAGAGCGCCCAGGAAGCGCACGAGGCGATCCGCCCGGCCGGTGACTCCTTCCGCACGCCGGCGCAGACCGGCCTGTCCGGCGACCAGCTCCGGCTGTATGAGCTGGTGTGGAAGCGGACGGTTGCCTCGCAGATGAAGGACGCGACCGGGGAGTCGGTCGCGGTCCGCGTCCTGGGCCAGTCCGGCGCTCCCGACGCGATCACGCTGGCCAGCCCGGCAGCGGGCGAGGCTGGTGCGGCGCGGACGATCCCCGGCCGGGAGGCCGAGTTCGGCGCGTCCGGCAAGATCATCAGCTTCTACGGCTTCATGAAGGCCTACGTCGAGGGCTCCGATGACCCCGACGCCGAGCTGGACGACAACCAGCGCCGGCTGCCGCCGCTGACCGAGCGTGACCCGCTGACGGCCCGGAACCTGGCGCCTGCCGAGCACGCCACCCGCCCGCCGGCCCGCTACACCGAGGCCTCGCTGATCAAGGAGCTGGAGGACCGGGCCATCGGCCGGCCGTCCACCTACGCCACGATCATCGGGACCATCCTGGACCGCGGCTACGTGTTCAAGAAGGGGACGGCCCTGGTCCCCTCGTTCGTGGCGTTCGCGGTGGTGACCCTGCTGGAGCGGCATTTCAGCCAGCTGGTGGACTACGACTTCACCGCGCGCATGGAGGACGCCCTCGACGACATCGCCAACGGCGAGGCGCAGCGAGTGCCGTGGCTGCGCCGGTTCTACTTCGGCGCCGACGGCGAGGAGGGCCTCAAGGAGCTGGTCAGCGACCTGGGCGAGATCAACGCCCGGGACGTCAGCTCGTTCCCGCTCGACGGCACCGACATCGTGGTCCGGGTCGGCCGCTACGGCCCGTACCTGGAGCGCGACGGCCAGCGCGCCAACGTGCCGGAGGGCACCGCTCCGGACGAGCTGACTCCCGAGCTGGCCAGTGAGCTGCTGTCGCGGCCGAGCGGGGAGAAGATCCTCGGCACCGACCCGCAGACCGGCAAGACGATCGTGGCCAAGGCCGGCCGGTTCGGCCCCTACGTCACCGAGCAGCTCGAGGAGGGCGCGCCCGCCTCGGGCAAGCCGCGGACCGCCTCGCTGCTGAAGTCGATGGACCTCGACAGCATCACGCTGGAGGACGCGCTGCGGCTGCTGACGCTGCCGCGCACGCTCGGCGAGCTCGACGGCGAGCCGGTCACCGTCCAGAACGGGCGGTATGGCCCCTATGTCAAGAAGGGCACCGACAGTCGCTCCCTGGAGTCGGAGGAGCAGATGTTCACGGTGACCCTGGACGAGGCGAAGGCGCTGTTCGCCCAGCCCAAGACCCGCGGCCGCCAGGCACGGGCGGCCGCGCCGCCGCTGCGCGAGCTGGGCGAGGACACGACGTCCGGAAAGCCGATCCTGCTCAAGGAAGGCCGGTTCGGGCCGTATGTGACCGACGGCGAGACCAACGCCTCGCTGCGCAAGGGCGACACCGTCGAGGACATCACCACGCAGCGGGCCATCGAGCTGCTGGCCGAGCGCCGGGCGGCCGCCCCGTCGCCCCGCCGCCGGGCTTCGGGCCCCTCCCGGAGCAGCGGATCCGGCCGGGCAACCAAGGCGAAGCCGAAGTCGCCCGCCAGGCGGACCGGGGATAGCTGAGCGAAGCGCCCCAGGCGGCCCAGGGCCGATACGCTGGCGGCGTGAACGTTAGATCCCCTTTGGGTGAGCGCCGGGGCAGCGTCCTGTCCATAAAGCCGTTCCGGCGACTCTGGATCGCGCTCTCGCTGTCCAGCCTCGGGGATTGGCTGAGCCTGCTCGCCCTGTCGATCCTGGCCAATAACCTGGCCAAGTCCAACGGCGCCGTCGCCGTCAGCGGCGTCTGGCTGACCTCACTGCTGCCCGCGCTGATCTTCGGCCCGCTGGCCGGGGCGGTGGCGGACAAGTTCGACCGCCGCATGAACATGATCATCGGCGACGTCCTCCGCGCGGTACTGTACATCTCGATCCCGGCCAACCTGGCGCTCGGCGTCGTCGACAAGCTGACCTGGCTGTACGTGGCTCAGTTCCTGGCCTCATGCGCGTCGGTGTTCTGGATGCCGGCCAAGGACGCCTCGGTGCCGAACCTGGTGCCGGCGGACAAGCTGGAGCAGGCCAATCAGCTCAGCCTGGTCACGACGTATGGGGCCGCGCCGATCGCGGGCGTCCTGTTCTCCCTGCTGGCCCTGGTCAGCCGTGCGCTGAGCAGCGTGTCTGACTATTTCACGACCAATCCGGAAAACCTGGCGCTGTATTTCAACGCCGTCACCTTTGTTGTCTCCGCGCTGACCGTCATGTCGCTGCGCGAGTTGCCCCGGAACCGGCCGTCGGGCGGGCGGACCGCCACGCCCTCGGTGCTCAGGTCGATCTGGCAGGGCTGGCGCTTCCTCGGCCAGACCCGGCTGCTGCGCGGCATCATCGTCGGCATGACCGGCGCCTTCGCGGCCGGCGGCGTCGTGGTGGGGCTGGGCCCGTCCTACGTGGAAGGCACGCTCAGGGGCGGCAGCGCGGGGTGGGGCGCGGTCTTCTCGGCTATCTTCTTCGGCCTGGCCGTGGGCATGTTCCTGGGCCTGCGGATCCTGCGCGGGTTCTCCCGGCACCGGCTGTTCGGCCTGTCCATCGCGTTCGCGGCGCTGCCGCTGGCCCTCATCGCGGTGATCCCGAACCTGGTCATCGTCACCATCCTGGTGCTGATCCTGGGCACCTGCGCCGGCATTGCCTACGTCACCGGATACACCGTCGTCGGCCTGGAGGTCGACGACGACACCCGGGGCCGGACCTTCGCGTTCCTGCAGTCGGCGATCCGGGTCATCCTGTTCGCTGTCATCGCCATCGCGCCGTCGCTGGCCGCGGCGTTCAGCGCCCTGGTGCACCGGGCGACCGGGAATCAGCAGGTCCGGGTGGCCGATGTCAGCTACGGCAGCGTCGGCTACAACCTGGTCCTGCTGCTGGCCGCGATCGTCGCGTTGGCCCTGGGCCGGATGGCCTACCGCCAGATGGACGACCGGCGCGGCATGCCGCTGGCCGACGACCTGGCCGCCGCGCTGCGCGGCGAGGACGCCCCGCAGCCGCCGTCCGCCGTGCCTGACGAGCCGCGCCGCGGGCGGCTGCTGGCCCTGGAGGGCGGCGAGGGCGCCGGGAAGTCAACGCAGGCCCGGCTGCTGGCCATCTGGCTGCGCGACCAGGGCTACGACGTGGTGGCCACGCACGAGCCCGGCGCGACCAAGGTCGGCATGCGGCTGCGCGCCCTGCTGCTGGATACCAGCCACGCCGGGCTGTCGGCGCGGGCCGAGACCCTGATGTACGCGGCGGACCGGGCCGAGCACGTCGCATCGGTGATCGCCCCGGCGCTGGAGCGCGGCGCGATCGTGGTGACCGACCGCTATGTGGACTCCACCCTGGCCTACCAGGGTGCCGGCCGGGAGCTGCCGGTCGCCGAGGTCGCCGAGCTCAACGAGTGGGCGACCGGCGGGCTGCAGCCCGACCTGACCTTCCTGCTGGACCTGCCGGCCGCCGAGGGGCTGGGACGCCGGGCCCGGTCCGGTGACCGGCTGGAGGCCGAGCCCGCCGCCTTCCACCAGCGGGTGCGCGCGGGCTTCCTGGCCCGGGCCAAGGCCGACCCGGACCGGTACGTCGTGCTGGACGCGAGCAGGGAGCCCGGCGACCTCAGCCGCGAGATCCAGTACCGGGTCCGCGAGATGCTCCCGGACCCGGTCCCGGTGGCCGCCGAGGAGATCACCGGCAGCTTCCCGGCGGTCCGCGAGTGACCCCTGGCCCGCCGGACACCGGGGCCGGCGCCGTGTTCGGGCGGCTGGTCGGCCAGGAAGCCGTGGTCGAGCAGCTCAGCCGGGCCGCCCGCGCCGCCCGCGACCCGGACGCGCCGCCCGGCGCCATGACCCACGCCTGGCTGTTCACCGGGCCGCCCGGATCGGGCCGGTCGGTCGCCGCCCGTGCCTTCGCCGCCGCGCTGCTGTGCGGCGAGCTGGGCTGCGGGCACTGCCCGTCCTGCCGGCAGGTGGAGGTCGGCTCCCACGCGGACCTGCTGCTGGTGCGGCCGGACGGGCTGTCCTACGGCGTGCGGCAGACCCGCGACCTGGTGCTCAAGGCGGCCACTGCCCCGGTCAGCAGTCACTGGCGGATCGTGCTGTTCGAGGACGCCGACCGGGCCACCGAGCAGGCGGCCAACGCCCTGCTCAAGGCGATCGAGGAGCCCGCCCCGCGGACAGTCTGGCTGCTCTGCGCCCCGTACGCCGATGACCTGCCCACCACCATCAGGTCCCGGTGCCGCCTGGTGAACCTGCGCACCCCGCCGACCGAGGCTGTTGCGGCCGTGCTGCGCGGCGAGGGCGTCAGCGCCGAGCAGGCCCTGGAGGCGGCCCGCGCCGCGCAAGGGCACATCGGCCGGGCCCGGCGGCTGGCCACCGACCCCGAGTCGGCCCGGCGGCGTGCCGAGGTGCTGGGCGTGCCGTACCAGGTCAGCAAGCTCGGGGACGCGCTGGCGGCCGCCGACGCGCTGGTCAAGGCGGCCAAGGCGGATGCCGAGGCGGTGACCGGCGAGCTGGACGAGCCCGAGCGCGAGGCCATGCGCCGGGCCTTCGGCGAGGGGTCCACCGGCAAGGGCGTGGCCAGCGCGGTCCGCGGCGCGGCGGGCGCGCTTAAGGAACTGGAGAGCCGGCAGAAGTCACGGGCTACCCGGGTGCAGCGGGACTCGCTGGACCGGGCGCTGCTCGATCTGGCGGGCTTTTACCGTGACGTGCTCGCCGTGCAGTTCGGCGCCGATGTCGAGCTGGCCAATGCCGGTCAGCGCGAGGACATCTCCAGGCTGGCCGCCGCTGCTTCGCCCGAGGTCACGGTGCACCGCATCGAGGCCATCATGAAGTGCCGCGAGCGGCTGGCTGCCGCGGTCGCGCCGCTGCTGGCGGTCGAGGAGATGACCATCGCCCTGGTCGGCGCCCAGCACCCGTAGGAACGGGCGCCTAAGTTAGTACTCGCAGGAACGCGCGACTCGTGAGCCGCTGAGTGCGATGGCCTGTCCGTTTTGTAGCTTAATCAGCGACTCGGTACTGACGTGCACCGTGATCACACCGTAGCCTGGGGCGGTGGGCATGATGATGGCGGTGAGCTTCCAGCGCAACGGTCGGCTCTACTACCTGGATCCCGGGCCATATCAGCCCTCGGTCGGGACCAAGGTGCTCGTGCCCACCGACGCCGGGCCGGAGGTCGCGGAGGTCATCTGGGCACCGCAGTGGGTCGATGAGGAGATCGGCGGGCTGCCAGTCTGCGCCGGGCTCGCCGGCGACGAGCACCTGAGCCGCGATGAGGCCAACCGGCAGCGCCGCGCCGAGGCCCGGGTGGCGGCGCGGCGGCAGGTTCGCGAGCACGGCCTGCCGATGAAGATCGTCGCCGTTGACTACCTCGACGAGCCCAATGTGTTCACCATCTACTTCGGCGCCCCGCACCGGGTCGACTTCCGCGAGCTGGTCCGCGACCTCGCCGGCCGGCTGCGGGCCCGCGTGGAGCTGCGCCAGATCGGGCCGCGCGATGAGGCCCGGCTGCAGGGCGGGATCGGCCCGTGCGGGCGTGACCTGTGCTGCGCCACGTTCCTGAAGGACTTCGAGCCGGTCTCGGTCCGGATGGCCAAAGACCAGGACCTGCCGGTGAACCCGCTGCGGATCGCCGGGGCCTGCGGGCGGCTGATGTGCTGCCTGAAGTACGAGCACCCGCTATACCAGGACTTCCGCAAGCAGGCCCCCAAGGTCGGGGCGAGCGTGGAGACCCCGGAGGGGGCCGGGACGGTGGTGGGGCACAACGTTCCGGCCGACAAGGTGGTCGTCAAGCTCACCGAGGACGGCCGGCGCTGTGCCTGCCCGAAGGCCAGCGTGTGCGGATCGCGGCAGGCTTACGAGGCCAGGTACGGCGATGCACGCGACGGGGCCGCGGACCGGTAGACTCCTGACGCCGCCGGGTTGACTGGCGGCAGGCCGCCTTAGCTCAGTCGGCAGAGCGATTCACTCGTAATGAATAGGTCGTCGGTTCGATTCCGACAGGCGGCTCCCAGGTCAAGGCCCCTCCCCGG
>DASUBV010000296.1:0-4203 GCA_035763085.1 Streptosporangiaceae bacterium | reverse complement strand
GACCGCATCCGGAACCAAAGTCCGCGACGGCCTGCTCGCGACCCTCGTCGTGGACTCTCCCCTGGACGGGCTCACCGCCACCGAGCAGCGGCAACTCCACGACCTCCTCCTCCGGGCCATCAACGACTCAGCGTCTCCGCGCCGAAGCCGGGATAGATGATCTCGCCGGGCGCGCAGGTGCGGCCGCCGGCGGCCAGCGGGGCGCCCAGGACGCTGGCAGCCGGCTGCGGGGTCTCGGTGGCGACCTGGGCATAGCCGGACTGGCCGGCGCGCGACGTTCGCGCCCAGGTCGCCCGGCGACGGCTGCAGCCGATGAGCGCGGGCCCGCCCATTCTGGCCAGACTTATGCGGTGCTTTTACTGGCGGTCGCGCAGCGGGGTGACGACGGTGCCGCCGGCGTCGGCGTGCACGGTGACGCGGGCCGCGTAGATCCGGGCGATCCGCTCCTGCGTGAGCACGGCCGCCGCGCTGCCCGCTGCGTCGACCCCGCCCTCGTGCAGCAGCACCAGGCGATCGGCGTACTGGCCCGCCGTGGTCAGGTCGTGCAGGGTGGACAGCACGGTCAGCCCGCCCGCCGTGCGCAGCTCGTCGACCAGGTCGAGGACCTGCTGCTGATGGCCGATGTCGAGGTATGACGTCGGCTCGTCGAGCAGGAGCACCCGGGGCTCCTGGGCGAGCGCGCGGGCTAGCGCGACACGCTGCCGCTCGCCGCCGGACAGGCTGTCCAGGCGGCGGCCCGCGAACCCGGAGACGCCCAGCCGCTCCGCGGCCCGCCCGGCTGCCTCGCGGTCGCCGCGGCCAGGGCCGCCGAGGTAGCCGAGGTAGGGGGTCCGGCCGAGTAGCACGTACTCCGTCACCGTCATGTCCGGCGGCAGTTCCGGCTCCTGCGGCACGTAGGCGATCAGCCGCGCCCGGCCGCGGCTGGTCAGGGATCTGGTGCTGGCATCGTCGAGCAGCACCTCACCGCGGTAGCGAAGCAGCCCGGCGACGGCGCGCAGCAGCGTCGTCTTGCCCGCGCCGTTCGGCCCGATCAGGGCCAGCCACCCGCCGGAGCCGATCGAGCAGGACACGCCGCGCAGCACTGGCGTGCCGTCCAGGTCTACCGCCAGGTCCCGCACCTCGACCGCGCTCACGTTCGGACCGGCCGGGTGCTGCGCAGGATCCACACGAACGCCGGCGATCCGATCAGCGCGGTGATCACGCCGATGGGCAGCTCGGCCGGGGACAGCACGGTCCGGGCGAGCGCGTCGGCCAGCACCAGGAAGCCGGCCCCGGCCAGCAGCGACAGCGGGAGAACGAGCCGGTAGGAGGTGCCCGCCAGGCGGCGCACGACGTGCGGCACGATGATCCCGACGAAGCCGATCAGCCCGCTGACCGCCACGGCGCTGGCGGCGCCCAGCGCGCACGCGGCGACCACGATCAGCCGGACCCGGCCGGGCCGCACGCCCAGCGTCCGGGCTTCCTCGTCGCCGACGGACAGCACGTCCAGCCGCCGCCCGTGCAGCAGCACGACCAGCACGCTGACCGCCGAGTACGGCAGGATCTCCAGGGCCTGCTGCCAGGTCGCCCCGGACAGCGAGCCCAGCAGCCAGGTGTAGACCTGCTGCAGATCCTGCGCCGACCGCTGCTGGAAGTAGGTCTGCACGGCGACGAGGAACCCGCTCACCGCCACCCCGGCCAGCAGCAGCGTGGCCGTCCCGGCCCCGCCCACGGCGCCGGCCAGGTAGGCAATCGCGACGCCGGCCAGCGATCCCGCGAACGCCGCGACCGGGACGGCTGCCGTCCCGGCTCCCGGCAGGTACACGATCGCGATGGTCGCGCCCAGCCCGGCGCCGGCCGATGCCCCGAGCGTCCCGGAGTCGACCAGCGGATTGCGGAACACGCCCTGGTACCCGGCCCCTGCCAGCGCGAGCAGCCCGCCCACCATCGCGCCGACCGCGATCCGCGGCAGCCGGATCTGCACCAGCACCGCCTGGTCCAGCGGGCTGAGGCCCGAGCGCAGCCGCACCAGCGGAAGGTGGTCCGCCAGCGCCGCCACGGTCGCCAGCGGGTTCAGGTCCGCGGCGCCGACCAGGGCGCTGACCAGCATCGCGGCAGCCAGGAAGGCCACCGCGACGAGATAAGCGACCAGAACGCGCCGGTGCCGCGGACCCGGTATCACCTACTGCGCCCGGCGCTGCGGACGGCGGCCGCGATCTCGGCGACCAGTTGCGGCAGCCGCGGCCCCCACCGGGAGGAGATGTCGCCGTTCAGCCCGATCAGCTCGTGATCTTTCACTGCCGGGATGCCGGACCAGCCCGCGCGCCCGGCTACCAGCGACGGAGTCTGGCCGCCGTCGGAGGCCTGGCTGTCGGCCAGGAAGATGATCTGCGGCCGCGCCGCCACGATGTACTCCTCGGTCAGTTCCGGGTACCCGCCGTCGGCGGCCTTGTCCGCGGCATCCGCGACGTTCTTCAGGCCGAACAGGCTCACGAGCTGGCCGATGAACGTCCTGGAGGTCGCCGAGAAGAACGGCTTGGCGCTCAGCTCCCAGTAGTACGTCAGGTCCGCGTGGCCAGAGCCCGCCCGCCGGACGGCCGCCGCGATCTGCGATCGCATGGTCGCGACCGTCTTGCTGGCCTGCGCCTTGTGGCCGGTCGCCCGGCCGAGCTGGCTGATCTGCGCGTAGGCGCCGTCCAGGCTTGCGGCGGCGGGCTCGATCAGCACCGGGACGCCCAGCTTCGCCAGCCCGGATACGAGCCCGCCCGTATTCTGCGAGGCGACAACCAGGTCCGGCCGGTACCTTGCGATGGCCTCCACGTTCGGGGAAAGGCCGGTCAGGCTGGTCACCGGCGCATGCGGCGGATAGTCCGAGTCCGAGTCCACGGCCACCACCTGGCGGCCGGCGCCGATCGCGAAGAGGTCCTCGGTCGCCGTCGGCGACAGCGAGACAATGCGATCGGGCTTCGCCCTGATCGTGACCGTGCCATTTGACGCGGTCAGCTTCAGCGGAAACGCAGCGGTACCAGCGGCGGCGCTGGCGGTCGGGCCGGTGCCGTGCGGACTGCCCGAGGCGCAGCCGGCGAGCAGGGCCGAGACAGCCAGGGCGAGCGCGCCGGTAGCCAGGCGAGCATTCATGAGTTCTTCCTCCCGGGACGACGGGCGGAAGGCGAGACCGCCGGCGCCGGGGGGCCGGGACGGATCACCCTTCCCACGAGGGCCGATAGCGTCAAGCGCGGCAGGAGGCGACCTGGCTTGGGCCCGTGCGGGCCGTCACAGTTGCGGGACAGCGCCGGAATGGCCCGCAGAGCGGGCTTCACCGGCTTCGCTGCCTGACACGCGGCCGACACCGGTCGCCACCAGGCGGCCAGTTCCGGCGCCAGCAACGCTAGCACCAGCCAGTTCCGAGACCGTATCCGCCTGAGTTCCGCCGCCGTACCCCGATCTGGCGGGCTCCGGCCGGACAGGAACACGCGGACGCCGCACTTGCGGGGAGCGGCCGGACAACGGCGAGTAGCTCGGTAGCAGGATCGGTCTAGCGGGGGATAGCGACGGCTCATTTCTCGAAGCGTGGGAGGAAGACCGCGGCCAGTTTCTTCCAGCCGTCGGCTGGGACTTCGGCATCGATCTGGCCGGGAGCGCCGACGGAGGCGGTCCGGGGACGTCACCCATAAGGGGCCGGGCTAGTGACAGACCGTGGCCGAGCGGGGCCGTGTGATCCATGCGGCAGTGCCTGTGATCCGTCAGGCTAGCCTGAGGCCTGTGAGCAGGCCGGAGAACGCCCAGTCGGGCCGGAGGCTGACGTCCCGTGGGGCCGCCACCCGCGCGCGGATCGTGGCGGCTGCTGCCGAGCTGATGTACGTGAAGGGCGTGAGCGCGACCACGCTGGATGACGTCCGGGCCGCGAGCAGCACCAGCAAATCCCAGCTCTACAACCATTTCACCGATAAGGAGGAGCTGGTCCGCGCTGTCGTCGCGGCGCGCGCCGCGCAGGTCCTCGAGCGTGAACGCGGCTACCTTCAGCGCTTGAAGTCGTTCCGCGGTCTGGTCCGCTGGCGCGACGCGCTAGTGCAGCGAAACGCGCTGCAGAACGGTGCCTACGGCTGTGCGCTCGGCTCGATGGCCAGCGAGCTCGCTGACCAGGACGACCAGGCCCGCGCCACGCTGGCCGAGTCGTTCGCGGAGTGGGAAGGGCTGCTCGCCGCCGGCCTGCGGCGGATGCGG
>DASUBV010000295.1:0-12923 GCA_035763085.1 Streptosporangiaceae bacterium | reverse complement strand
GGTCCAGCACGAGAGCGACCCGGTCACGGTCCAGCCCGACCCGGTCCAGCACGAGAGCGACCCGGTCACGGTCCAGCCCGACCCGGTCCAGCACGAGAGCGACCCGCACAAGGTGCACCCGGACCCCGTCCAGCACGAGAGCGAGCCGCACAAGCACCACCACCACAAGGTGCACCCGGACCCGGTGCAGCACGAGGCCAAGCCGCAGCCCCCGCACACAGTGCACCCGGACCCCGTCCAGCACGAGTAGCCGTCAGCTGACCTGCCTCACCTGCCCGTCCGGCCTGATTCCGGGCGGGCAGGCGTGCGTTAGCCTGAGGCCGTGTCCCGCCGCCCCGGCCTGCCGGTCCCGCCGCCCCTGGAGGGCAATGACCAGCTGATCACCGCCGTCATCACCGGGGGCTGGGTCATCGCCCTCATCGTGCTGCTGGTGGTGCGCGACCAGCTCGCCCCGGCCGACCAGTGGTGGGTGTGGGTCGCGGTAGCCGGCACCAGCATGGGGCTGTTCGGCCTCGTCTACGTGCCATGGCTGAAGCGCTCGCGGCGCCGCGCAGCGGCCCGCCGGGGCGACCCCAGCGCCAGCGATGCCTAGCGAGCGAGGCTCTGCCTTCCTGCAGGCGTGCGGGAAGCTGAGCGGCGCTCTCCCGCAGGCGGGCGGGACGCAGGGCGGCGGGATCCGCTAGGACGCGCCGGGGTCGAGCGACTCGAAGACGGTGTCGGCCATGGATACCCCGGCGGTGTCTACCAGGTCATAGCCCAGCTCGTCGATGACCGGCGGTTGCACGCCCTTGCTCCGCGCGGCACCGACTGCCTCGGAGTGCGCACCGCAGCCGTGATCCAGGGACACCACCCGGCCGTCATCGGGCGCGTACTCATTGCCGCAGACTCCGAAGACCCGGCCCAGCGGGCCGGCCAGCCTGACCATGAAGCCGCACGTCACGCAGTGACCGGGAGCGGCGTGCGCCAGCGGGGTGCTCGGGCCGTGATCGCCGTTGTACCAGCGCACCGCCGTGGCGTCGCGGCCGATCGCCGACATCACCCGGGCCCGGCTCAGCTCCTCGGGAGCCGGCTCGGCCGCCTCGGTCATGCCCAGCGACTCGACGAGCTGGCTGCCCTCGTCCCAGGCCGCGGTGTCGTCCCAGTCGAGCACGCCATCGTCGCCCTCAAGAGCCGCCGCCGGGACCAGGCGCTCGTCATCCGAGGCCGCCGGCATCAGGTCGCCGACACCGATGTCACCGGGCCGCACCCGCTCGCTCCACGGCACCCAGTCGGGAGCCAGCAGCGAGTCCGGGCCCGGCAGCAGCACGCACTCGTCGACGGTCACGATCTTGGCGCGTGATGCCCTGGCCACCGTGACGGCCCAGCGCCAGCCGGTATAGGCCGGGTCCAGGCAGGTGAACAGGTGGGTGGCGAGGCGATCGCCGTCAGACTCCACGCCGACATGCGCGCCTACCTGGCCGGCGCCGGCTACCTCCACGGCAGCGGCCCTGGCCAGATCGACTGCGCTGGCGCAGGCTTCGTCCAGTTCCCTCGTACGTGCGCGAGTAGGGCTCACGGTAAGTAATTGTTCCTCATCTGCCTGGTGCTATGCACAGCGGATGCCCGTTGGGGCGGCGAAAGCGCGCACTGTCGCGGGCAATGTGCGGAGCGCCGGCGCGCGCCCTCGGTCGTGTCAGTCCGGAACAGGCAGAATACTTGAGGCATGGAGGACTCGGGCCGGGGGGCGCGGGCAAGGCGAGCGGGCCGGTCGATCGCATCGGCATCGCAGGCCGCAGGCCGCGCCAGTGCGGCCGCCGCGAGTGGCACCAGCCGGTTCGTGCACAAGCTGACGCGAGCTTCCGGGGCTGGCCGTACCGGCCTGTCCAACATGATCGAGCTCTCCGCGGCCAGCGGCATCGGTGACGCCTTCGTGGCCGTGGCGCTGGCCGGCACCCTGTTCTTCAGCGCGTCCGTTGACCAGGCCCGCGGGCACATCGCGCTCGCCCTGCTCATCACGATGGCGCCCTTCGCCGTGCTGGCCCCGTTCCTCGGCCCGATGCTGGACCGCATCCAGCAGGGGCGGCGCTTCATCCTCATGGGGACGCTGCTGGCCCGCGGCCTGCTGTGCTGGGGAATGGCCGGGGCCGTCCAGCACAACGACGCCGTGACGCTGCTGCCGGCCGCGTTCGGGGTGCTGGTCTTGCAGAAGGCCTTCGGCGTGACCAGGGCGGCGGTGACACCGCGGCTGCTGCCGGCCGAGATCACCCTGGTGACGGCCAATGCGCGCAACGCGCTCGGCGCGCTGATCGCGACCTCGCTCGGCGCGCTGGTCGCGGCGGGCATCTCGGTGATCTTCGGTGGCGGTGACGGCGGCGCCGCCTGGGTGCTGCGCATCGGCACGGTGGCCTATCTGGCCGCGGCCGCGCTTGCCTTCCGGCTGCCGGATGGCGTCGACAGCCCGGTGCAGGCCACCGATCCCGCGCCGGGGACGGGCCCGGCGGGGGCTGCCTCCCGGCCGGCCGCGGCGGGATCAGGGCCGGCCGGGCCGGCAGCCGCCGGGGCAGGCGGTGCTGGCCCGGACGGCACCCGGCCCGCGCCCGAGGGGGCTCGCGGCGGGCTGCGCCGGCTGTTCCGCATCCCCACGATCGGGCCCGCGGTCCGCGAGGCCATGCAGGCCAATGCGGCCTTGCGCGCGTACTCGGGCTTCATGATCTTCTTCCTGGCCTTCATCCTGCGGACTGAGCACTTCGGCAGCACGCCCGACAAGGTCGCGCTGGGAGCGATGATCGGGGCGGCGGCACTGGGCGGCCTGCTCGGCACGGCCATCGGCGCCGCACTGCGCTCCCGCGCCCCGCAGCTCATCGTCTTCGGCATGCTCACCTTTGCCACCGTTGTCACCGCGCTGTGCGCGGTGTTCTTCGGCCTGATCGCCGCGCTGGTGGTCGCCCTGGCCGCGGCGCTCGGGCAGGCCCTGGTGAAGGTGGCCCTGGACGCGATCTTGCAGCGGGAGATCGGCGAGGAGGTTCGCTCGTCGACCTTCGCCGTCTCCGAGACGCTGCACCAGCTGTCCTGGGTGGCCGGCGGCCTGGTCGGCCTGCTCATGTCGCTGACCAACAGCGGCCTGGCCGGCATGGCGGTCGCCGCCGTGGGCCTGGGGATAGCGCTCGGGGCACTCACCCTGGCCCGCCGGCGGCGGGTGCTGCGGGCCCGGCAGACCAGGGCCGGGATCGGCAGGCCGGCCGCGCGGCCGCCCGTCGCCTGACTCGCTGGCCGCCGGGGAGCCGGCCGGCCCGGCTCAGGCCTCGATGTCGCTGGCCACGGCGCGCAGCACGGCCCCGATCTTCTTCGCATCCCGGCTGTCGGGGTGCTTGCCGCGCCGGTAGGTGTTGGAGATGCCGTCGAGCAGCTTGATCAGGTCCTCGACGAGGATGACCATCTCGTCGGGGTCCTTGCGGCTCGCCTTGGCCACCGTGGGCGGCGGCTCCAGCACCCGGACCTGGAGCGCCTGAGTCCCGCGACGGCCCTCGGCAACGCCGAACTCGACGCGCTGGCCGGCCCGCAGCGTCGTCCCGGCGGACGCCAGCGCGGTGGAGTGCACGAACACCTCACCCCCGTCATCACGGGTGAGGAAGCCGAACCCCTTGTCGGCGTCATACCACTTGACCTTGCCAGTGGGCACGAGCGGGAACCTTACGCGAAGAGGGACTGTCTGAGTGCGGCCGCCGCCAGCGGCGGCCACGTGATCAGGCTATCGGTTGACGGCCCGTTCCGGCGATGCCGAATCACGCCGGCGGCCTGCGCAAAGCGGCCCGCGGCGCGGCAGCCGCACGACGGCGGCCGCGGGACGAGTCAGACGATGCGGCGCGGCCTCTTCCAGGGCGGGATCGCGGGCGGCCGCCGGCCCCGCTGCGCGCGCCAGGCCAGGTACACCGCGCCGAGCAGGGCAGCGATCCGGGAGATGTGCCCGCCGAACAGCCAGGCTTCCTTCAGGTAGCCCAGCAGGCCGGCCCGGCTGCCGCCGAGCGAGACATCGGCGGCGATCCCCGCGATGACCAGGATCACCGGGAAGCCCAGCCCGATCCACTTGTCCCGGTGGTCCCAGACACGCGAGGCCAGGGCGACCGCGGCGCCCATCAGCCACACCGGCGGGTAGATCAGCCCGCCCAGGCCGAGCAGCACGACCGCCGTGGCCTCGAGCGGCTGGTGCCGCGCCACGGCCACCATGGCCACGGCCAGCTTGCGGGTCTGTGCCCCGAGAGCGGCCGCCCGGCCAGGCGCAGGGCCCGGGCCCGGCCGGGCCGGGTCCCCCGGCATCGCGCCATCGCGGGGCCTGCCTGCCAGCGGCCTGGCTGCCGTCCCCGCCGCCGGGCCAGGGGCGGCGGCCGACTCCCCAGCGAGGGGACCGTCCGGCGCCAGCGGGTCGGGTGGGCCATCCGGGGCGGGCGGCCCGTCCGGCACGACCTCCCCGGTCATCGCGCCGTCGCCGGGCGCCAGCCGGGCTGGCGCGGCGGGGCCGGTGGTCCCGGCCGGGCCGGCGGCCCGGGAACTCCCGTTGGCTGGCGCGGGCGGGTTCCCCGCGGGCCTGATCGTCAGCGAGGGCCACTGCGGGCGGGCGGGCCGGACGTCGGCTGGCAGCAGCGGGGGGTCGGCAGGCAGCGGCGGGACGGCCGCAGCCGCGCTGCTCCCGGCAGGCTCGCCTGCCGGGTCCCCGGCTGTGCCTGCCTGGGCCGGATCGCCGCCGTCGCGGCCATGCCCGGGCAGCCGCCGGGCAATGGCGGAGCGGCGGGCCCCCGGCGGCCGGGCCTGCTTGGGTACCAGCGGCGCGCCAGGCTTCCAGCGGGAGGTGATCGGGCGGGCCTGGTACTGGATCTCGCCCGTCAGCGGCGCGTCCTCGGCGGGCTCGGGGACCTCCGCTGTGCCCGGCGCCACCGCGACAGTGCGCGCGGCCATCAGGTCGGCCAGGTGACGCCGGCCTGACCGGCGCCGCCGGCCCTCGCCGGCGCCGGAGCCGCCCGTCTCCTCCGGGCCGGCGAGCTGCTCGCGCTCGCGCTCGACCAAGCTGGCCGGGTCGCCCAGTTCGTCCAGCAGCCGGGTGACGGCGGCCGAGCCGGCCTGCCCGACGGCGCGGGTGTTCTGCTCGATGAACTCGCGGGTGCGCACAATCAGCGCACGCCGCTGGTCCGCGCCCAGCCGGCCGCGGGCCGCAACCGACACGCGGTTGAGGTAGTCGCGGATCAGCTGTTCGGTCGGGGGGTTCATGGCCTGATAATCCCCCTTCTCGACCGGGTTGTGGAGTCGGCACGCAGGAAAAGTCCGGCGTGCATGTCCTGATACATGCAAGAAGGCGGCCCCGGCTGGTGCCGGGGCCGCCTTCCGCGTCCTGAGCCATAGGCTCGGCGACTCCTGTCTCGCCCTGCCCGTGACCGGGCAGGAATGGCGGGACTAGAAGTCCATGTCACCGCCGCCCGGAGCAGCCGGAGCCTTCTCCTTCTCCGGCTTCTCCGCGATGACGGCCTCGGTGGTGAGGAACAGCGCCGCGATCGAGGCTGCGTTCTGCAGCGCGGACCGCGTCACCTTCGCCGGGTCGATGATGCCGGCCTTGAACATGTCGGCGTAGTCACCCGTCGCCGCGTTCAGGCCGTGACCGACCTCCAGCGACCGCACCTTCTCGGCCACCACGCCGCCCTCGAGGCCGGCGTTGATCGCGATCTGCTTGAGCGGCTCGTCCAGCGCACGGCGCACGATCTGCGCGCCGGTCGCCTCGTCGCCGGGCAGCTCCAGCTTCTCGAAGGCGTTCTTGCCCGCCTGCAGCAGGGCAACGCCGCCGCCGGCGACCACGCCCTCCTCGACCGCAGCCTTCGCGTTGCGCACCGCGTCCTCGATGCGGTGCTTGCGCTCCTTCAGCTCGACCTCGGTCGCCGCGCCCGCCTTGATGACGGCCACGCCGCCGGCCAGCTTGGCCAGCCGCTCCTGCAGCTTCTCGCGGTCGTAGTCGGAGTCGGTGTTCTCGATCTCGGCGCGGATCTGGTTGACCCGGCCCGAGATCTGCTCGGCGTCACCCGCACCGTCGACGATGGTGGTCTCGTCCTTGGTGATGGTGACCTTGCGAGCCCGGCCCAGCAGGTCCAGGTCCGCGTTCTCCAGCTTGAGGCCGACTTCCTCGCTGATGACCTGGCCGCCGGCCAGGGTGGCGATGTCGCCCAGCATGGCCTTGCGCCGGTCACCGAACCCGGGCGCCTTCACCGCGGCGGACTTGAACAGGCCGCGGATCTTGTTGACGACCAGGGTGGCCAGGGCCTCGCCCTCGACGTCCTCGGCGATGATCAGCAGCGGCTTACCGGACTGCACCACCTTGTCCAGCAGCGGCAGCAGGTCCTTGTTGGCCGACACCTTCGAGTTGACGATGAGGATGTAGGGGTCCTCCAGGACCGCCTCCATGCGCTCAGGGTCAGTGACGAAGTAGTGCGAGATGTAGCCCTTGTCGAAGCGCATGCCCTCGGTGAGCTCAAGCTCCAGGCCGAAGGTGTTGCTCTCCTCAACGGTGATGACGCCGTCCTTGCCCACCTTGTCCATCGCCTCGGCGATCATCTCGCCGATAGCGGTGTCCGCGGCGGAAATGGAAGCCGTGGAGGCGATCTGCTCCATGGTCTCCACGTCCTTGGCGAGCTTGGACAGCTCCTCGCTCACCCGCTCGACGGCCGCCTCGATGCCCCGCTTGAGTGACATCGGGTTGGCACCCGCCGCGACGTTACGCAGGCCCTCGCGGACCAGCGCCTGGGCGAGCACGGTCGCCGTGGTGGTTCCGTCGCCGGCGACGTCGTCGGTCTTCTTGGCGACTTCCTTGACGAGCTCTGCGCCGATCTTCTCCCACGGGTCCTCGAGCTCGATCTCCTTGGCGATGGACACACCATCGTTGGTGATCGTGGGGGCGCCCCACTTCTTCTCAAGAACCACGTTACGGCCCTTGGGGCCGAGGGTTACCTTAACGGCGTCAGCGAGCTGGTTCATGCCGCGCTCGAGGCCGCGCCTGGCGTCCTCGTCGAACGCGATCATCTTCGCTGCCATAGGCTCCAGTCCTCCCGGAACTTTTTGCCTTGCAGGCCGATCGGGCCGATGCCCGCGACGGACGGCCGGCCCTGGCGGGCATTCCCTTCCTGCCGCCGGCCCAGCCTCATCGCCCGATAACGCCACTGCGCTGTCACTCTCACCCCGAGAGTGCCAACGCCCTGTTTAGCACTCTCGGGGTGCGAGTGCAAGCCGGGCCCCCGGCCTGGCGGCCTCCGTGCAGGTCAGAGGAACGACGGTCGGTCCGGACCGCGTTATCGGGCGGTATCGGGGTCATCCTGCCGGGTCAGCTCAGCCAGCCACGGAAGCCCTGGGACGGGCGGAACCGGCCCCGGACGGGCTGAAGGCCCGGCCCCGTTTCCGGGACCGGGCCTCCGGCGCGTTAATCAGAGGTCTCACACGGCGCGGACGGACTCCGCCTGCGGACCGCGGTCGCTCTGCGCTATCTCGAACTCGACCCGCTGACCCTCATCGAGGGTGCGGTAGCCATCCGACTGGATGGCCGAGAAGTGGACGAAGACGTCCCTGCCACCGTCTACCGCGATGAAGCCGTAGCCCTTGTCCGCGTTAAACCATTTGACGGTGCCCTGAGCCATTACCAACAACTCCCTAACTTTGCTCGGGCTAGCGGGTGCCGCTCTTGTTATGCGGAGCCCGTTCTGATCGCGGCACAGGCCTGGCATCGCGAAAGCTATGCTGCCGCTCACGCCCTACCAACAGCGACCGGTCCTGACTTTACATCGTGTCGTGCGCCACTGCGCCCACTTGCGCCCCTAAATCAGCAGGCATGCCACGTGTGTGCCAACCAGGACCTAGAGACACTAATCCGGCAATTGACCTGCGCCGGAGTGTCCGCCCGCGACGCGCGCTCAGCCGCCGGCCACCGCCGGGATCACCGATACCTGGCCGCCTTCTGGCACCTTGGTGTCCAGGCCCTGGGCCAGCCGGACATCCTCATCCCCGACATACACATTGACGAAGCGGCGCAGTTTCCCCGAGTCGTCCAGGATGCGGCCGCCCAGTCCCGGATAGGAGGCGTCCAGGCCCGCGATGACCTCGCGCAGCGTCCCCGGCTCGGCGGGCACCTCGGCCGCGCCGCCCGTGTAAGCGCGCAGAATGGTGGGGATCCGGACCGATACGCTCATGCCTGGCCTGCCTCTCGGGTGGTGCTGTTGCCTGCTGCTGACACTGGCGCGGGCGTCGCCCCGCCGCTGGCCTCGAGCGCCGCGAAGTCGGCCAGCGAGGGCCTGATCGGCGTCAGGTCACCGATCGTGGGGGCGATCGCGTCGAGGGTCTTGAGCCCGTCGCCGGAGTTGATGATCACGGTCTCCGCGTCCGGGTCGAGCCGGCCCTCCGCCAGGAGCTTGCGCAGGACCGCCAGGGTCACCCCGCCGGCGGTCTCGGCGAAGATGCCCTCGGTGGCGGCCAGCAGCCGGATGGCGTCGACCAGCTCATCGTCGCTCACCTCGCCGACCGCGCCGCCGGTGCGCCGGACGACGTCCAGGACGTAGGGGCCGTCCGCGGGATTGCCGATGGCCAGGGACTTGGCGATGGTGGACGGCCGCACGGGCTGCACGACGTCCTGGCCGGCCGCGAACGCCGTGGCCACCGGCGCGCAGCCCGCCGCCTGGGCGCCGAACACCTTCCAGCCGGTGTCGGGCACCAGCCCCAGCGCGGCCAGCTCGCGGAACGCCTTGTCGATCTTGACCAGCTGAGCGCCCGACGCTACCGGGACCACGATCTGCTCCGGCAGCCGCCAGCCGAGCTGCTCGGCGATCTCGAAGCCGATCGTCTTGGAGCCCTCGGCGTAGTACGGGCGGACGTTGACGTTGACGAATGCCCAGTCCTCGCGCTCGTCGGCCAGCTCGGACGCGAGCTTGTTGACGTCGTCGTAGCTGCCCCGGACGGCGACCAGGGTGCCGCCGTAGATGGCCGAGCCGAGGATCTTCTGCTGCTCCAGGTCGGCCGGGATCAGGACGACCGAGCGGATCCCGGCCCGGGCCGCCGCCGCGGCCACGGCGTTGGCCAGGTTCCCCGTGGACGGGCAGGCCAGGACCTTGAAGCCGAGCTCGATCGCGGCGGCCAGCGCGACCGCCACGACGCGGTCCTTGAAGGAGTGGGTGGGGTTCCCGCGCTCGTCCTTGACCCACAGGCTCCGCATGCCGGTCGCTCGGGCGAGCTGATCGGCCCGGACCAGTCGGGTCCAGCCCGGCTCGGTGTTGGGCCCGGCCGCGACGTCCGGCGGGACCGGCAGCAGGCTGGCATAGCGCCAGATACTCTGCGGCCCGGCCTCGATCGAGGCGCGGGTCAGCTCGGGAAAGTCGTAGGCCACTTCCAGTGGCCCGAAACACTCGGCGCAGACGTGGGTCGCCCCCAGCTCGTAAGCCTGGCCGCACTCGCGGCAGGACAGGTGGCTGGCGTAGCCGAACCGGGAGGTCCGTGGCGGGGAAGACGGTGCGCTGGTCGCGGTCGCAGGGGCGGCGCGTGCAGTCATGAGCGAGGCCTTTCTCCTCATCTGTCCCGTCGGCTGACTAGCCGCGGGCCGGAGTTGGCACCTGTCGCGAGACGACCTCGCCGCATAAGCGCGGGCGCGCGTGATCTCGCGATGGTTGCCGGGGCTTCACCGGGCCGGTCCCTCCACCCCTCTGGATGAGCAATATGAAGTTGTGCTTTCTACTGTAACCGGAGATGCCCCGGGCGTTCCAATCCGTTCCGGTGTCCGGAGCCGCGCTGGCCGCGAGCCCGCCGCGCGGCGCATGGCGGTGCCGGGCCCGGCCGGCCCGGCAGGCTAACCTCCCAGCACATGGGCGCAGCAGCAGCCGGCGGGCCGGTCCTCGTCGCATCGAACCGGGGCCCGCTGTCGTTTTCCCGCGGCCCGGACGGCCGGCTCACCGCCCGGCGCGGCGGCGGCGGCGTGGTATCGGGCCTGCTCGCGGCGGCCAGCCAGGCGGACCTGCTGTGGGTGTGCGCGGCGCTCAGCGACGCCGACCGGGACGCCGCGCGGGCCGCGCCCGGCGGGCGGCTCCCGCTCGACGACGCCGGCTCCGCCAGGTCGGCCGCGCTGATGCTAGACATTCCCGCGGCGACATTCGCCGCCGCCTACAACGGCATCGCCAACTCCACGCTGTGGTTCATCCACCACCTGCTCTATAACCTGCCGCGGCAGCCCGGCTTCGGAGTCTCGTTCTGGAATCAGTGGAGCGCCTACACCGACTACAACCGGGCCTTCGCCACCGCGCTCGCCCGGGCGGCCGGCGACGGCGGGCAGCCGCGCGCGCTGGTGCAGGACTACCACCTCGCGCTGGTCCCGCGGATGCTCGCCGAGCTCCGGCCGGGCATCCGGATCAGCCATTTCTCGCACACCCCGTGGGCGCCGCCGGATTACTACCGGGTGCTGCCCGACCGCGTCGCCCGCGAGATCCTGGCCGGGATCCTGGGCGCCGACCACGCCGGGTTCCTGTCCCAGCGCTGGGCCGATGCCTTCGCGGACTGCTGCGCGGCGGTGCTGGGGGCCGAGGTGGACCGGTCCGGGCAGCGGGTGACCTACGACGGCCACGTCACGACGCTGGGCGTGCACGCGCTGGGGGTCGATGCCGGCGAGCTGCGGCAGCGGGCGGCGCAGCCCGATGTCGAGGACCGGGTGGCCGACCTGACCGAACTGGCCGGCGGCCGTCAGCTGATCGTCCGGATCGACCGCACCGAGCTGTCCAAGAACATCGTGCGCGGCCTGGCTGCCTACCGGGAGCTGCTGGTGTCGCGCCCGCAGTGGCGGGGCCGGGTCATGCACCTGGCCTTCGCCTACCCGTCGCGCTATGACCTGCCGGAGTACCGCGCCTACACCGCGGCCGTGCAGCAGGAGGCGGAGCAGATCACCGCCGAGTTCGGCACGCCCGACTGGACGCCGCTGGTCGTGCGGGTGGATGACGACTACGCCCGGTCCCTGGCCGCCTACCGGGTGGCCGACGTGGTGCTGGTCAACCCGGTCCGGGACGGCATGAACCTGGTCGCGAAGGAGGCACCCATCGTCTCTGACCGCGGCTGCGCCCTGGTGCTGTCGCGCGAGGCCGGGGCGGCGGCCGAGCTGGGCGAGGCGGCGTTGCTGGTCAACCCGTTCGATGTGACCGGCACGGCCGCGGCGCTGCACGAGGCCCTGTCGATGCCACCCGCCGAGCGGGCCGACCGGTCGGCCCGGCTGGCCGCGGCGGGCGCGGCGGTCCCGCCGCAGCGCTGGCTGGCCGGCCAGCTGGCCGCGCTGGAAGGCTAGTCGGCGCGGGAGTCCTGGCGGGCGGAGCGCATCGTGCGGCGGCGCACCCGCTGCCGCCGCAGGCGGGCCACCAGGGCGGGGTCGAACTCGGCCGCCTCCGGGCGGTCGATCAGCTCGTTGAGCAGCTGGTAATACCGGGTGGCGGGCAGCCCGAATACTTCCAGGATCTCCCGCTCCTTCGCGCCGGGAAACCGCCACCAGCCGCGCTCGAAGGCCAGGATGCGCTTGTCCGCGTCGGTTAGCGCCGCCACCTGGCCCTCCCAGCACCGTCGTGTTAGCCCTCCATCGTAGGCAGCCCGGGCAGTCCCGGCACACCCCTCCCGCTATGCGCGAGACCCCCGAGGCTCTACGCTCACCAAACGTGACTGGCTTTGGCTACCTGACGTTCCTGACCGACTACGGGCTGGATGACGGGTTCGTGGCGGCCTGCAAGGGCGTGGCCGCCCGCACCGCCCCCGGCGTCCAGCTCATCGACATCACCCACCTGGTGCAGCCGGGTGATGTCCGCCGCGGCGCCGCCGTGCTGGCGCAGACCGTCGGCTACCTGCCGCCTGCCGTGCATGTGGGCGTCGTGGACCCGGGTGTGGGCACCTCGCGGCGCGCCATCGCGATCCAGGCCGGCGAGTCGATCCTGGTCGGCCCGGACAACGGGCTGCTGTCGTGGGCCGCCGCGGCCCTCGGCGGGACCAGCCGGGCGGTGCAGCTGACCAACGGCGACCTGTGGCTGCACCCGGTCTCGGCCACCTTCCACGGCCGGGACATCTTCATGCCCGTCGCCGCGCACCTGGCCGCCGGCACCGACCTGGCCGCGGCGGGCGACGAGGTCGACATCGAGGACCTGGTGACGCTGCCCGCCCCGACCAGCCGGGTCGCCGACGGCGAGGCCGAGGGCGAGGTCATGTCGGTGGACCGGTTCGGGAACGTCCAGCTGTCCATCCCCGCCGCGCAGGCCGGGCTGCTGGGCATCGGAGTCGGCACGCAGCTGGTGGTCCGGGCCGGCCGCCGCCAGCTCACCGTCCCGTTCACCGACACCTTCGCCGCCGTGGCGCCCGGCGAGATCGTGGCGTTCACCGACAGCGCGGGCCTGATCTCGCTGGCGGTCAACGCCGGCGACGCGGCCCAGGAGCTCGGCCTGCCGCCGGGCGCGCACGTGCGGCTGGCGCCGGCCCGCCAGCCGTAAGCAACTCGGCCGGGCGGCCCGGAGGGCTCCCGGCGCCGCCTGGAATGAGGAGCTTGCGACGCGAGACGGCGGCGCCTGGCGGGCATCCCGGACGCGAGCGCGCGAGCCCGGCGCTGCCCGGCTCCGGCCCTGGCCAGCGCCGTTCGCCGGCCGTAAAGAAAATGCTCAGAAGGCTCCTAACTAGCCGGAACATGGCACAATGCGGGAGGACTCCCCACGGAAGGCAGATCCGGCGTGCCGCTGAGGTTCCCCCGCCCGGTCATGCCCGTGATCGCCACAGGACTGGCGGCGGTTTGGGTTGTGGCCGCAGGCGCTCCCGCTTTCGCTGACCAGGTCCGCAACCAGGAGTGGTGGCTCAGCGCACTGCAGGTCCGGCAGGCCTGGCAGGCCTCCAGCGGCGCGGGCGTCACCGTCGCGGTGCTCAGCGACGGCGTG
>DASUBV010000294.1:0-15870 GCA_035763085.1 Streptosporangiaceae bacterium | reverse complement strand
GGCGGCCCGCCGCCGGCCGGGCGGCCGGCTCTGCGAGGATCAGCACATGCCACCATCTGCGCCTGAGCCTGCCTCGTCCCCTGCCAGCACCGCCGGCGGCCGGGATGCCCCCGATCTCAGTTCCCTGGTGATCGGCGTGCTAGGCGGCACCGGGGACCAGGGCCGGGGCCTGGCGCGGCGGCTGGCCCTGGCCGGCCAGCGGGTGATCATCGGGTCGCGCGACGCCGGGCGGGCCGCCGCGGCGGCCGCCACCGTGGGCAGCGCCCCGCAGGTGACCGGCGCGGACAACGCCGCGGCCGCGGCGGGCGCCGACGTGGTGATCGTGGCCGTCCCCTGGGAGGGCCACCAGGAGCTGCTGGCCAGCCTGGCCGCCGAGCTGTCGGGCAAGATCGTCATCGACTGCGTCAACCCGCTCGGCTTCGACAAGCGCGGCGCCTACCCGCTGCCGGTGCCCGAGGGCAGCGCCGCGCAGCAGGCCGCCGCCGTGCTGCCGGACAGCACCGTGGTCGGCGCCTTCCACCACGTGTCGGCGGTGCTGCTGCTGGACCCGGAGGTCGCCCGGCTGGACCTGGACATCCTGGTGCTGGGCGACGACCGCGCCGCGACCGACCTGGTGCAGGCGCTGGCCGGCCTGCTGCCCGGCGCCCGCGGGATCTACGCGGGCCGGCTGCGCAACTGCGGCCAGGTCGAGGCGCTGACGGCGAACCTGGTGTCGGTGAACCGGCGTTACAAGGCGCACGCGGGCATCCGGATCACCGACGTCTGACCGCCGGCCCGGCTGTCGCGGCGCAGCGGTCCCCGGCGCTGCGCGCTGGCAGGCGCTGCGGTGACAGGCGCAGCGGTCAGCAGGCGCGCAGAAGTAACAGGCGCTCAGCGGTAGGAGTGCTCGGCGCCGGGGAACGTGCCGCCGCTGACCTCGGCGCCGAACGCCTGCGCGGCGTCGCGCAGCACGCCCGCCAGGTCGGCGTAGCGCTTGACGAACCTGGCCACCCGCGGTGACAGGCCGGCCATGTCCTGCCAGACCAGCACCTGGGCGTCGCAGTCCGGGCCGGCGCCGATCCCGATCGTGGGGATGTCCAGCGCGGCGGTGACCTGGGCGGCCAGCTCGGCGGGAACGCACTCCAGCACCACGGCGAACGCACCGGCGGCCTGCATCGACTTGGCGTCGCGCAGCAGCCGGTCGCCGTCCTCGCCGCGGCCCTGGACCCGGTAGCCGCCGAAGGCGTTGACCGACTGCGGAGTCAGGCCCAGGTGCGCCATGACCGGGATGCCCGCCGCGACGAGCTCCTCGGCCTGGCGCAGCACCCGGCTGCCGCCTTCCAGCTTCACCGCGTGCGCGCCGGCTTCCTTCAGGAACCGGGTGGCCGCCGCCAGCGCGGCCTGCGGCGAGGCCTGGTAAGAGCCGAACGGCAGGTCCGCGACGACCAGGGCGCGGCGCGAGCCGCGGACCACGGCGGCGGTGAGCGGGATCAGGTCATCGACGGTGACCGGGATCGTGGAGTCGTACCCGTAGACGACCATCGCGGCCGAGTCGCCGACCAGCAGCACCGGGATCCCGGCGTCGTCGAACACGCGCGCGGTCAGCGCGTCGTAGACGGTGAGCATCGGCCAGCGCTCGCCGCGGCGCTTGGCCGCGGCGATGTCGCGGACGGTGACCCGCCGGCTGGCGGCCCCGCCGTACAGCGGCCCGGGCTCGCTTCCCGTGGTGGCGGTCCGCGCGTCTGTCGCGGCCTGCCCGGGACCAGCCTGATGTGAGATCATCGCAGTCCTCCGCGTCTCGAGTCGCCCCAGCGGCGTACCCGGACACCCCGATCATGACATAGCCGGGCCGCCCTGGACACCGGCAGCGGCCGGCCGGGCAGCCCGGCGCCAGACAGGCGGCGCGGCATGCCGAAGCCGGCAAATGGCGCCGTTAGCGATACGGTATAGTTTCGTATTGTAAATGGCAGCACCTTCGGGGTGCCCTCCAGCATGGCTTATCTGCACGGCTCTACCACCACAGATCCGCCGGCGCCGCCGGGCCGGATCCGACCCTGCCCGCCCTGCGGGTGCGCCGGCCGGGCAGGGCGCCACGGCAGAACGCGGCACCACCCCGCTGAACGCAGCCGAACGCCAGTGAACGCCCGTGACCCACCGGGAAAGGCAGCATGGACCCCCAGGCAGTGCACGGCCGCCGGTGGATCATCCTCAGCGTCCTGATCATCAGCCTGGTCGCGATCGTGCTGGACAACACCGTCCTGAACATCGCGCTGAAGACCATCTCCGAGCCGCGCGCCGGGCTCGGCGCCAGCCAGAGCCAGCTGGAGTGGGCGATCAACTCCTACACGCTGGTGTTCGCCGGCCTGCTGTTCACCTTCGGGGTGATCGGCGACCGGATCGGCCGGCGGAAGATGCTGCTCATCGGCCTGGCCCTGTTCGGCCTGTCCTCGCTGGTCTCCTCCTACGTGCAGACGCCCGATCAGCTGATCTGGGCCCGGGCGGCGATGGGCCTGGGCGGGGCGGCGGTGATGCCGCAGACGCTGTCGATCGTCACCAACGTCTTCGAGCCGCGGGAGCGGGCCCGGGCCATCGGCATCTGGGCCTCGGCGGTGGGCGTGGCCGTGGCGATCGGCCCGATCGCCGGCGGGCTGCTGCTCGACCACTTCTGGTGGGGCTCGGTGTTCCTGGTCAACGTGCCGGTCACCGCCGTCGGCATCATCGCTATCGCCCTGGTGGTGCCCGAGTCGCGCAGCCAGTCGCCGGGCCGGGTCGACTACCTGGGCGTGCTGCTGTCGATCGCCGGGCTGGTGCTGCTGGTCTACGGCATCATCTCCGGCGGCGACACGGGCTCGTGGCTGTCGGCCGGAGTACTCGGCCCGCTGGCCGCCGGGCTCGCGGTGCTGGGTGTGTTCACCTGGTGGGAGGCCCGGGTCGGCAACCCGTCGCTGGACGTGCGGCTGTTCCGCGACCCGCGGCTGTCGTCGGCGTCGGCCGCCATCATGCTGGCCTTCTTCTCGCTGTCGGGCGCCTTCTTCTTCACCGGCTTCTACACCCAGAACGTGCTCGGCTACAGCCCGCTGCGGGCCGGGCTGCTGACCATCCCGCTGGCCGCGGGCCAGCTGGTCACCGCGCCGCGCACGGCCGCGCTGGTCCGGCGGCTGGGGGCCAAGGCGGTCGTCACGGCCGGCCTGCTGATCATCGCGGTGGCCCTGGTCGGCTACTACCTGCTGGGCGTCGCCACCCCGGTATGGGTGCTGGAGGTGGTGTTCGCGGTGCAGGGCATCGGCATGGGGCTGGTCATGCCGCCGTCGACCGAGGGCGTCATGTCGGTCGTGCCGCGCGACCGCGGCGGGGCCGGCTCGGCCATCACCAACACCAGCCGGCAGGTGGCCGTCGCGCTCGGCGTGGCGGTGCTCGGCTCAGTGGTGGCCCAGGCCTACCGGACCCAGCTCGGCCCCTACCTGCACGTGGTGCCGCCCGCCGCGCGCACGATCGCCACCCAGTCCATCGCCCAGACTCAGGTCGTCGCCCTGGGCCTGGGGCACTCCGGGACCCGGCTGCTGACCGCGGCGAGCACGTCGTTCGTGCACGCCATGCACCTGGCCTCGGTCATCTCGGTGGTCATCGCGGTGCTGGGCGCGGCGGCCACGGCGGCCTGGATGCCCGGCCGCGAGGCCCGCCCGGCCGGCCAGGGCGGCCCGCCCGGCGAGCCCGCGCTGGCCCGCCCGGCCGAGGAATCGGGGTCCTGATGCCGGCCGCCCGGCTGCCTGCCGTCCCCGCCCCCCGGCCGGCCGCTGCCGCAGCGCCCGCGCCCGATCCCGTCCCGGCACCGCGCAAGCCCGGCCGGCCCCGCAGCGAGCGGGCCGACCGGGCCATCCTCGAGGCCACGCTGGAGGAGTTCGCCCGGTGCGGGGCCGACGGCCTGGGCATCGAGCAGGTCGCGGCCAGGGCCGGGGTGGGCAAGGCCACCATCTACCGGCGCTGGCCCTGCAAGGAAGACCTGCTGCTGGAGGCCGTCGGCCGGCTGTGCACCCCGCTGCCGCAGCCGCAGGGCCGGTCGGTCCGGGCCGACCTGAACGCCGTGATCGAGGCCCTGTGCAAGGAGGCCGCCGACCCCCGCCGGGCCCGCCAGTTCGCGCTGCCGCACGGCGACGGGCTGAAGTACCCGCGGCTGCTGGCCCGCTACAGCCAGCTGGTTATGGAGCCGCGCCGGGAGCTGATCCGCTCGGTGCTGCGCCGCGGGGTGGCCACCGGCGAGCTGCGCGAGGACACCGACATCGAGGTGGCTACCCTCCTGCTGACCGGCGCGGTGCTGGCCCGCGGCCGCGGCCAGAAGGAGGTCACGCCCGCCCGGTACGCCCGCCGGGTGGTCGCCGAACTGCTGCGCGGCATGGCCGCTCGCTGACCCGGCCGGCCTCTAAGCTCGGAAGCCCGGGGCCTCGCAGATCAAGGAGAAGCCATGCGGCTCACCAAGCTCGGCCATGCCTGCGTCCGGCTGGAGAAGAACGGCGCCACCCTGGTCATCGACCCCGGCGGGTGGAGCGGCCCCGACGCGCTGGCCGGCGCCCAGGCTGTGCTGATCACCCACGAGCATCCCGACCACCTCGACGCCGACGCCGTGCGCGCGGCCCTGGAAGCCAGCCCGGACCTGGAGCTGTTCGCCAACCCGTCGGTCAGCGGCCAGTTCGACGGCTTCGGCGGCCGGGTGCACGCCGTCGCGCACGGCGACGTGCTTGCCGCGGCCGGGTTCGACGTGCACGTCTACGGCCGCGAGCACGCCCGGATCCTGCCCGAGGTGCCGCTGATCACCAACACCGGCTTCGCCGTGGACGGCGAGGTCTTCCACCCGGGCGACTCCTTCACCGTGCCCGAGGACCCGGTGCGCACCCTGCTGCTGCCGGTCAGCGCGCCGTGGCTGAAGTTCGCCGAGGCCGCCGCCTACGCCCGCGAGGTCGCGCCGCAGCGCGGCTACGCCATCCACGACGCGGTCCTCAGCCCGGAGGGCACCGGCCTGATCTCGATGCTGCTCGGCCTGGTCAGCAAGTCCGGCGGCCCGGAGCTGAGCCGCCTGGAACCCGGCACCAGCGTCGAGCTCTAGCCGCCCGCCCGGCCGGCTGCCGGGCCTGCCCCGCGCCCCGCGCGGGACAGGCCCGGTGCCCGGCCGTTACCTCACCTCGGGTATCACGGCAGGCTGAAGGCGGGGCAGTTGCCTGTCGCCGCCGGGTTGGCGCGCACGGCGCTGGCGTTGGTGCCGCCGAACCGCGCGACGTCGGGCACGCCGTACTGCCGGTCCCTGCCGAACGTTCGCCTGGTGACAGGCAGTGTCCTGCCGAAGTTCCACACGCAGGCCCCGGCCGGGGTCTTGACGCCGGCCAGCTTCTGAGTGCTGTTGAGCGACCAGAACGGATAGAACTTCGAGCCCAGCGGCTTGACGTCGCAGTTCAGCCCGGTCGTGGTGTTGCACAGGAACTCCGAGGCCGGCGCGTCGGTCTCGAACTGGATGCTCGGGTACGGCGTGCCGTCCGCCTGGAACGGCCCGAGGTAGCGGAACGCGGTCGGGTGGCTGCGGGTCCCGTCCGGCCAGGTGAACGACTGGTAGCTGGTGCCGTCAAAGTCCAGGTCGCCGTTCTGGAAGAAGTTGTCCAGGCACCCGGCGATCTTGGTGTGCTCCTTGACGGCCCTGCCGTTGAAGGTGGTGACCCGGGTGCCCTTGGGGAAGCACTCGGCGTCCGAGAACTCGCACAGCTGGCCGCTCGCCGAGTTGCTCGTCGGGCAGGCGATCGGCCCGGTGGTGCCCTCGGTGCTGGCGTGCTGGCAGATCCCGGTCGTCAGGCTGCACGGGCCCTCGCCGGCATGGTGGCGGCCCTCCGTGCCGCCGTTGCAGGTCTGGAACACGTTCTTGTCGGTGAACGCGCCGTTGTCCTCGCTCAGCGGCAGCCGGTGCGACACCGAGCCGCAGACCTCGAAGTGGCCGATCTCCTGCTGCATGAGCACGCCGCCCTCCAGCGCCGCCCACGGCACCTGGTTCTGCTGGCTGGCCGTGCTGTACTCGGCATGGAACGTGAACGGCATGCCGTCGCAGGTCTGGAAGTTGGTGTCCATGAACCCGTTGGCAGCGCTGGCGGTCATGAAGCCACTGCGGCCCGTCGTCACGTCGGTGATCTTCGCCGTGAAGCCCCTCGCCGGGTCGGTGATGGCCAGCTTCAGCACGTCGCCGCCGTTCATCTTCAGCGTGTGCTTGTTCGGCGTGTCGGTGGCCAGGTTCGCCAGCTGCGGGCTGGGCGGCCCGGCGGGCTTGCCGTTGCTCTGCAGGAAGGCGAAGTTGACCGGCTCCTCGCAGGCCGGGTTGAGGTTCGCGAAGTTGAACTGCGATTCCAGGCTGTCGATGGTCATGGCTGCGCACCACTGGGTGCTCGAGCAGCTCATGTTGTCCGCGAACGGGGCGTAGCCCGGCGGGTACAGCTGTAGTTCCATGAACGCCGAGCCCGCCGCGTTCGGGTCGCTGATCGCCCCGGAATTGGAGTCGCTGTCGGGGACGCAGGGGTTCTGCGGGTAGGACGCCGGGTCACACATCGGCAGCCCGAACCACGGAGCCACGCTCAGCTCGTTGTAGTCGGTGATGCTGCCGCTGGCCGTCGGTGCCCTGGCCGGGTCTCTCGGCAGCCTCATGACATAGGTCATGGTGTTGCCGGAGCCTGCCGCGTGCGAGATGAACTTGACGCTCGGCTCGTCGTGGCCGACATAGTGGCCGTTGTCCTCGAACCGGCCGTGGTACTTGCCGTTCTGGTAGCTGGCGTTCCTGGCGCCCCGCGGATCGGTGCAGGCGCGCTTCATGCCCGGGTTCAGTGCCTGGTACTTCGTGCTGTAGCCGTTACAGTCCAGCTGATTGACGTGGTCGGGTGTCACTGGCCTGGCCTGGCTGGTCGTCATCACCCGGGCCGGGGACTGCGTGGCCGCCTGGCTGACAGCGGCCGTGCTCACCCCGGCGATGGCCATGACCGGCACGGTGATCAGCACCCAGGCCGGCCGGCGCAGACGTAACGTCTTCGGCATACGCTCCACCTTTCGACAGTCCGGCCCGCCGCCGGGCCGGACCTCCGGCGCCCGCTGCGTGGCCCCCCTCTCGTCGAAAGGCACAGGTATGCGCGTGCCGGAACGTAACGCGTCGTCAGGTCGCGGTCAAGACTTTCGCTGCGATCCCGGTCGGGTAGCCGCTTGCCGCGGTCAGGTGGCCAGGGCCGGCGGCAGCAGGTCGTGGTGGGCCGCGAGCAGGTCGTCGCACATCGCGATGGTCTGCGCGGTGGTGAGGGTGGCGGCGGTGTTGGGGTCCAGCAGGGCCGCCTGGTAGACGTGCTCGCGGCTGCCCTCCAGCACGGCGGCCACGGTGAGCTCGACGACGTTGAGGAAGGTCCGGTTCAGGGCGGCCAGCTGCGGCGGCAGCGCGCCGACCGGGCGCGGCCGGGCGCCGGCGGCGTCCACCTCGCAGGGCACCTCGACGCAGCACTCCGGGGGCAGGCTGGTGATCAGGTCGCCGTTGCGCACGTTGACGTAGATCTCGCGCGGCGTGCCGGTCTCCGCCGAGTGGATGAACTCCGAGGCCAGCTCGCTGGTCGGGGCGAGGTCCAGCGGCTGGCCGGACTCCAGCTGGGCGGCCAGCTCGTCGAGCTCGCGCAGGTTCTCCTCCGACCGGGCCAGGTAGTCGCCGACGAAGATGCGGAACTGCCCGACCTGGTCGTCGTGGTGCATGAACCACGGCACGTACTCGGCGGAGTGCTCGCTGGACTCGGTGGGGAAGTAGCCGAACCGGCGGAAGATCTCCACCCGGACCCGGCGCTGCAGCTCCGGCGAGTCCTCGATGATCGCGGCCAGCTTCGGGTACAGCGACTGGCCCTGGTGCTCGAAGCGCAGCACGAAGGCCTGGTGGTTGAAGCCGGCGGTGAGGAAGTCGACCTGGTCACGGGGGACGCCGACCAGCCCGGCCAGGAACTCGTGGGTGTCGCGGACCGAGTGGCACAGCCCGAACACCCGGCCGAAGCCGGTCCCGGCGTAGACCGCCCACGGCAGCATGGCCATCGGGTTGCTGTAGTTGAGCAGGCAGGCGTCCGGGCAGACGTCGATCATGTCGCGGGCGATGCCGAGCACCACCGGGATGGTGCGCAGCCCGCGGAAGATGCCGCCGATGCCCAGCGTGTCGGCGATAGTCTGGCGGACGCCGTAGCGGGCCGGGATGTCGAAGTCGCGCCGGGTCGCGGTGTAGCCGCCGGCCTGCACCTCGTTGATGACGTAGTCGGCGCCCTCCAGGGCGGCGGGCCGGGTGGCCGAGGCGGTGATGGTCGCCCGGGCCCCGGACTGGCTGGCGATTCGCTCGGTCAGCGCGCGGGCGTGCTCGAGCCGGTCCGGGCTGATGTCGTGCAGGGCCAGGTGCAGCCCGTCGCGCAGCTCGGGGAAGCTGCACAGGTCGGTGACGACGTTGCGGGTGAACTCGACGCTGCCAGCGCCGACGAAGGCTACCTTGACCACAGTCCGATAGTGTCGCATTCCGGTTTGCTTCGAGCAAGAGTGCGCAAACGTGTCGCCGGAGATCGGCGCAGATCCGGCCTGCCAGGAGGCGCCCACCGGGTGATCAGGCCAGGCCGTTCTGGCGGCTGAGGCTTGAATCAGGTCATTATTTCGCGCGATGATGTGCGAAACATCCGCGATTCACGCAAGAATCACCCCGATCAGGCCGTATCCCCGGCAGCGGCCGTCCCCCGGGCGCCGGCCCGCCGCCGCCCGGGCGGCCCCGGCGCAGACGAGAGGTCAGCATGGCAAGAACCTGGCTGCGGACCGCACTGGCGGCCGCACTGGTGGCCCTGGGCCTGGCGGCGTGCGGCAGCGACAGCCAGGGCGGGAGCTCGGCCAGCTCGATCACGATCTGGGAGGGCTACACCGGCACCGAGGCCAAGGTCTTCGCCCAGCAGGTCGCGCAGTACAACAAGGCGCACCCGGGCGTGAAGGTGACCAGCCTGTTCGTCAACAACGACAACTCGCTGCAGAAGGTGCTGACCGCGGTGCGCGGCGGCAGCGTGCCCGACATCGCCTACCTGTACGGGTCATGGGCTCCCAACGTGGCGCAGATCCCGAAGGTGGTCAACCTGACCCAGGTGGTGCAGCGCGCCGGGGTGAACTGGACCGACTTCTGGGTCGGCGAGCGGGACGTGGCCACCGTCAACGGCAAGGTCATCGGTATCCCGGCGCTGGTCGACAACCTGGCCGTGGTCTACAACAAGACGCTGTTCGCCCGGGCCCACCTGGCCCCGCCATCGCCGGACTGGACCTGGGACCAGTTCATGGCCGACGCGAAGAAGCTGACCAGCCCGGCGGCCAAGCAGTTCGGCACGGCCTACGTCACGCCGGGCAGCGAGGACACGGTGTGGCACTGGGAGGCGCTGCTGTGGGAGGCCGGCGGCCAGCTGCTGACCCCCGATAACAAGAAGGCGGCGTTCGACTCGGCGGCCGGGCTGAAGTCGCTGGAGACGCTGCGCACGATGGCCGTCACCGACAAGTCGATGTACCTGGACCCGACCGACTCGGCCTACGGCACCCTGTTCAACTCGGGCCGGATCGGGATGCTGGTCACCGGCCCGTGGGACCTGGGCAGCTTCCCCAACGTGCACTACGGCGTGCAGGTCATGCCCGCCTACCCGGGATCAGCCGGCGGGCACCAGACCATCTCCGGACCGGACAACTGGGTGATCTTCAACAACGGCGCCACCCAGGTCTCAGCCGCGGAGAAGTTCCTGCTCTGGCTGACCAGCCCGGCCCAGGTCAAGGCGTTCTCGCTGAAGACCGGTGACCTGCCGACCCGGCAGTCGGTGGGCGACGCAGCCGGGTTCAGCCAGCAGATGAACGCCGCGCTGCCGGGCGTAAACACCTTCATCGCCAACCTGGGCAACGTGAAGCAGGCCCGGCCGCAGATCCCCAGCTACCCGAAGATCTCCCAGGTGCTCGGCACGATGGTGGTCTCGGTGCTGCTCGGCAAGGCGCAGCCGGCCGCGGCTCTGTCGAGCGCGGCACGGCAGGTCAACCAGATCCTGGCCAACCCGAACGGCTGACGTGACCACCCTCGCCACGCTCCGCCGCCGGTCGCGCCCGGCGCCCGCGCCGCCGGCCCGGCAGCGGCGGGCCGGGCTGGCCGAGCAGGTGTCCGGCTGGGGGTTCGTCACCCCGGCCACGGTCATCATCGGGCTGTTCGGCGCGGCGCCGATCATCTGGTCGGCGGTGATGTCCTTCCAGCGGTCCAACTTGCTGTCGCCCAGCACCCCGTTCGTCGGCCTGCACAACTACCGGGAGCTGGTGAAGGACCCGGTCATCGGCCAGGCCCTGGCGCACACGCTGATCTACACCGCGCTGTTCGTGCCGGGCACGATGCTGGTCGGGCTGTTCCTGGCGGTGGCGATGAACCGCAAGATCCGGTTCATCTCGGTGTACCGGACCGCCGCCTACGCCACGATGGCCATCTCCACCATCAGCGAGGCGCTGGTGTTCATCTGGCTGTTCGACCCGTCCTACGGCATCGTCAACTACGTGCTGTCGCTGGCCGGCATCCCGGCGCAACAGTTCCTGAACTCGCCGTCGCAGGCGCTGTACGTGATCCTGGTCATGACGATCTGGGGCTGGACCGGCTTCGCGGTGGTGATCTACCTGGCCGCGCTGCAGGGCGTGCCGCAGATGCTGACCGAGGCCGCGGCCATCGACGGGGCCGGAGCGTGGACCACGTTCCGCCGGGTAACGCTGCCGCTGCTCAGCCCGGCGTCGCTGTTCCTTGCCGTGTGGCTGACGATCAATGCGCTGCAGTTGTTCGACGAGGTGTACCTGAGCACCCAGGGCGGGCCGCTGAACGCCACCACGGTGCTGGTCTATTACCTGTACGAGCAGGCGTTCACCGACTTCAACTTCGGCTACGCCTCGGCGATCGCCTACGTCCTGTTCCTGATCATCCTGGTGATCACCGCGATCCAGTTCCGGGTCGGGCGGCGGTTCACCCACTACCGGTCGTGAGGGCGGCGGCATGGCGCTGAGTATGTCGCGGGACGCGACCCGGCCGGCCCGGCGCTGGCGGCTGCCGTTCAGCCCCTGGCACCTGGTGCTGATCCCGGCCACGATCATCCTGATCTTCCCGTTCCTGTGGCTCATCGTGACCTCGATCGAGACGCCGGGCGAGGCGCTGCATTTTCCGCCGATCCTGGCCCCGCACGTGATCCGGCTGCGCAACTACACCGACGCGCTGAACGCCGCCCCGTTCGGGCGGTTCTTCCTCAACAGCGCGATCGTCGCGGTGACCACGGTGGTCTCGAACCTGGTGCTGTGCTCGCTGGCGGGGTACGCATTCGCGCGGTTCCGGTTCCTGGGCCGCGGCGCGCTGTTCGTGGTGATCATGGCCACGCTGATGGTGCCGTTCCAGGTCACGATGATCCCGCAGTTCATCATCACCAAGTGGCTGGGCACGCACCTGCTGGCGCCGGTCGGGATCAACCACATCGGCGCGCTGATCGTGCCGAACGCAGCGAGCGCGTTCGGGGTGTTCTTCCTGCGCCAGTTCTTCCGCACGCTGCCCGTCGAGTACGAGGAGTCGGCCCGGGTGGACGGGGCAAGCCGGCTCAGGGTCCTGTGGAAGATCGTGCTGCCGCTGTCGGTCCCGGCGCTGGCCACGCTGGCCGCGCTGACGTTCCTGGACTCGTGGAACTCGTTCCTGTGGCCGCTGATCGCGGTCAACTCGACGAGCCGGATGACGCTGCCGCTGGGCCTGGCCACGTTCCAGGGAGCGCACCAGACTGAATGGCCGCTGCTGATGGCGGGCAACGTGATGAGCCTGGCCCCGATGCTGGTGATCTTCTTCGTGGCGCAGCGCTACTTCATCCGCTCGGTGGCCGCCACGGGCCTGGCCGGCACCTGACTCCGGCGGCGGCCGGCTCAGGCCGGGGCGGCGCGGAGGACGGCGAGCAGGCGGGCGACCTCGGCGCTGACGGCATCCCGGGCGGCGGCGGTGTAGCGGCGCGGGTCGACCAGCGCAGGGTCGGCGCCGAGCCGGTCCCGGACGGCGGCGGTCCATACCTTGTTCAGCTGGGTGGCGATGTTGATCTTCGTCATGCCGGCCGTCACGGCCGCGGTCAGCGTGCCGTCGGGCACGCCGGAGGAGCCGTGCAGCACCAGCGGCACGGTGGTGGCGTCGCGGATCGCGCTGATCAGGTCCAGGTCCAGGACGGCGTCGCGGGTCAGCATGGCGTGCGAGCTGCCCACGGCCACTGCCAGCGCGTCGACCCCGGTCGCCGCGGCGTAGGCGGCGGCCTGGTCCGGGCGGGTCCGCGCGCCGGCCGCGTGCACCCCGTCCTTGCCGCCGATCTCGCCGAGCTCGGACTCCACCCAGATGCCGCGCTCAGCACACCAGCCCGCGATCGAGCGGGTCGCGGATACGTTGCCGGCATAGGGAAGCACCGAGGCGTCGAACATGACCGAGCCGATCCCGATGGCGGCGGCCCGGCGGACCAGGTCCTCGCGGGTCGCGTGATCGAGGTGCACGGCGACGGGCACGGCCGCGGCCCGGGCGATGGCCAGCGCGGCCAGCCCGACGGGCTCCAGTGCCCCGTGGTAGGCGACGCAGTTCTCGCTGATCTGCAGCACGACCGGTGCCCTGGCGGCCTCGGCGCCGGAGACGATGGCCTCGGCGTGCTCGATGCCGATGAGGTTGAACGCGCCGACGCCCCGGCCGGCCGCGCGGGCGGCGCCGATGATCTCGCTCATGCTGGCGCTGGTCACGGGCGGCCTTCCGGCGACGGGGCGGGACTGGGCCGGGCGGCACCGGGCCGGGCCGCACCGGGCTGGGCAGGGTCGTCGTCCCGGCGGACGCTGATCTCGGGCAGCAGCTCGGCGTAGCGCTCGCGGCTGAACTCGCCGGCAACCGGCGCAGCCACCGCCGCGGTGCCGAGCGCCGTGGCGTGACGCAGCCGCTCGGGCCAGGCCTGGCCCAGTGCCAGGCCGCGTGCCAGGCCGGCCACGGCGGCGTCGCCGGCGCCGGTCGGGTTGCCGGGCTCGGGGCCGGGCGGGACGGCCCGCCAGGTGCCGTCGCTGGTCTCCGCCAGCAGCCCGGCGGGGCCGAGAGTGACCACGACCGCCGCGGCGCCCGCGGTCATCAGCTCCCGGGCGGCGTGCCGGACCTCGTCCGGCGCGGCGGACTCGGCACCGGGGCCGGCACGCAGCGGGCGGCCGGCGACACGCTCCAGCTCGGCCAGGTTGGGCTTGACGATCGCGGGGCCGGCCGCGGCGCCGTCGCGCAGCGGCGGGCCGTCGGTGTCCAGGACGACCGGGGTGCCGTCGGCCAGGGCGATCAGCTCCGCGTAGCAGCTGGCGGGCAGCCCGCGCGGCAGGCTGCCGGTGAGCACCACCGCGGCGGCGGCGGGCAGCGCGGCGCGGAACCGGTCCCGGAACCGGGCGAACTCGGCTTCCGACACCGGCGGTCCCGGCTCGTTGAACAGCCCCGTCTGCCCGCGCGCGGCGTCGACGACGGCGAAGGTCCGGCGGGTCTCGGCGGCGATGGGCGTCAGGTCGGCCGGCACCCCGGCCGCGTCCAGCCCGGCCCGCACCGCGTCGCCCGCCGCGCCGCCGGCCAGGCCGGTGACCAGCACGCCGGTGCCCAGGGCCAGCAGCACGCGGGCGACATTGACGCCCTTGCCGCCGGGCCGGGTCATGACCGTGTGCGGCCGGTTGACGCCTGCCCAGTCCGCCTGCTCGACGTGGTGGGTCACGTCGAGCGCCGGGTTGAGCGTGACGACGAGGATCACCGGCGGGCCGGGCCAGGCGAAGCAGGGGGCCGGCGCATGCTCAGGGCCGGGCCAGGATGACCGACCGGGTCAGGTTCCGGGGCTGGTCGGGATCCAGCCCGCGGGAACGGCCCAGGGCCAGGGCCAGCTGCTGCACCGCGACCAGGTCGGCGAGCGGCTCCGGGCCGCCGGGCCAGGCCAGGCCGCCGGCGGCAGCGATCTCCGCGGCCAGGCCGTCGGGCATCTCGCCCAGCGACCACACCACGCTGCCGGGGCCGGTGACGGCGATCGGGCCGTGCCGGTACTCCATCGCCGGGTAAGACTCGGTCCACATCCCGGCCGCCTCGCGCAGCTTCAGCGCCGCCTCGCTGGCCAGGCCGCAGGTCCAGCCGTCGCCCAGGAACGTAACCTGGCGGGCAGCCGTCAGCTCCGCGGGCACCGGGCGGGCCAGCACCCCGGCCGCCGCCGTTGCAGCCGCGCTCGTGTCCTGGCCGAGGCCGGCCAGCAGCAGGACCAGCTCGGTGGTCGCGAAGCGGGTCTGCACCACCGACTGCTCATCGGCGAAGTCCAGCGCGATGACCGTGTCGGCCCGCCGCGCCACCGGGCCGGCCGGGTCGGCGGTGATGGCCAGCGTCGGCGACCGCCCGCTGAGCCGGGCCTGCAGGTCCAGGATCTCGGTGGTGGTGCCGGAGCGGGACAGCACCACGACCCGGTCGTAGCGGCGCCCGGCCGGCATCTGCGACGCCGCGAACGCGTCAGTCTCGCCGTGCCCGGCGGCCTCCCGCGCGGCGGCGTAGGACTGGCCGATGAACCACGAGGTCCCGCAGCCCGCCACCGCGACGCGCTCACCCCGGCGGGGCAGCAGGCCCGCCACGCCCGGCGCCAGCCCGGCGGCCCGCCGCCAGCACTCGGGCTGCGACGCCAGCTCGGCTTCCATCAGGCGGCCGGCTCCGGGGTCTGGCTGGACACTCACTGATGTGTTCCTCCGGTCGTCGGCTGCGCTGCGCCGTGCTGCCGGGCGGTGCCGCGCCGCGCGGTGCCGCGTGGCCTCGCCCGGCGCGCGGGCACGGGCAGTGCTGTTCACGCACACATGCACAGTTATGCTTGGTATATATCAGAAACAAGCATATTCGGAACAGGGCGGACTGCGCCATCCTGTGCTGCGCCGGCCAGGCCCGGGCACGCTGCGGCTGCGGACGCAGGACGGCGCCGCCCGGCACGGCCGCCTGGCACGGTCCGGCCGGTGCCCGCGGCCCGGCCCGGGCACGTTCGCGCAATGATCCGGGGAGGATGCCGTTGAGCCGGTACAGCCGGTGGAATGACCTGCTGGAACTGCTGGCTGCCGAGGGCCAGCTGCAGGTCGAGCAGGCTGCCAGGGTCCTGGGCGTGTCCGCCGCGACGGTGCGCCGCGACTTCGACGAGCTGGCCGACCAGCAGATGCTGCGGCGCATCCGCGGCGGCGCGGTGGCCCAGGGCGTCACCTATGACCTGCCGCTGCGCTACAAGTCCGAGCGGCACCCGTCGGAGAAGCAGCGCATCGCCGCGGCGGCCGCGGCGCTGATCCGGCCGGGCCAGGTGGCCGGGCTCAACGGCGGGACGACCACCACCGAGGTCGCCCGGGCCCTCGCGGTCCGCCCCGACCTGAACTCCGGTGCCGCATCGCCCGCGCTGACCGTCGTGACCAATGCGCTGAACATCGCCGCCGAGCTGGCCGTCCGCCAGCACATCAAGATCGTCGCCACCGGGGGAGTGGCCCGCCCGCAGTCTTACGAGCTCACCGGGCCGCTGGCCACCGGCGTCCTGGACCAGGTCACCCTCGACGTGGCGATCCTCGGCGTGGACGGCATCGACCCGGCCGCCGGGGCGACCGCGCACCACGAGGGCGAGGCCAGCATCAACCGGCTGATGGCCAGCCGGGCCGGCCGCGTCGTGGTGGCCGCCGACAGCTCCAAGGTGGGCCACCGCGCCTTCGCCCGGATCTGCGCCACCCGCGAGGTCAGCGTCCTGGTCACCGACACCGGCCTCGGACCGGCCGAGGCAGCGGCGTTCGCCGATGCCGGCGTCGACGTGATCACCGCCTGACCTGCCCGCGGCC
>DASUBV010000293.1:0-20176 GCA_035763085.1 Streptosporangiaceae bacterium | reverse complement strand
CGGCCGGCGGTGCGGGCGCGCCGGACCGGTTGATCCAGATGGCCTCGGCCAGGCCGGCGTTGCGGGCGCCGGCCACATCGGCGCCCAGGCTGTCCCCGATGTGCCAGGCGGCCTCGGGCGGGACGCCGACCTTGCCCAGGGCCAGGTCGAAGATCTCCGGATCGGGCTTGGCCACGCCGGCCTCGCCGGAAATCATGATCACGTCCAGGTAGCGGGCCAGCCCGGTGACCGCGATCTTGTCGCGCTGGGTCTGGCTGGCGCCGTTGGTGGCCAGGCCGACCGCCCCGGTCCGGCGGCGCAGTTCCGGGAGCACCTCGGTCACGTCCGCGTAGAGCCGGTAGCTTCGGATCCGGGCCTGGCGGTACTCCTCGGCCACGCGCTCGGCCAGGGCGTCGTCATCGAAGCCGAGCCCGCTCAGGGCCTGGCCCCATACCAGGCGCCAGTCCGGGTACCCGTCCACCGCGGACCGGACGACGGCTGACGCGGTTGCCTCGACGGTCTGCCAGTGCGTGATGGCCAGCTGCCGGTAGCTGCGGGCCAGCTCGCCCGCGGGCAGGCCGGGGACGTCGCGTGCCAGCGCGGTAGCGGCGGCCCCGATGGTCTGCTCCCAGAAATCCTCGTCGTAGTCCAGGAGCGTGGCATCGAGGTCGAGCAGGACTGCCTGAACCTGAACCATGCCCGTGATCGTAGCGAGATGGCCAGCCTGGCTGGCGCGGCCGGGTTCCCGGCTTCGGCTGCGCACCGCAGGTCAGCCAGCCCGGGCGTCGCTATCGCGCCTGCCGGCAGGCGCCAGCCAGCGGTCGTCCGCATGCCCTGTCGCCCCGCATGCCTTGTCGTCCGCGATGCCGTTGTGCTGCCGCAGGGACGGGTCACCAAAAGCCGGGTCAGGGTCCGGGTCCGTGATCCTGCGGCCTCCGCCAAGCTGCGGACGAGGTAGATTCAGCACAAGCACCGCTATCGTTGGCCATTCCGGCAATTGGCGATCGTGGCCATTCCGGAGGCTGTCACCTGCAACGGCGTGGCTGAGTGCCAATCAGGGAGATGACGATCTTATGACCGGGATTGATCGATGACAGAGGCTGTTCCGGTGCCGCCGGGTGTGGATGCGACCAGGCCGAGCCCGGCCCGGCTGTACGACTACATACTGGGCGGCACGAACAACTTTGCGGTGGACCGGGCCGCGGCGGAGCGGATCCGGGCCGAGTTCCCCGATACCGTGGACGCCGTCTACGCGAACCGCGGATTCCACCAGCGTGCGGCGAGATGGATGGCCGAGGCCGGGATCCGCCAGTTCATTGATATCGGGGCCGGACTGCCTACGGCGAACAACACCCATCAGGCCGTGCAGACCGTGGTGCCCGATGCCCGGGTGGTGTATGTGGACAACGACCCCGAAGTGCTGGCCCACGCCACGGAGTTGCTAGCTGGCTCGGCGGGAACCGTGCTGATCGAGGGTGACCTGCGGGACCCCGGCCGGCTGCTGGGCCACCGGCTGCTGCGGGAGATGATCGATTTCAGCCAGCCGGCTGGCCTGCTGATGACCGGGATTCTGTACTTCGTCGACGACGGATCGGATCCGCGGGGATTGATCCGCCAGTATGCGGCGGCGCTGGCGTCGGGGAGCTACCTGGCCATGTCGCAGGTCACCGCAGACCGGATGCCGCCGCGCGCGGTCGAGGCGATCACCGAGAACTACCAGAGTGCCACCGAGCGCATTCATTTCCGCTCCCTGGCCGAGGTGGAGCGCTTCTTCGAGGGCCTGGAGCTGGTCGCGCCGTATCCGGGAGCAGAGCCGGCGGTCACGTATGCCGGCCTGTGGGGGGCGGAGGACCCGGAGATGGCGGACACCGATGGCTCCCGGATCCTGTACTGCGGCGTCGGGAGGAAGCCCTAGCCTGTCCGCGCGAGGCTAGCTGACCGACTCCGGGGCCACAGACCGCTGACGCGGGCCCGCCAGGCGGTTACATTCGGCAGTAACGTCCGCTATCTGCGGGAGGCGGCCATGGCCAGCTCGCACGTGACTGTCGGCTCCGGCGCGCACAAGGTGCTCGCCCTGCATGGCTGGTTCGGCTCGGCGCGCGGCTGGGGCGCGCTGCCCGACTACCTGGACACCGCGGCCTGCACCTGGGCCTTCATGGACCTGCGCGGCTACGGCAGCCGCCGCGGCGTGGCGGGCGAGTTCACCATGGCCGAGGCCGCCGCCGACGCGCTGGCGCTAGCTGACGAGCTGGGCTGGGACAGCTTCTCGCTGGTCGGCCACTCGATGAGCGGCCAGGCGATCCAGCACGTGCTGCTGCGCGCCCCCGGCCGGGTGCGCAAGCTGATCGGGATCAACCCGGTGCCGGCCACCGGCGTGCCGTTCGACGCCGACGGCTGGGCGCTGTTCTCCGGCGCGGCCGCCAGCCGGGACAACCGGTTCGCGATCATCAACTTCACCACCGGCGGGCGGCTGCCCGCGGCGTTCGTGCAGCACATCGTCCAGCACTCGCTCGACCACGCCGAGACCGCGGCGTTCGCCGCCTACCTGGAATCGTGGGCGAAAACCGACTTCTCCGGCGAGGTCGCGGCCAGTCAGCAGGCCGGCCCGCCGGCCGACGTCAAGGTCATCGTCGGCGAGCACGACCCGGCGCTGTCGGCGGAGGTCATGAAGCAGACCTGGCTGCAGCTCTTCCCGCGGGCCGAGCTGGAGGTGATCCCGAACGCGGGGCACTACCCGATGTTCGAGACCCCGGCCGCGCTGACCGCGTCGGTCGAGGAGTTCCTGGGGCGCGGCTGAGCATGACGCCGGCACCGCAGGCGGCCGCGGGCTCTGGCCGGCCGGACAGCGCGCAGCCGGGCACCGCGCGCCCGGGCGCCGTCCGGCCAGACACCGAGGTGGTGTTCGACCCGGCGACGTACGTGACCGGGGTGCCCTACGACGCGCTGGGCCGGCTGCGCCGCGCGGGCGCGGTGACCTGGGCCGAGGAGATCCCGGTGCTGGGCTGGCCGGCTGGGCCGGGGTTCTGGCTGGTGCTGCGGCACGCCGAGGTGGAGTCGGTGCTGCGCCGGCCGCAGCTGTTCTCGTCCTGGCTAGGGGCGACCCAGATCCGCGACCCGGCCAGCCCGGCGGCGCTGCGCTACACCCGGGCGATGATGCTGAACATGGACCCGCCGGAGCACGGGAGGCTGCGGCGGATGCTGGCCCGCTCGTTCACCCCGCGCGCAGTGGCCCGGCTCGAAGACCGGATCCGCGGCCATGCCCGTGCGCTGTGCGAGCGGGTGCTGACCGGGCCGCGGGGCGCCTGCGACTTCGCCAGGGACCTGGCCGCCGACCTGCCGCTGCTGACCCTGGCCGACGTGCTCGGGGTGCCCGAGCAGGACCGCTGGCTGCTGTTCGACTGGTCCAACCGGGTGATCGGCTACCAGGATCCGGACTACGCCGCCTCGGCCGAGTTCGACGCCGCGGGCGGGACGCCGATGGCGCGCGAGGCGCTCGCGCTGCGGCCGGCGCCGGACGCGGCCGGCCGGATGCCCGACCCGCGCACCCGCGCGGGCATGCCCGACCTCTACGCCTACGCCCACCTGCTGGCCGAGCACAAGCGCAGCCGTCCCGGGCCCGACGTGATGTCCATCCTGCTGGCGCAGGCTGATGAGGACGGGCACCGCGTCACGGCCGAGGAGTTCGAGAACATGTTCTGGCTGTTCGCGGTGGCCGGGAACGAGACCCTGCGCAACGGCCTGCCGGGGGCGTGCATCGCGCTGCTGGAGCATCCGGCCGCCCAGCGCGAGCTCCGCGCCGACCCGGGCCTGATGCCGGCGGCCGTGGCCGAGATGCTGCGCTGGTGGACGCCGGTGATGACGTTCCGGCGCACCGCCACCCGCGACTGTGAGCTGGGCGGCCAGCCGGTGCGCGGGGGCGACAAGGTGGTCGTCTCGTTCGCCTCGGCCAACCGCGACGAGGCGGTCTTTGCCGACCCGGACCGGTTCGACATCCGCCGCGACCCCAACCCGCACCTGGTGTTCGGGCACGGGCCGCATTTCTGCCTGGGCGCGCACCTGGCCCGGCTGCAGATGCAGGCGCTGTTCACCGAGCTGCTGGCCCGTACCTCGGCGCTGGAGTACGCGGGCGAGCCGGCGTTCCTGCGGTCGAATTTCCAGCGCGGCGTCAAGCGGCTGCCGCTGGCCTGGTCCAGCTGAGCCCCGGGGCCGGGTGTCGGCGGGCCTGGCTAGGGTGGATGCACATGAGCACTGACACGCGCCGGTTCCTGACCCTGAACGCCTACCTGCGCAACTCGGGCTACCACGAGTCCGCGTGGATCGTCGGGCCGCAGGACCCGGCGTCGGTGCTGGACGTGCGGCATTACGCCGAGCTGGCCCGGACCGCCGAGCGCGGCATCCTGGACTCGATCTTCCTGCCCGACAGCCCGGGCAACGCCGAGTTCCGGTCGGAGTTCCTGCCCGGCGCCGGGTTCGACCCGCTGCAGCTGCTGTCGGCGGTGGCCGCGGTCACCGAGCAGGTCGGGCTGATCGCCACGGTGTCGACGACCTACAGCTACCCGTGGGACGTGGCCCGGCGGATCGCCACGCTGGACTTCCTCAGCCGCGGCCGGGCGGGCTGGAACATCGTGACCACGGTGGACCCGGCGGCCGCCGGCAACTTCGGCGACCAGCCGCACCCGCCGCGAGCGGACCGCTACGAGCGGGCCGATGAGTACGTGCGCGTGGTGCTGAGCCTGTGGGACAGCTGGGAAGACGGCGCCATGACGGTCTCCCGGCCGGCCGGGCAGTGGGCCGACCCGGCGCGGCTGCACCCGCCGCGGCATCACGGGCCGCACTTCGACGTGTCCAGCTTCCTGCCGTTCCCGCGCTCGCCACAGGGCCATCCGCTGCTCACCCAGGCCGGCGCGTCGCCGGCGGGCATGGGCCTGGCCGCGAAGTACGCCGACGCGGTGTTCACGCCGCTCAGCGACATCCCGGCCGGGATCGCGTTCCGGGACAAGCTCCGGTCGCTGGCCGCCGGGCAGGGCCGCGACCCCGGTCACGTCCGGGTGCTGCCTGGCCTGTCGTTCCTGCTGGCCGGCACCGAGGCGGAAGCGCAGGCCCGGAAGGCCGAGCTGGAGGGCGCGGCCAGCGGCGAGTTCCGCTGGAAGAACCTGGCCAGCCTGGCCGGGCTGGACCCGGCGGCCATCGACCCGGACGCGCCGTTCCCGCCCGAGCTGCTGGCCAGCGCGCCCAAGACGAGCTTCGGGGCGTCGATCTACGAGATGGTCACGCAGGAGACCACCACGTTCCGTGCGGTGGCGGCCAGGCTGTCGGCGCTGCCCGGCGGCCTGGACTACACCGGCACCCCCGAGGGCATGGCCGAGCTGATGGCCGGCTGGTGGGCGGCGGGCGCCTGCGACGGGTTCACGATCATGCCCAACGTGCTGCCGGGCGAGCTGGCCACGTTCGTGGATCAGGTGGTGCCACTGCTGCAGCGCCAGGGCATCGCCCGGACCGAGTACGCCGGGGTCACGCTGCGCGACCACCTGGGCCTGCCGCGGCCGCCATTCCCCGGCTAGGCCCGGCCCGCCGGCCGTCCGCGGGGCTAGCCCTGGCTGGTGTTTTTCGGTGGCTGGTGTTTTTCGCGCGTGGCGGTGCACCGGGTTTCTTCAGCCAACGACCAAGAAGACCGTCTGCACGGAGACCTCGTGGTCACAGCTCGAGCGCGCCGGTTAGCTGAGCGCAGAAAACCTGCCAGGCCAGCCCGTCCACAGTCATGCTGAGGCCATGCCCGGTGTCACGGTGAGCGTGCAGGCGGAGCCCACCGGCCTGGATTCGTGGCTGGCGCTGGCTCGCCGCCTGGAGTCGTCCGGCTTTCACGCGCTTCTGCTCGGCGACCATCCCGGCTCGGGTGCCGTCCCGTGGCCGGCCCTGGGCTGCGCGGCGGCGGTCACCCGGACGCTCGGGCTGGGTACCTACGTGGTCCAGGCTGGTGTCCGCGAGCCCATGCACGTCGCCGCGGACGCAGCCACCCTGGACATCCTCGCGCCCGGCCGTGTCACGCTCGGCCTCGGCGCGGGCCACACCCCCCGCGAGTGGCACGACCTCGGCCAGGACCGCCCCGATCCGCCGCAGCGGGCGCAGCGCTTGGCCGAGTTCACCGAGGTGGCGGCCCGGCTTCTGCAGGGTGAGACGGTCACGTTCGCGGGCCGGCACTTCACTCTGCACGAATCACGGCTCGACGGCTTGCCCGCCGGTGGCAGGGTCCGGCTTACCGTCGGCGGCGGGCATCCCAGGGTGCTGCGCGCGGGGGCCCGGCACGCCGACGTTGTCGCGCTCGGTGGCCTGGGCCGGACGCTCGCTGACGGCCACCGTCATGAGGCCAGGTTCGCCGCCGCGCACATGCGGCGCTGGCTGCGGGTCATAAGAGAGGAGGCCGACCGGGCGGGCCGGGCCCCGGTTATCGAGGTGCTGGTGCACTTCGTGCGGGCCACCGACGACCGGGACGCCGCCGTCGAGGAGGTCAGTCAGGACTTCCCCAGTGCTTCGGCCGAAGACGTGGCCACCACTCCGTTCGCACTCATCGGCAGCCCTCAGCAGATGGCCACTCAGATCCGGACCCAGGCCCGTGAGCTCGGCATCACGAGCTACGTCGTCCGCGAACCAGCCGTCCCTGCCCTCGAACGCGTGCTTCCCCTGCTCACCCAAGCCCGTTAGCCCATTTCGGCCCCGCCCTCGCCCGGCTGCCCGCTGTCCCCTGGCCCGGCCTGACCGTTCCCGGAGGGCTCTCCGAGCTACGCCCAGCGCGCCGCGCGACCTATCCAGATGGCCGCGATAAGCATGTGGCTGCGCCGCGACTTAGGAAACAGGCCTAGGCCCGGCGCGGTGGCCGACGTCTGGCAGGCGGCAGCTGCGCGGCTACGTCGATACCGCGCTGCACCCAGACGGCCAGCTCGGCGTCGGTCAGCGCGCTGGCCGGGTCCACGCAGATGAAGCCCGACAGCGTCCGGCCGCCCAGGGTCATCGGCCGCACGTGCGGCCGCGCCAGCGCCTGCTCCATGCCGTCCTTCCCGACGCGGACCAGCAGCGCCGCGCCGGTCACACCGCAGCACATGCTGCCGTCCACGGCGAACGACAGCCCGCCGACCATCCGTTTCTCCTCGATACCCGGGCGGCCGGCCAGCGCGCGGCGTACCCGCTCCACGGTCGCGGCGTCAGAGGCCATGCTGTCCAGGCTACTGAGAGCAGGACGGCAGCGGATCAGATGAAGCCGGCGCGCTGGGTCCGGATGCACCGGGCTGCTGGTCCTGGCCCGTTTTGCGGGCCGTAGTCCTACCCTGTGGTTATGCGCGCAGAGGGGGCGGCTGCCGGCACGGTGACGCTCTGGTCGGCGGCCGGGCAGGCCGAGCTGGATGCATCGCGGCATCGGAGTGGCGGGCCTGGCCGCGGCTGCCCGGCGAGACCGCCTTCCGGCCGGTGCTGGACCGCGAGCGGGCCACCGCCCTGACCCGGTCACGGAACGTTCCGCGCGATGGTGTGGGCTACCTGACCCGGCTGGAGGTGCGGCGCGAGTTCCTGGGCCGGTACGCGCCGCCGCCCGGCAGCGACCCGGCCAGCCCGCAGGCCCGGGCCTACGAGATCCCGGCCGGCGACCTGGCCGGGCTGAACGCCAGCATCGACGGCACCATCCGCGAGGAAGCCCGCTACCTCGGCCCGGTCTCCGGCGACGAGCTGGGCCGGATGGCCCGTGCCCTGGACGAGCAGCTGCCGCCGGAGTGGGGCGCCTACCTGACCGGGCCGTCCTGGTTCGCCCGCGGCTGGCTGCCGAGCGGCTGCTACCTGTGGCTGTACACGCCCGATCAGTCGGTGGAGGTGCTGGACGCCCGCAGCGAGGCCGGCGCAGGGCTGCCCGGACTGCTCATCCTCGGCACTGACGGCGGGCGCGAGATCCTGGCCGCCGACCTCCGCACCGCGCCCGCGCCGGTCGTGCTCATCGACATCACCGGCGAGGGCTGGGAGGATGCGCTGCCGCAGGCGCCGAGCCTGGCGCAGTTCATCGAGCAGGTCGAGGCCGGCACGTTCGAGCTGCGCTGGCAGTAACGGGGGAGTGCCATGAACGGGGGCGTGCCGTGCTGGAGTCCAGCGAGCTGATCGGCTTCGCCGCGACGACCGACCTGCGCCGGGCGCGGGAGTTCTACGAGCAGGTGCTCGGCCTGGCCGTCACCGAGGACACCGATATCGCCTGCGTCTTCGACGCGCACGGCACGATGCTGCGGGTGACCGCGGTGCCGGAGGTCGCGCGCCCCGGCTACACCGTGCTGGGCTGGCTGGTCACCGACATCCGGGCGACGGTCCGCAGCCTGGCTGCCCGCGGCGTGGGGTTCACCCGCTACGACAGCATGGACCAGGACGAGAACGGCGTATGGACGACTCCCGGCGGCGACCAGGTGGCCTGGTTCGCCGACCCGGACGGCAACACCCTGTCGCTGACCGAGTTCGCTTCCGGCTGAGCCGGGGACGCTACCGGGCCCGGGCAATGACGAGGAACTCGCCGTCCCCGGCGCCGGCCGGCTCCCGGTGCCAGCCGCCGTAGACCTGCTCGACCTCGAATCCGGCGCGGGCCAGCGAGGACCGGAGCTCAGCCTCGGTGCGGAACCGCAGGGTCGCGGTGCTGACCAGGTTCCCGGCGCCGGGGAACGCGTAGTGAATCGCGAAGCCGACCACGGCCCCGGCCGCGGTGCTGTCCCCGGCCGCGCCGGCCGCCAGGTCGGTGACCTCGGTCCAGGCCTCGACGGCCCGGCCATCGGGCAGGACGGTGCGCCGCCGGGAGATGGCCGGGTTCCATCGCTGCCAGCCGCGCGCCCGCGGGTCCCGGCTGTCGAACGCCAGCCGCCCGCCGGGCACCAGCCCGGCGTGCAGGCCGGCCAGCGCCGCCGCCCAGTCGCTGTCGCTGACCAGGAACTGGGCCACGTGGCTGGTCATGACCGCGACATCGAAGCTGGCCTGCGGGATGGCCGCCGGGCCGCCTTGGATCCACCGCACCCGCTGCGCGCCGGGCTTGGCGCGCGCGGCCGCCAGCGACTGCGGGGCCGGCTCGATCCCGGTGACCGTGTGGCCGGCCGCGGTCATGCCGAGCGCCAGGCGGCCCGTCCCGCAGCCCAGGTCCAGCACCCGGGCCGGGCCGTTCTCGCCGGCCACGGCCAGGAAGAAGTCGTCGGCACGGCTCCACGGATAGGCGATGTCGTAGTAGGCGACCAGCTCGGGATCGCGGAACTCGCCGTGCCACATGGGCGGAGCATAACCCGCCCGGAATGTGCCGGGCTGTCAGCTGGCCGCGGTGACCATAACCGGCCATCCGTACAGTGGGAGTAATGAGCTCTGGTCAGCGGCCGGGCCGCGCGGCGGTCGACGCGGTGGTCTTCGACGCCGGCGGCGTCTTGCTCCTCCCCGACGGCGAGGCGGGCCGGCAGGCCCTGCTGCGCGGGCTGGGCCACGAGTCGGCCGCGGCGGACTGGATCCGGGCCTACTACGTCGCTAACCTGGCCCAGGAAGGCTGGGCGGACAACGACTGGCCGCGGGCCCGCCGGGAGCTCGCTGCCGCGCTGGGCGTGCCCGGCCACCAGCTCGATGCGGCGGGACCGCTCATCGAGGAGGTCATCAGCGCCGAGTGGCTGGCCGCCGACGGCGCGGCGGGGGTACTCGCGGCGCTGGCGGCCGGCGGGTACCAGCTGGCGATCGTCTCGAACTCCACCGGCGTGGTGCAGCGGCAGCTCGAGGGCTGCGCGATCTGCTCGGTCAGCGGTGCCGGCATGACCCGCGTGGCCGCCGTCATCGACTCGTTCGTGGTCGGGGTCGAGAAGCCGGACCCGCGGATCTTCAGCTTCGCGCTCGACGCCCTGCAGGCCGAGCCCGCGCGCTGCGTCTACGTGGGGGACACGGTCCGGTTCGACGTCACTGGCGCTCGTGCCGCCGGGCTGTACCCGGTCCACCTGGACCCGTTCGGGCTGTGCGCCGCCGACGGCGACCACGCCCACATCACGGCCCTCGCCGACCTCACCGACTGGCTCGTCCCGGCCTAGCCGCGGCACCGGCCGCGCGCTGACGGTGCTCGATGGCAGACTCGCGGGCATGGCTGCACCGGACCCGAAGCACACCTTGCACGAGTACCTGCGGCGAGTCCGTCAGGCGCTGCTCTGGAAACTCGACGGGCTGTCGGAGTACGACGTCCGCCGGCCGCTGACACCCACCGGGACCAACCTGCTGGGCCTGGTCAAGCACCTGACCGCGGACGAGGTCGGGTACTTCGGGGACACGTTCGGCCGGCCCTTCGGCGAGCCGGTGTCCTGGGAAGGGCACGAGGACGAGCCCAACATCGAGTTCTGGGCCGCGGCCGAGGAGTCACGGGAGCAGATCATCGGGCAGTACGAGCGGGCCTGCGCGCACGCGGACACGACCATCGATGAGCTACCGGCGGACGCGACTGGGCGGGTGCCGTGGTGGCCGGCCGAGCGGAACGAGGTGACGCTGCACCAGATCCTGGTGCACATGGTGGCCGAGGTGAGCCGGCACGCCGGGCACGCCGACATCGTCCGCGAGCTGATCGACGGCACGGCCGGGCTGGCCCCGGGCCAGGAGAACCTGCCCGAGGTGGGCCAGGAGTACTGGGCGCAGTACCGGGCCAGCCGGGAGCAGGCGGCCAGCCAGGCGGCCGGCCGCCAGCACCGCTAGTCAGCTGCCAGCCGGGCGGTCAGCTGGCCGGCCGGACGCCCGGGTGGGCGCCTGCGGCCAGGAGCTGGGCGCGGAGCCGGTCATCTAACGGGTGCTCGCCGGCCAGCGCCTCCAGCTCGCCGGCCAGCACGGAGTGACGGCCGAGGGCCAGGTCGGCGTCGATCCGGTCGCTGAGGACGGCCATCCGCAGCCGGTCCAGCCGCTCGATCACCGGCCGGGCGAACGGCTCGTCGCGCACCTCCGCCAGCGCCGGGCCACGCCACAGGCCGAGCGCGCGGCGCAGCGTCGCGGCCGCCTCGGCGGGCTCACCGCGGGCCAGCTGGGCACGGCCTGCCGCGGCCAGGCTCTCGAACTGGTCCGCGTCGGTCCAGCCGACGGGCAGCCGCAGCACATAGCCGCCGGGCACGCTGGCGATGACGCCGTAGCCGGGCGAGGCGGGCCGGCTGTCCACGCCGCCCAGGGCCTTGCGCAGCCGGCTGACCGACAGCTGCAGGGCGTTGGCCGGGTCCTTCGGCGGCCGGCCCGGCCACAGGGCATCGGCAGCGAACCTGGGGGACACCACTGAGCCGCGCCGGGTGAGCAGCAGCGCCAGCAGGGTCAGCGGCCGCCCGCCCGGAACCACCAGCCGGGTGCCGTCACCATCACGTGCCTCGATCGGGCCGAGCATCCCGATCTCAACGATTCGGACTCTCACCGCCAGCGCTCCAGTCGTAGGCGGCAGCTGTGCCCGGGGCCGGGCATCACTGCTTGTCAGTGTCGGGGACGAAAGCCACAAGGGCAAGGTAGGCGCCGGTTGTGTACGCCGTATGTTGACAGCTGTGTACGCCGCGTGTCGGACCCCGGGCGCTGCCGGGGAATGGCGTGGCTCATGTGACTCAGCAGTCCCGGCTTAACCGCTAGTCACTCAGGCACCGGGTGCGGGCTGCCTCCGTAGACGATCCCCGGCTGATGATCGATGATCGGGCGGAGCGCATGCTCGTTTCGAATCCCGTGTGGCGCCAACCGCAACGGTGGCGACCAGGAAGGAAGTCGCATGTCTGAGTCAGGCTGGCCGGCGGACCGCCGGATCACGGTACGCGACCTGCAGGCCGCCACCGACCGCGGCGAGCGGTGGGCGATGCTCACCAGTTACGACACGCTGACGGCGGGCGTGTTCGAGCGGGCCGGGATCCGCGCGATCCTGGTCGGCGACACTAGCGGGCAGCTGGTGCTGGGGTATCCCGACACGGTGCCGGTCACCATGGACGAGCTGACCCCGATGGTGCAGGCGGTGGTCCGCGGAACGCGGACCGCGCTGGTCGTCGCGGACCTGCCGTTCGGCAGCTACCAGAGCGGGCCGGCCGAGGCGCTGCGCAACGCGGTCCGCCACCTGAAGACCGGCGGCGCCCAGGCGGTGAAGCTGGAGGGCGGCCGCCCGGTGCTGCCGCAGGTGCGGGCGCTGACCGAGGCGGGCATCCCGGTGATGGGTCACCTGGGCCTGACCCCGCAGAGCGTGCACGCGCTGGGCGGGATGCGCCGGGTGCAGGGCCGCGGCGCGGCGGGGGACCGGCTGGTCGAGGACGCGCTGGCGCTGGAGGCGGCGGGCGCGTTCGCGGTGGTGCTGGAGTCGGTGCCGGCGGAGCTAGGGCGGCGGGTCTCGGCGGAACTGCGGGTGCCGACGGTCGGCATCGGCGCGGGCCCGCACTGTGACGCGCAGGTCATGGTGTGGCAGGACCTGGCCGGGCTGACTACGGGCCGGCTGCCGCGGTTCGTGAAGCAGTACGCCGACCTGGCCGGGATCTTGTCGGATGCGGTGAGCCAGTACACCGCCGAGGTGGCCGGGGGCAGCTACCCCGACGAGGCGCACAGCTACGCCTGAGGTGGCGCATCGCCCGCCGGGACGGGGCACGCCGGGCGCCGTCCCGGCGGCTGCGCCGTTCCCGGCGGGCACTCAGCCCGAAAAGCCGCCGTCGGCCAGGAGCTTGTCGATGCGGGCCCGGTGCGCGGCCTGCCAGTCGTCCAGGGTCTGGCTGGCCTCCCTGGCCAGCCGCGCCTGCGCGTCCCGCAGGACCTGCTCGCGGCGTGCACGCGGGGTCACGACGATGCCCTCCTCGTCGGCCACCACGATGTCGCCTGAGTGCACGGTCACGCCGCCGCACCGGACCGGCTCATTCAGCGGCGTGACGGCGGACTTGGTGCCGGGGACCGGGATGACGCCGCGGGCGAAGACAGCGAAGCCCAGCTCGCGCGCCTCGGCCACGTCGCGGATCACCCCGTCGAGCACGAACGCGGCGACGCCGTTGCGCTGCGCGACGGCGCAGACGTTGCCGCCGGCCAGCGCGTAATCCAGGTCGCCGGACTCCACCACGATGACCGAGCCGGGCTCAGCGCGGTAGATGGCAGCATGCAGCATGAGGTTGTCCCCGGCCGGGCAGCGCACCGTGACCGCCGGGCCGGCCGCCCGCGGCATGCCCGGCCACAGCGGCCGGATGCCGGCGTCCATGACCTGCTCGCGGCCGAGCAGGTCGGCCAGGGTGGTCGGCGGGATGGCGGAGAATCCGGTTTCGCTGGTCATGGTCCTCTTTCACTCGGGTCTCACTCAGGTGCGCCGGCGTCCGTGCGCGGCATGCGCCGCAGCCAGCGCCGGGTCTGGACGGGCCGCGTCAGCCGCAGCAGGCGGGTGCCTGCCAGGCCGGGGGAGTCCATCAGGCTAAGGCCTTCGCGATGCCGGCTGGCATGTGATGTCCAGGCCCACCGGACCGGGTGGCCCTGATCGCGGAAGGCGGCCAGGCCCTGGGGCCGGTGCGCGCCGGCCGGGCGGCGGGTCAGCTCGACGCGCAGGGTCCGGCGCAGCACCCGCCACAGCACCACGGGCTTGCGGTAGTCGAGGACGACGACGGTGTCGGCCGCCGGGTAGACCACGTCATTGGCGTAGTACGGCGCAGCGTCCAGGATCCACCGCGGCCGAGCGGCCATCTCGGCGATGGCGGCGAGGTACTCCGCGGAGCCGAGCGTCCCCAGGGCATCCCGCTCGACCACCGGCAGGCCAGTGCGGGCTGCGAGCCGCCGGGCGAGGGTGGACTTGCCGCTCCCGGCGCAGCCGATGATCACCACGCGCTGCACCGGCTCAGCCGTCCGCCGGGCCGCCGCCGGGGCCGGGCCGGTTGGGGTCGGCGTGGATGGCGATGAACAGCGACCAGGCGGGCGCGCCTGGGTCGTCGGTGCGGTCGCTGTACTCGTCCACCAGCCGGTAGAGCCGGTCGCGGAACTCATCCATCTCGGCCGGCGGCAGCCGCAGGCCCAGCCGGGTGGCGTCGAGCTCCCCGGCGGGGACCAGGGCGGCCTCCTCCAGGAACGTGTCCAGGATGATCTGGCCCTGCGCGGGCGTGCTGAGATACCAGGACTTCCTGGTCGCCAGGTACGGCACCTCGCGGGCGCCGCGGGTGCCCCGGCGTTCCTCCTGCGGTTCCAGGAAGCCGGTCCGGACCAGGGTGCGGATGTGATGCAGGACGCTGGCCGGGTCGCGGCCGAGGGTGTCGGCGATCTCCTTGTTGGTGCGCGGCTGGCCCAGGCAGATGCGCAGGATGCGCATCCGCAGCGTGGACGCCAGGGCCCGGGCCTCGGCGTCGGTGGCCTGCCTGCGCTCGGTCATGAGCAGCAGCCTAACTGATTGACAAAACCCAATCACTTAGCCGACGCTGTCCGGGTGGACAATCCAGAACGAGGCTCCGCAGCCGCGGCGAGCCCCGACGCGGGCGGCGCCCCGGCCCGGCGGCGCGGCGGGCTCTGGCACCACCTGGGCTTCCGGCGGCTGTGGATCGGGGAGACCGTCAGCCAGCTGGGCACGGCGGTCAGCCAGCTGGCGCTGCCGCTGGTGGCCATCCTGGCCGTGCACGCCACGACGTTCCAGGTCGGCCTGCTGACGGCACTGGAGACCGCGGCGTTCCTGGTCGTCGGGCTGCCGGCCGGGGCGTGGGTGGAGCGGATGCGGTTCCGGCGGGTGCTGATCGTCAACGACCTGATCCGCGCGGCCGCGCTGGGCTCGATCCCGCTGGCCGCCGCCCTGGGCGGCCTGACCATCTGGCAGCTGTACGCGGCGGCGCTGGTCACCGGCATCAGCACGGTCTTCTTCGACGTGGCCTACATGTCCTACCTGCCGCTGCTGATCGGCCGCGACGACCTCGTCGAGGGCAACGCCAAGCTGCAGGGCAGCGAGTCGGTCAGCCAGATCGCCGGGCCGGGCCTGGGCGGCCTGCTAGTCCAGCTGCTGACCGCCCCGTACGCGCTGCTCGCGGACGCGCTGAGCTTCGCGTGGTCGGCGGCGTGGGTGCTGTCCATCCCGGCCCGGTCACCGCGCCCCGAGCGCGCGCCGGGCCGGCACCTGGGCCGGGAGATCGCCGAGGGGCTGCGGTTCGTGCTCGGCAACGCGATGCTGCGCGCCATCGCGATGTGCACCGGGCTGTGCAACCTGTTCAGCTCGATGACCATCGCCGTGCTGTACGTCCTGCTGGCCCGCGAGCTGCACGTGCCGGCCGGGATCATCGGGCTGATCACCTCGACCGCCGCGGTCGGCGGGCTGCTCGGCTCGCTGATCGCCAGCCGGGTCGCCGCCCGGCTCGGCCAGGGCCCGGCCATCTGGATCTCCGCCGCGTGCATCGGGCCGGGCGCGTTCGTGGCCCCGTTCGCGCACCGCGACTGGACCCTGGTGCTGCTGGCACTCGCGAATGTCGTGGTGTGGATGGGCATCGTGGTCTACAACGTCACGCAGGTCAGCTTCCGCCAGGGGCTGTGCCCGCCGCGGCTGCTGGGCCGGATGAACGCGACGATGCGGTTCCTGGTCTGGGGCACGATGCCGCTGGGCGGGGTGCTCGGCGGCGCGCTCGGCTCGGCGGTGGGCGTGCGCGCCACGCTGCTGGCCGCGGCGGTCGGCCAGGCGCTGTCGTTCCTGCCGGTGTACTGGTCGCCGCTGCGGCGGATGCGGGACCTGCCCGCCTACGCCGGGCCGGAGGCAGAGACGGCTGATCCTCAGGCCGTCACGGCGGAGGCGGCCGAGCCGGCATAACGCTGCGCGGCGCGCCAGCAGTACCAGGCGACAATGCTCCGGTACGGGTGATAGGGCTCGCCCAGGGCGTCGAGCTGCTTCGGCGCCGGCACCGGGATGTCCCAGGCGGCGGCGAAGCCGCGGCGCACCGCGAGGTCGCCCACCGGCCAGATGTCGAGCCGCCGGAGGTGGAACATCAGGAACATCTCCGCCGACCAGCGCCCGATGCCGTAGACCGCCGACAGCCGGGTGACGATGTCGGTGTCGCTGAGCCGGGCCAGCCGCCGCGGCTCAATGACCACGGTGCCGTCCAGCACCCGGCCCGCCAGGTCATGCAGCGAGCGGGTCTTGCTGCCCGACATGCCGGCCTGCCGCAGCTGCTGATCGGTGGCCGATGCCAGCCGCTCCGGCGTGACCTCGCCGTCCAGCAGGGCGATCAGCCGGCCGTGGATCGCGCGGGCGGCGGCCCCGGCGAGCTGCTGGTAGGTGATGGAGCGGACGAGTGCCTCGAACGGGGTGCCGTCAGGCGCGGGAAACGACGGCAGGCCGAACTCGGCGACCAGGCCGGCTACCACCGGGTCGCGCTCGGCCAGCAGGCGGGCGGCCGCCCGGCTGCCGGTCTTGCGCGGCCGGGGAGTGCCGGGCCCGGGCGTACCTGGTGGCGTGGCGGTCACGGGGCTCCCTCCGGGGACCTCGGCTCCCCGTGGCGGGCGGGGACTGGCAGCAGCGGACAAGCGACAGCGTGAAGAGCTCGCGTCGCATCTGACGCGAGCTCCTCACGTTAGCCCGCCTGGCAGGCCGTCAGTCGCCGGCGGACGCGTGCCAGTCCAGGAGCTGGATGATCACGCCGTTGGGATCGCGGACCTGGAAGGCGCGCTCGCCCCACTCCTCGGCGGTCAGCGGCATGGTGATCTCGACGCCCTCATTCTCCAGCCGGGTCAGCTCGCCTTCCAGGTCATCGACCGTGAAGGCGAGGATCAGGCCGCTGGCGTGGTCGTCGCGCTGGTCGGCGGGCAGCGTTGGCAGCCCGCGGCGCAGGAAGATGACGTTCATGCCGGCGTCGTCACGCCTCAGTGAGGCGAAGCCGTCGGCGGACATCTCCTCGCGGAACCCGAAGTGGGCGGACAGAAAGCCAGCCGAAGCGGCGGGGTCGTCGACGTTCAGCGACACAGCCGAGGCGGTGATCCGCACGATTCCTCCATCGTCGGGGCCGGGCCGCTGCCCGGCCCGATGGCGCCGCCCGGTGCGGTGGCGCGGCTGCCGGGTGGCTGGTCCCGGCAGCCGCATGATTGCCCCGAGCAGCGGCAGCCTGGTAGGTCGTCGTCACCACGATGGCGTGTAACAACATGACGGGCACTCCTCCGGCGGTGCACTGCACCGTCGCTAGCAGGAACGGCTGCGGGCAGGATGGCGGCTGGACGGCCAGCTCACGGCCGGGAGCCGGCCATGCCCGACGGGGCGGCATTGCCGTTGCGGCGCAGCGCCCCGAACTGGCCGGCGCGGTTCAGGTCGGCGGGCGTCAGCAGACCGACGATCGACCCGTCCGGGCTCACCACCAGGGCATGCCCCGCGGTGTGCATGGCCGCCGGAATCCGCGGCATGACTGACATCCGCGGCAGCACGTCGGTCAGCTGCTCATCCGGCATCGCGGTGGCCAGGTGGCTGATCGGAGTGGCCACCTCGCGCAGCCGGGTCGCCGCGCGCCGGTCCTCCGGTACCGCGGCCAGCTGGCTCAGGGTCAGCAGGCCGCCCGGCTCGCCGTCCCACTCGCGCAGCGGGAACGCCGTGGCCGTCAGGCTCGGCGTGCCGAAGCTCGCGGCCGCCGGGCGGGCGGCACCCGGAGCGGCGGCCTGCGCGCCCAGGCCATGCTCGTCCAGGAAGGCAGCCACCGTCTGCCACGACTGCGCCTCAGTGCCCGGCGCGACGGGCTGCATCACATCACGGACGCGCAGTCCGGCCAGCACGGCGGTGAACCGCTGCTGGCGCAGCTCGGACCGGGAGCTGGCGTACGCGAGGATGCCGATCAGCGTGACCCACAGGCCCGCGACGAAGCCGATCGCGATCAGCGTCAGCCCGCTGGCGACCAGCGCCATGCCGGTGATCTGCCCGGCGCGCGAGGCGGTCACCCCGGCCCGTGCCGGGTCGCCGGTGCGCGCCCAGGCCAGCGCCCGGACGATCCGGCTGCCGTCTGGGCCGGCGCCGGGCAGCAGGCCGAGGATCCCGACCGCCGCGTTGATCACGCCGACGCTGGCCAGGATCAGCATGACCAGTTCCTCGACGCCGAACACGGCCAGCGCGGCGGCAGCGCCGCCGGTCAGCACGGCCAGCGTCAGGCTGACCGCCGGGCCGGCGGCCGCCACCCGCCACTGTGCCTTCGGGCCGGCTAGCTCGCCTTCCCCGGCACCGTGTGCCGTCCCCCCGGCGAAGCCGATGATGATCTCGCGGATCGTGACGCCGCGGCGGCGCGCGGCCAGCGCGTGGCCGAGCTCGTGCAGCGCGAGGCTGGCCAGCATCAAGATGGCGATGGCCACGCCCGCGGCAAGATAGGCGGCCGCGGTCCGGCCGCCGGCGTACTCCGGCAGGCTGATGGACGCGGCCAGCACGACGAACGCGGCCAGGATGAATGCGCCGCCTGTGAACCGGACTTGCATCCCTGCTACCCGCATCCCTCCCGGACGCGGGTCAGAGCCGCCCGATCCGGAGCCGGACCGACCCTGCGGTGTACCGAAGCTGGTCATCTGCCTCTCTCCTTGGTGGTCATGCGGAACGCTTCCGCAGGCCTCCTGGCTTCCTAGTATCGCTTCCGGCTGCCGGAAGGGAGAGAGTCGTCATGGCCAGAAACTTCCGGTGGTAATTGCCGGAAGACGGCAACTAGTAACGGAACGTGCTGGGATAACAGCGATATATATTGACCTGGTCCCGTGTGCTGCCCGCGGGCCGGCGCCGGGCGAGAAGCGGCCGGGAAGGCCGTAGAACAGGAGGAACAGTGCCCGTAGTTACCGGTGTCCTGGAGGACCTGGCAGAGGCCACCGCCAGCCTGATCGCCGACACGCGCGGGATCACCGACGAGCAGGCGCGCGAGCCGTCCGGGCTGCCGGGCTGGACGCGCGGGCACGTCCTGACCCACCTGGCGCGCAACGCCGAGGGCGCCACCCGCCTGCTGAGCTGGGCTCGCACCGGCGTGCCGAGCCAGCAGTACCCGAGCGCCGAGGACCGGGCGGCGGCCATCGAGGCCGGCGCGGGCCGCCCGGCCGCGGCCCTGGTGACCGACCTGCGCGCGACGGCGGCGGTGTTCACGCAGGCCGCCGCGCTGATGCCAGCCGAGTCGTGGGACCGGCGGGTCACCTGGCTGAGCGGCGGGCAGACTCCGGCGGCGATGGTGCCGCACGCCCGGCTGCGCGAGGTGCTGATCCATCATGCGGACCTGAAGCTCGGCTTCGGCCCGGCCGGCTGGCCGGCGGCATGGGCCGGGGAGATGCTCGACTTCGTGGTCCGGGCGCTCGCAGACCAGGGACTTGCGCCGCTGAACGCGCGGCTGCGCGCGGCGGACACCGGCCGGTCCTTCCGGCTCAGCCGCGGGCCGTCCGGGGGCGCCGGGTCGTCCGGGGGCGCAGGGTCGCCCGGAGGCGCCGCGGCGTCCGGGGCAGCCGAGATCACCGGGACCGAGGCGGACCTGCTGGCCTGGCTGCTGGGCCGGTCGGACGGTGCCGGCCTGGCCCGCGACATCCCCGGTCCGCTGCCGGCCGTCCCGACCGTCAGCTTCACGTGAGCCGTGAGACGCCGCGCAGCCCTCCCCTGATAGCGGCCCTCCTGCGATAACAGCAAGAGGCAGGGCCGCGCCATCGTCTGATAACAGCAAGAGGCGTACGTGGCCGCAGACGGCCGCCGGCCGGGCGGGATGACTCAGCGGACGAGGCGGGCGGTGATGGCTGCCGCGACCTGGCCGGGGACCTCGACCGGCATGCCGTGCCCGGCGTCGGGCAGCACGAGCTCCTCGGCCACGCCGCCGCCCGCGCGGTAGGCGTCCAGGACCGCCCGGGTCTGGGCGTCCATCGGCTGCGGCGGCAGCACGTCCTCGCCGGGCCAGCCGGGGACGGCGCCGAGCTTGCCGAGGTTGCCCAGGTCGAACATCGAGGTGTCGGAGATGACCTGGTCCTGGCCGCCGCGCACCCAGGTGACCGGCGGCTTGCGGATCAGCCCGGCGAAGGCCGTCGCGTTGTAGTACTGCGGCGAGATGGCGTTGAACAGGCCGCGGGTGCCCGGCGCCACGCCGGGCCAGTTCGGCGAGGCGACCGAGTCGCCGGGGTTGAAGTCGTCACCGGTCCGGGTGCGCAGCACCTCGTCGAGCAGGAACTCCTCATCGACGTTGGCCACGTTCGCGCGCGGGCCGAAGAACTCGCGCAAGATCACCCGCGGGCTGGTCATCGGGTTGTCCTCGGAGCGGTCGCCCTCAGCGAACCGCTGGTA
>DASUBV010000292.1:0-2359 GCA_035763085.1 Streptosporangiaceae bacterium | reverse complement strand
GCCGTGACCGCCAGCCTGGAGCACCTCAAGCCATGGATGCCCTGGGCCACGCCGCAGGCCGCGAGCATGGAGGCGCAGCGCACGCACAGCCGCGAGGCCGAGGAAGCCTGGGATGCCGGCAGCGACTACATCTACGTGCTGCGCCCCGGGCCGTCGGGGACGGTGATCGGCTGCTTCGGCCTGCACCGGCGCATCGGCCCCGGCGCGATCGAGATCGGCTACTGGGTTCATGCGGACTACACCGGGCGTGGCTACGCCACCGCCAGCGCGCGGGCTCTCACCCAGGCCGGCCTGGCTCTCCCCGACGTTGACCGGGTCAAGATCCACACCGATGAGGCCAACACCATCAGCGCCGCCATCCCGCGCCGGCTGGGCTACCGGCTGGACCGGGTCGACGAGCGCGTGCCGGCCGCTCCTGCGGAGTCCATCTGGCTGCAGATCTGGATCACCAGCGAGCCCGCGACAGGCTGAATCCGGGCCGGTTACCCTGATGTGCTGATGACCTCGCTTGACCTCTCGCGGCAGCAGATCCTGGCCTTCCGGCGCCGCGCCGGGGCACTGGACGAGCGGCTTGCGCCCGGACCTGACTCGCTCCGGCAAGCCGCCTGGGCCGGACTGCAGGACAGCATGCCCCGGGCGGCTCTGCTGTCCATCCACGCCCGGGTCGGGGAAACCGGACCGGCGGCGTGGCGGGATCCCTCGCTCGTCCAGCTGTGGGGGCCGCGGTACAGCGTGTTCGTGGTCGCCGCGCAGGACCTGGCGGTCTTCTCGCTGGCGCTGCTCCCGGACGCCGCCAAGGGCCGGGACAAGGCCGAGGACCTCGCGGCCCGGCTCCGCGCGGCCATCGGCGGCACGCCCACCCTGCACAGCGAGGCCGGGGACGCGGTCGGGGTGAAGAACGCCAACTCGCTGCGGTACGCGGCGGCCACCGGCACGGTGCTGATCCGCTGGGACGGCGCCCGGCAGCCGGTCATCTGGACCGTGCCGCCGCCGCAGGCCGACCCCCGCGATGCCCGCCTGGAACTCGCCCGCCGGCACTTGCACACCTACGGGCCCGCCACCCCGGAAGCGTTCGGCCGGTGGAGCGGGCTCGGCGCGCGGCCGGCGATCGCGGTGTTCGAGGCACTCCGGGATGAGCTGACGCCGGTGCAGACACCGATCGGCGGCGCCTGGATCCTCACCGCGGACGAGGCTGGCGTCCGCGCTGGCCCTGGGCCGGCGGCGCCGGCTCGGCTGCTCCCCAGCGGCGACTCGTTCTACCTGCTGCAAGGCGCTGACCGCGAGCTCATGGTCCCCGACGCCGCCCGCCGCGACCAGCTCTGGACCTCGCGCGTGTGGCCCGGCGCGCTCCTGGTCGACGGCGAGCTGGCCGGCACCTGGCGGCGCGCCAATGCCGTGCTGGACGTGCAGACCTGGCGGCGGCTGAAACCCGCCGAGCGTGACGCCGTCGAGGCGGAGGCGCAGGCCCTGCCGCTGCCCGGCATCACGGCCCCGATCCGGGTCCGCTGGGAGGCCTGAGCCGGGCTCCCTATTCTCTCTTCATGCCCGACGTGATTTTCGAGCGCATTGCTCCCGTCCTCACCGTGCGCGACCTCGAGGCGGCCCTGGCGCGATACCGGCGACTGGGCTTTGCGACTGAGCTGGACGAGCCCGCGCAGTACGGGTTCGCTGAACGTGGCGGGGTGCAGCTGCACCTGGTCCCGGACGACCCGGACGACCCCGGCGGGACGGGGGGCGTGGTGTATGTCTACGTCTCTGACGCCGATGCCCTGCTCGCGGAATGGGCATCGGCAGGGGTCGAGGGCCGGTTCATGGGACCGCACGACACACCGTACGGCCTTCGGGAGTTCGTCTATACCGACCCCGACGGCATCGTGCACCGAGTCGGCTCGCCGCTCTGAGACCAGGCGCGTCGCCGCTGAACTGCTCACCCCGGTGCGGCATTCCGGCTGCCATCACCGCACCAGCCGCACCTCCAGCACGTCGAGCATGCGGGTATCGCTGGGGATCGCACCGCGCGGCCCGCCGTGATCGCGCATGGATACTCGCTGGCGTCCGGGCAGGCCCCGGCATAGGCTGCCGCCGTGACCTGGACGGCACCCGACGTCGAGCGCTCGGAGGACTATCCGGCGCGCCGCAACGACCCCGAGCGGGAGATGCTCCGCGACTGGCTCGACTGGCACCGCGCCACCCTGCTGCGCAAGTGCGCGGGACTGGATGCCACGCAGCTGGCCAGGCGGGCCGTGCCGCCGTCGAGCCTCTCCCTGCTGGGCCTGGTCCGGCACATGAGCGACACCGAGCTCGGGTGGGTCCGGCAGACCTTCCGCGGTGAGCAGGTACCTGACTACTACTACCGCGC
>DASUBV010000291.1:0-31605 GCA_035763085.1 Streptosporangiaceae bacterium | reverse complement strand
GCGGCTGACTCCGCGCAGGCCCGTCGGGCTCCCCGGCGCGGCAGCGGTGCCTCGCTCCGGGAGCCGTCAGCTGGTAACGGCGGCGGCGGGGGTGGCTGGCCGGCGGGCGACCAGGCGGACGGCGAGCAGGTAATACAGCGGCACGGTGATGACCAGGCCGACGAGCCAGGACAGGTCGGTGCCGTTCATGGCGCTCGCGGCCGGGCCGGTGTACAGCTCGGTGGACATGAAGGGGATCTCGACGGCGATGCCGACGATGTAGGCGCCGATCCCGATCCAGCCGATCCGGCCGTACTGGCCGCCGCTGGGGTCGAAGAACGCCTCGACGTCGTAGTCGCCGCGGCGGATCAGGTAGTAGTCGACCAGGTTGATCGCGGTCCACGGGATGAGGACGTACAGCAGCAGCAGGATGAAGTTGGTGTAGTTGGTCAGGAAGTTGGCCTGCAGGCCGATGGCCAGGATCAGCGCGACGGCCACGATGGCGACCGACAGGATGGCCCGTACCGCCGCACCGGGGATCCAGCGCCGGGCGAAGGTCTGCCCGGTGGTGATGGAGCACAGCACGCCGCCGTACAGGTTGATCGAGTTGGTGTCCATGATCCCGAGGGCGAAGATGAGCATCACGAGCCAGCCGACGCCGCCGCTGAGGGTGTGCAGCGCGGCGATCTGGTCGGGGTTGGCGGACGCGACGCCGACCAGGGCGCCCAGGATCATCGGCAGGATGGTGCCGAGCACGGTGCCCCAGTACGACATCCAGAACGTGGAGCCGGCCTCGTTGTTGGGCGGCATGTAGCGGGAGTAGTCCGAGACATAGGGCGCGTAGGCGATCTGCCAGAGCACGCCCAGGGACACCGCGGACAGGAAGCCGCCGCCGGTGAACTTGCCGGCCGACAGGAAGTCCGACGGCAGGCCGTGCACGCCGACGATGAAGATCAGGCTGAGGATCATCACGCCGCCGAACAGCAGGACGGCATACCGGTTCACCGCGTGGATCATGTCGTAGCCGAAGATCGTGATCACCAGGCTGACGACGGCACAGATGACGATGCCGGTGTCGACGCTGATGCCGCTGGCCAGCTGGTTGAGGGACTGGCCGCCAAGCACCAGGTTGGAGGCGAAGAAGCCGACATACATCGCCACCGCGACCAGCACGACGAGCAGGGCGCCGAAGTAGCCGAACTGGGCGCGGCTCTGGATCATCTGCGGCACCCCGAGCCGCGGCCCCTGCGCGGAGTGCAGGGCCATGAACAGGGCGCCGACGGCGTTGCCCGCCACGATGGCGATCAGGCTCCACCAGAAGCTGAGGCCGAACACGGCCGAGGTCAGCGCGCCGGTCACGAAGGTCAGCGGCATGATGTTCGAGCTGAACCAGATCGTGAACAGGTCCCGCGGCTTCCCGTGCCGTTCGGCCAGCGGGATGATGTCGATGGTGCGGCGCTCCAGCGCCGCAGGCTCAATGGTCGACCCCTGGCTCATTGATGTACCTCCGTACTCCGGGGCGGTAGAGACCACAGCACGCCGCCGGCGGCAGCAGCGGTGGCTAGTTCGCCGTCGACGTCGAGGTCGGCGACGAGCAGTTCGGGGGCGCGCACCAGCTCGCGGTGGCGCGGCGCGGCGGCGGCGACGCGGCCGTCGGGGGCGATGACCCGGCTGCCGCCGAGCATCCGGTCGGCGCCGGTCCCGCCGTGCAGGTTGGCGGAGATCCACCACTGCCCGTTGCACAGGGCCTGGGCCGGGTAGATGGTGTCCCACCAGCTCTCCGCGGCCGCCTCGTAGGCAGACGGGTGCAGCACGATGCCGGCGCCGGCCCGGCGCAGCGAGCGCGCGGTCTCGGGGAAGTCGCCGTCGAAGCAGATGCACAGGCCGACCCGGCCGATCCCGGCGATGTCGCCGGCGGTGACGGTGGCACCGGGCTGGAAGACGGCGGGCTCGGATCCGTACAGGCAGGCCTTGCGGTGGCGCAGCGCCAGCTCGCCGTCCGGGCCGTAGACGACGGCGGTGTTGAACAGCTGCCCGCCGTCCAGCTCGGGGAAGCTGCCGGCGCACACCACCATCCCGGTGCTCTGCGCCGTCGCGGCCAGCCGCTGCTGGACCGGGCCGCCGGCCGGCCCGGCGGCCGCGCGGGCGTCGGCGGCGAGGGTGGCGGTGCGGTAGCCGCACAGCCACAGCTCGGGCAGCACCGCCAGCCGGCAGCCGCGGCGGCCGAGCTCGTGCAGGGCGGCCTCGGCCGTGGCCAGGTTCTGGCCGGCGTCCGGTCCCGGGGTCCACTGCGCGATGCCGACCCGCATGCTGCCGCTCACCGGGCCAGGAACCCGCCGTCGACCGGCAGCGCCGCGCCGGTGATGAACGAGGCCTCGTCGCTGCACAGGAACGCGACGGCGCTGGCGACCTCCTCGGCCCGGCCGAACCGGCCCATCGGGATCGCCGCGGCCAGCGCGGCCTTGGCCGCGGCCGGGTCCGCTTCCTTCGCGACCAGCGCGTCGATCATCGGGGTGTCGCAGTCCGACGGGCAGACGCAGTTGACCCGGACCCCGTCCCTGGCATAGTCGAGGGCCATCTGCCGGGTCAGGTTCACGATCGCGGCCTTGCTGGCGGCGTAGGCGCACTCGCCGGGCGGGGCCCGGAACCCGAAGACCGACGACAGGCAGACCACCGCGCCGCCGCCGGCCTCGATCATGCGCGGGATGGCGTGCCGGGCGGCCAGGAAGCTGCCGCGCACGTTCACCGCCATGACCGTGTCGAAGGCGGCCGGGCCGGCGGCGGTGACACCGCCCTCGCCGAGCGCGATGCCGGCCGAGCTGACCAGCAGCCGCGGGCCGCCGAGCTCGGCCGCGCACCGCGCGACGGCCTGCGCGACCTGGTCGTCGTCGGTGACGTCACAGCCGATCGCGATGGCCCGGCCGCCCGCCGCGGTGATGTCCGCGGCGACCGCGGCGGCGGCGTCCGCGCGCAGGTCGGCGACCGCGACGGCGGCGCCCTCGGCGGCCAGCCGGGCAGCGCACGCGGCGCCGATGCCGGAGCCGCCGCCGGTGATGACGGCCGCCTGGCCGGCCAGCCCGCGCATCACGCGGTCACCTCGGCCGGCCGCAGCGCGAGCTGCACGTAGGTGTCGGCCTTCGGCTGCCAGGCCTGCCACAGCCCGGCGAGCTCCGCCACCGGATCCTCGTGCCAGTCGACCCGCAGGTCGGTGACCGGCCAGGGCATCTCCTGGGCGATCAGCAGCCCGGCCGACCGCACCGGGGTAACCTCGCCGCCGGCGGCCAGCCCGGCCCGCAGGGCGGCGATGAGCCGGTCACCGAGGACATCGCCGGCCGCATCATGGAAGGCGGCGAGCATGGCGGCGGGCACGCCCGGGTCGGCCAGCAGGTTGCCGGCGGCGGCCGCGCCCGCGCCGCTGACATCGGCAGGCTCACCGAGCGCTAGGCCCCCCGACCAGGCGGCCGCGCCGCCCGCCGCGTCGACGGCGGACAGCTGCCGGTAGGCCACATCCGCGGCGCCGGCGACCACGCTGGCCAGGGCACCGGCGGCAGTCGCGCCGCTCGCCATCGCGTCCAGCAGTGCCGTGCGCAGCCGCGGGTCGGTCTTGCTCTGGCTGCACACCGCGCCGACGTCGGCCCGGACCGCGGCGCACCGCGCGGCCACCGCCATGCTGGCCGAGGCGATGACGGCGCCGACCGCGCCGGTCCGCTCGCAGCGGCCTACCAGCGAGAAGGTCACGGCTTCACCGCCACGACGGTGACCTCGACCAGCCACTCGGGCCGGGCGAGCGCGGACACGACCAGGCCGGTGAACACCGGGTAGACGCCCCGCAGGTGCGCCCCGAGCACCCGGTACACCGGCTCGCGGTGCCGGATGTCGGTGAGGTAGACGGTGCAGCTCACGATGTGCCCGGTCGCGGCGCCCGCCTCGGCGAGCAGCGTCTCGACGTTGGCCATCACCTGCTCGGCCTGCGCGGCGGGATCGCCGGCGTGCACGCTGGCCCCGGTGTCCAGGTCCTGCGGGACCTGGCCGCGCAGGTACACGGTGCTGCCGGCGACGACGGCCTGGCACAGGTCGTTGTCCAGCCGCTGCTCGGGGTAGCTGTCGGCGGTGTTGAACGGCCGGATCCGCAGGTGCCCGCCCGCGACAACCGGCTCGCGTGGCGCCGCGCCCTCCGGCTCGCCCGGGGCCTTCCCGCCCGCCCCGGTCACTTGCGCACCGCGTCCGCGACGCCGGAGTACCTGGCCACCAGGTCCAGCGGGCCGCTGAAATCGTAGTTGTTGTAGACGGCCAGCAGGTGCGAGAACGGCGGCGACTGGGCGAACAGCTGGAAGGTCAGCCGGTGCCCGGCGTAGTCGGAGTTGAGCAGGTCACGGGCCAGGGCGAAGAGCTTGCGCCGCTCCTCGGCGGGGATCTCCCCGATGGTGAAGTACTTGCGCAGCCACTCGCCGGCATCCGGGTCATCGAACATCGCCTTGCTGGGCACCAGGCTGACCTGGCAGCCGCACAGGTCGCGGACGGTGTGCATGACCGCCGGCAGCTGGGTGGCAGCGAACACCCGGCCGGCGTACATCATCGACTGGCTGGGCATCAGCAGCCCGCCGGGGCTGGGCTCGGCCAGCTCGATGGCCGCCGTGAGGTGGGCGTTGATCCCCTCCCGGTAGCAGGCGATCTGCGCGATCTTCTCCCGCACCGCCTGGTGCATGGTCACCCCGGTGGACCGGGCGCTGGCGTAGGCGACGCCGAGCAGGAAGCTGGCGAACCGGGCGTAGCGCTGCACGTAGGGGAAGATGCTGTAGCGGTGCAGGGTCTGCCGGATGAACGCGGCCGCCTTGGTGTGCCGGTAGAAGAAGACGTTCTCCCAGGGGATCTCCACGTCGTCGAAGACGATCATGGTGTCGATCTCGTCATACCGGCTGGTCAGCGGGTAGTCATCGGGGGCACGCTGGCCGCCGAAGGCGGACCGGCAGATGTGCCGGATGCCGGGCGCGCCCATGTCGGCCAGGAAGCCGACGGCGTAGTCGCTGAGCACCTCGTTGTTCCACTCGCCGATGGTCGGCTTGACGAACGCCTGGTTGGCGTAGGCGGCCGCGGTCTCGAACTTGGCGCCGCGCACCACGATGCCGCTGTCGGTCTCGCCGACCACGTGCAGCAGCACGTCGGGGTCCTGGTCCTGGGGCCGCAGCGACCGGTTGCCCTTGGGGTCGGTGTTGGCCGAGACGTGGAACGGGTCGAGCAGCTGCGCGCGGCGGACGTGCCGGGCGATGTTCGCCGAGAACTGCGGGTCGATCTCGTTCAGCACGCTCTGGCCGTCGAACAGCGACCACATCTCGCCGACGGTCTCGTCGCCGACCCGGGTGACCACGCCGCCGGCGTCGTCGAGGATGGCGTCGACCGAGGCCCGCTTGGCCGTCCAGTCCGCGCGGCTGCGCGGCGGGCGCGAGGTGGTGGCGCACTGCTCGCCCGACTCGTCGTCGGCGTAGCTGAGCAGGTCACGGGTGCCGTCCTCGCGCGCCAGGTCGTAGATCCGGGCGCGCAGCTTCACGATCGGGGCGAATGCCGGGTGCGCGGACACGTCACCGACCCGCTCCCCGTCGATCCACACCTCCCGGCCGTCGCGGAGCGACTCGATGTAGTCCTCGCCGGTTCGCAGCACTCCTGGTTCCTCCGCATTCGGTGGGCTGGGTCGGGGGCTGGGTCAGCTCAGCCCCGCTGGGCTCGGGGTCAGGCCGAGGATCTCGGCCAGCACGGCGCGCAGCTGCCCGGCGCCGGCCGCGATGGAATCGGCCCGGATCCGCTCATCGGGGGCGTGCATGTTCTCGCCCGCGCAGCAGCCCAGGGCCAGCGCCGGGATGCCGGCGGCGAGCGCCGCGTTGGCGTCGGTCGAGCCGTCCGCGGTGGTGTCCGGCAGGCCGGCCGCCCGGCGGGCGCGCAGCACCGCGGCGGCCAGCGGGTGGCGCAGCGGCAGCGAGCCGGCGGGCCGGCTGTCGAGCCGCTCGGCCGACAGCTGCAGGCCGGGGGAGACCGTGAGGTCAGCCAGCGCGGCGTCCTGCCGGCTGAGCGCTGCCTGGTCAGCTGACCGCCACTCGACGGTGGCGCTGGCCCGGCCGGCGATGGCGTTGACTCCGGTGCCGCCATCGACCAGGCCGACGTTCACCGACAGGCCGGCCGGGACGGCGGTGGTCACCGGGAGCAGCAGCCGGACGAGCTCGTGAACGGCGCTGGGCCGGCCGCGGTCCCACCATGAGTGGCCGCCCGGGCCGGTCACCGTCAGCCGGGCGCGCAGCGAGCCGACGGCGGTGGTGAAGACCCGGTCGATGCCGTGCCCCTCGAGAGCGAGCACGGCGGCGGGCGCCAGCTCGCGGCAGGCGTGCCGGGCGCCGCGCAGCGCGCCGAGCCCCTCCTCGCCGACGGTGAAGACGATCACCAGCCCGGGCGGCGTCCCGTCCGGCGGGACCAGGCCGCGCCCGGCCACGGCCACCGTCGTCGCCACCGCGATCGCGTTGTCGCCGATCCCCGGCCCGCACAGCCACCCGTCGCGCTCGGTGACGCCACGGGCCGTCGCCTCGGTGAAGACATCATCGACGTGCACCAGCAGCGCCAGCCGGCACGGGGGCGGGCCGAAGGCCCAGATCAGGTTGCCGGCCGCGTCGACGTGCCGGGTGCCGGGCGCCTGCGCCAGGCGGCGCTGCAGCCAGTCGATGCGCACCGCCTCGTGGCCGGTGCCGCCAGGCAGCTCGGCCAGCGTGATGGCGTCCGCGGCGATGGCCGCCGGATCGACAGCTATGTCCTGCATGTCACCTCGCCCAAACAGCACGAAACCAGCACGCACCGACCGGGCGCAGCGTAACACCTCATTAGACCGTTGGTATAGTGCATTGGTATGGCGGGCCAGCATGGCGACTGAATCCCCGGACCGGGCCTTCGCGGACGTCGGCGACGTCCTGGCGGCGAACCTGCACCGGCTGCGCACCGCGCGCCGCCTGTCGCTGGCCACCCTGGCCACCCGCGCTGACCTGGCCAAAGCCACGCTGGCCAACCTGGAGCAGGGCCGCGGCAACCCGACGATCGAGACGCTGTGGTCGCTGGCCATCGCGCTCGGCGTGCCGTTCAGCGACCTGCTGGAGGACCGGCGGGAGACGACCACCGTGGTGGTCCGGGCTCAGCAGGGCGCGCGGGTGCTCGGATCAGCCCCCGGCGGGCAGCTGGACCTGCGGCTGCTGGACCGGATCGAGCGCGGCGGGCTGGTCGAGATCTTCGCCCTGTACCTGCCCGCCGGGGCCGAGCACCTCGGCAGCCCGCACGGCAGCGGCGTCGTCGAGCGGGTGCTCGTGCACGCCGGATCGATCACGGTCGGCCCGGCCGCCGGGCCGATCACGCTCGGCCCGGGTGACTACGCCCGGTACAGCGGCGATGGCCCGCACGTCTACCGCTGCGGCGACGAGGACTGCCACGGGGTCCTGCTGGTCGGGTATCCGCCCTCCTGAGCCCCCGGCGCCGCACCGCAGGCACTGCGGCCCCGCTCAACGCAGGAAGAAAGGCACGGCACGGATGGCCGAGTTCGACTATCTCGTCGTCGGGGGCGGCACGGCCGGCTGCATCGTGGCGGCCCGGCTCGCGCAGGACCCGGCGGTGTCGGTCGCGCTGATCGAGTGGGGCCCGAGCGACGAGCACGAGCCGCGGGCCCGGTCGATCCGCCGGTGGGCGGAGATGCTGGAGGGCGAGTACGACCTGGATTACCGGTCGGTGCGCCAGGAGCGCGGCAACTCCGGCATCCGCCAGGCCCGGTTGCGCATTCTCGGCGGCTGCTCCACTGCCAACACCATGATCTCCTGGCGGCCGCGGGTGGCGGACCTGCGGGAGTGGGCCGGGCTCGGGGCCGCCGGCTGGGAGGCCGCCACGGTGCACCCGTACTTCGGCCGGCTGCAGGCGCCGATCACGCCGGTGCCGGAGCAGGACCAGAACCCGTTCGTGGCCGACGTGATCCGGTCGGCGAGCGCGGCGCTGGGGCTGCCGGTGCGGTCATCCTGGAACGACGAGGACGTGATCGAGGGCACCGGGTTCTTCGAGATCGGCTACGACCCGCAGACCAACACCCGGTCCTCCTCCTCTATCTGCTACCTGCACCCGGCCCGGCGCAGCCGGGCTAACCTGCAGGTCCTGCTGCAGACCCGGGCGCTGCGGGTGCTGCTTGACGGCGATAACCGGGCCGCCGGCGTGCTGGTCCGCGACGCCCGCGGCGCGACAGCTGAGGTCCGCGCCCGCCGGGAGGTCGTGGTGTGCGCGGGGGCCATCGACTCGCCGCGGCTGCTGCAGCTGTCCGGGATCGGGCCGGCCGCCGTGCTGGCCGCCGCGGGCGTGCCGGTGCGCGCTGACCTGCCGGGGGTCGGCGAGAACCTGGTCGACCACGCTGAGGGCATCGTGGTGTGGGAGGTCGCCCGGCCGCCGTCGCCGGTGCGCGCGACCGGCTGGGACGCCGGGGCGCTGCTGCGGCTGAGCCCGGACGCGGCACACCCGGACATCACGATGCACTTTCCCGTCGAGGCGTGGGTGGACCACGTCGTCGCGCACGGGGTGGCGATGCCGCCGCACTACATGGCGATCGCGCCGAACGTGGCCAAGCCGCGCAGCCGCGGCCGGGTCTGGATCACCAGCGCCGACCCGGACGAGCGGCCGTCGATCGACTACCGGTACTTCACCGACCCGGCCGGCGCGGACGAGACGGTGCTGGTCGCCGCGGTGCGCGCCGCCCGGCGGATCGGCGAGTCCGAGCCGATGGCCTCGCAGTTGGTGCGCGAGGTGTTCCCGGGCCCGCAGGCGGTCACCGACACCGACATCTCGGCCCTGGCCCGCGCAACCCACCAGACGGTGTACCACGTCAGCGGCACCTGCCGGATGGGCGCGGCCGGCGACCCGCTGGCGGTGCTGGACCCGGCGCTGCGGGTGCGCGGCGTCGCCGGGCTGCGGGTGGCCGACGCGTCGGTCTTCCCGACCATCCCGTCGGTCAACCCGGTGGTCACCGTGATGATCACCGCCGAGCGGGCCGCCGACCTGATCCGCGAGGACGGGTAGGGCCCGCGGCAGGCGGGTGCTCGGGGTGGCCGGGCGCTGCAGGCCGGCCAGCAGCGTGGCATCCGGGCCGCCAGGCCCGTGCGGAGCCGGCCGGCTCAGCCGCGGGCCTGGAACGGCTCGATGAGCTGCTCGGCGAGCAGCAGCGGCACCGGCCGGGCCGCGGTGTCCTGCTCGACGGGGACCGGCCGGCCGGCCAGGCCGGTGCGCCCGGCGTAGCCGGCCCGGTCCGGGAACCGGGCGCGGCCGGCCAGCACGTCCCAGACGGTGAGCACGACGCCGAGGTTGTCGCCCTGGACGTCGGGCGCGTGATGGAACCGGTGGTAGGCCGGGCTCACGATCACCTTGCCGGCCGGGCCGAAGGTCCACCGCAGGTTGGCGTGCTGCAGGGTGCCGATGCAGATGTAGATGGTGATCAGCACCGGGGCGATCGGCCGTCCCGGCATCAGCACCACGACCGGGATCGTGGCCAGCAGGAAGCCGGTGGTGTGCATGAGCGGGTGGGCGCGGAAGGAGGTGAAGACGCTCAGCTCCTCCTGGCTGTGGTGCAGGGCGTGGAAGCGCCACAGGGCGCCGAGCCGGTGATCGGCATAGTGGGCCAGCCAGTTGGCCGCGTCCATGGCCACGATCGTCAGCGGGAACAGCAGCCAGGCCGGCCAGTCCTGCGTCGCGCGCAGCTCCAGCCACGGCACGTGCTGCTCGAGCAGCGTCGCCGCGCCGACGCTCAGCAGGGTCATCAGCGGGATCACGACGATGGCGTGCAGGGCCAGGAAGGCCACGTCCTGGACGTGGCCGCGGGCCAGCAGCGGCCGGCGCTCAGCGGGCCAGATCCGCTCGCAGATCCCGGTCGCGACCACCAGGCCGATCAGCAGCGGGGCGGCCAGCTCGGCCCGCCCCGCCGACAGCACGCCGGCGAGGCGGCCCTGCCGGAGCAGCGTGTCGACGGCGACCCACACGATCAGCGCGGTGATCGCGGCCAGGGCCAGCGAGGGCAGGCACAGCCGCCGCCACCAGGCGCGCCGGGCCGCCTCGCCGCCCGAGGCCTGCCCGGCGGCCAGGGTCCGGGCCTGCTCGCCGGGGGCTGCGGCCAGGTCAGCCAGGCCGCCTGCCGCGCCGCGGTGTACCTGGATCCGCGCAGCGGACACGGGAACTCCTCGGTTTGTCCGGTCTCAGCGTGATTCTCGGCCCCACCGCAGACTACGGCCCGCCGCCGCCGGGATCCACCGGCCGGCCGCGCTCGCCCGGTGCCGCGGCCGGGTACGAACCAGCCTGACGGAGTTGCGAGGGACGGGGGAGAGCCGTGGCGCAGACATACTCAGCATCCCCGAACAAGCTGGTCAGGGCCGAGAACGGCATTGACTACGCCTACCGGGAGACCGGCGAGGGCGAGGTGCCGCTTGTCCTCCTGCAGCATTTCCGGGGGAACCTGGACAACTGGGATCCGGCGCTGATCGATGACCTGGCCGCGGCCCGGCGGGTGGTGACCTTCGACAACGCCGGCGTCGGCGGGTCGGGCGGGCGGACGCCGCACACCGTGGCGCAGATGGCCCGCGATGCCATCGCCTTCCTGGACACGCTGAAGGCACGGCAGGTCGATCTCCTGGGATTCTCCGTCGGCAGCTTCGTCGCCCAGGAGATCGCGCTGATCCGGCCCGCGCTGGTCCGGCGGCTGGTGCTCGCGTCCTCGGCGCCCCAGGGCGCGGCGGGGATGCACGGCTGGGCGCCGGAGGTGATCGGGGCGATCGGCGCGCCGCGGACCCGGCCCGAGCAGTACCTGAGCGTGTTCTTCACGTCCTCGCCTGCCAGCCGGAAGGCCGGGCAGGAGGCCGCGGGGCGGATGAACGCCCGCACCCGGGACCGCGATCACGCGACGTCGTGGCAGACCCGGCAGGCGCAGTACGACGCGGTGTGCGCGTGGGGGATCCCGGATCACGCGCTGCTGCAGCGGCTGAGCGCCCTGACGCTGCCGGTGCTGGTGGCCAGCGGCGACAGCGACCCGATGATCGAGCCGCACTACTCCTGCCTGCTCGCGGGCCTGATCCCGGATGCCCGGCTGAAGATCTACCCGGACGCGGCGCACGGGTTCCTGTTCCAGCATCACGCCGAGTTCGCCGCCGACGTCGAGGCGTTCCTGGCCGGTCCCGCGGCTGACGGCCAGCGGCAGAAGTAACCGGCGGGTCAGCCGCCTGCCGGAAAAGTGCCCGGCGCGGTGCCGCCCGCCGGGAGCAGTGCCTGGCACGGTCAGCCGCCCGCCCGGTCCGCCCCGGCCGTGGCCGGGGCGCCCGGCCGGGCGGTGGCCAGCTCGCCCGGGCCGCCGGGCAGCGGCGCGTACTCCAGCAGCACCATCGCGGCGTCGTCGTCGAGCCGGCTGCCGACGTGCCGCAGGACGTCGTCGCTGAGTCGCTCCAGTGCCTCGCCGGGGTCATCGCGCAGCGTGCGCGGCAGCCGCTCGGTCAGCGGGTAGAAGGCGCCGGCCGGGTCCCGTGCCTCGATCACGCCGTCGGTGTAGAGCAGGACGCGGTCGCCGGGCTGCAGCGTCACCGGCAGGACCGGCGGGCGGACCTGGTCCGGGGGCAGGATGCCCAGCGGCGGCACCCGGCTGGCCGGGTCCAGGGCGCGCGGCGGCTCGCTGCCGCGCAGCAGCAGCGGGCTGGGATGACCGCAGTTGGCGAGCTGGGCGCTGCCGTCCGGGCTGATGCCCATCAGCACGGCCGTCACGAACCGCTCGCCGTCGCCGCCGGGCGCGCGCTCCAGCGGCTCGGCGAGCCGCCTGGCCAGCTCCGGCAGGCCGGGCTCCTCGTGGGCAGCCTCGCGGAACGCGCCGAGCAGGGCGGCCGCGGTGCCGATCGCGTCCAGGCCCTTGCCCTGGACGTCACCGACTACGGCGCGGACCCCGTACCGGGTCTGCACCACCTCATACAGGTCGCCGCCGATCTTGGCGTAGGCGTGCGCGGCGGTGTAGTGCACCGCCGCCCGGACCGGGCCGATCCGGTCCGGGATCGGCCGGGCCAGCACGCTCTGCACCGCCTCGGCAACCATGCGGGTCTGGGTGAGCGCCAGGCCCTGGCGTTCCCGGATGACCACGCCGAGCGCGCCCAGCGCCGAGACGACGGTGATGGCGACAGCCGTCGCCGTAGCCTCAGCGGTGTCCAGGGCCTGGCTGTCCTCCGCGGTGAGCACGTAGCTGACGATCAGCGTGAACCCGCCCACGGCCAGCGGATACCAGGGGTGCCGGCTGAACGCGGCGGCCAGCGCGGGCATGCCGGTCAGCGCGGGCTTGATGTCGGGAATCTGGAAAACGCCCAGCACGAGCAGGCCGGCCAGCACGACCACGGGCACCAGCTGCAGCGCGCTGGCCGGTGCTGCCAGCGGGGCAAGCCACCGGGTCACGCGCATGCGCGGCGCCAGCCGTAACGGACAGTCAAGGCCTCATCATATCTGCAGGTCAGGCAGTCGCTCAGCGCACGGCCCCGGGCCGCCCGGACCCCGTCGCCGCCGGGTCCGGGGGCGATGATGCGCCGGCGAGATGCCGGGCAGCGTGCCAGACTGCGGGAAAGGCGGACTACCCCGGCCAGCTGCCGGCACCCGAATCAGCCCGGGTAGCCCGGCCGTGCCGGCCGCCGCCGGTCAGCCGGCGCGGGAGTCGTAGGCCTCGCGGCTGGCGAGCACCTCGTCCATGTGCGCCTCGGCCCACATCTTGATGCCGCGCATCATCTGCTGGAGCGAGAGCCCGAGGTCGGTCAGCTCGTAGGTGACCGTGACCGGGACGGTCGGCGTCACCGTGCGCGTCAGCAGGCCGTCGCGCTCCAGCGAGCGCAGCGTCTGGGTGAGCATCTTCTGGCTGACCCCGGCTAGCCGGCGGGACAGCTCGGAGTAGCGCATCGCCGCCGCGCCGCCGCAGTCGTCCCCGGACTGCTGCGGGCCGCCGCTGCCGAGCGCGGCCAGGATCAGGGCGACCCATTTGTCGGAAACGCGGTCCAGCAGCTGGCGGCTGGGACAGTTCGCCAGGAACGCGTCATAGTCGGCTTTTGCCCGGGCCCGCTTGTCGGCCGCCGTCAGCGTGGGCATCGGCCGCTCCTTCCTGCCGCTTCCGTTCCGGCTCTTACCGGACGGTGACATACGCACTCCGAAGTGCGTACTTCCCGCTGGAGAGTTACTCCACCATCGTGGAGTAAGACAACCGTCAGATACAAGTCATGAGGAGCGACTCCATGAGCGCCAGCACGTTCCGGGCCGCCGTCGTCCGCACGCCGGGCGGACCGGACTCGATCGAGATCATCGACGTTCCCGTCACCGAGCCAGGGCCCGGCGAGGTCCGGGTTGAGGTTGGCGCCGCGGCGGTCAACCCCGTCGATCTCGCGGTCGCGAGCGGCTTCTTCCACGGCCGGGGGCTGATCAGCCAGCCCGAGCACACCGGCCTGGGCTGGGACTTCGCCGGCACCGTCATCGCCGCCGGCCCGGGCGCCGGCCTGGCCGCCGGCACCCGGGTCGCCGGCCTGGTGCCCGGCTTCGACCGCGACTTCGGCACCTACGCCGAGCAGCTCGTCGTGCCGGCGGCCGACGTCGCCGTGGTTCCCGGCGGGGTGGACCTGGTCGCGGCGTCGACGGTGCCGCTGAACGCGCTGGCCGCCGCCCAGATCGTCGACCTGCTGGGCGATGCCCCTGCCGCCGGCGGCCGGCTGCTGGTGACCGGCGCGGCCGGGGCGGTCGGCGGGTACGTCACCTCGGTCGCGCACGACCGCGGCTGGCAGGTGACGGGCCTGGCCAGGGCCGAGGACGAGGACTTCGTCCGCAGCCGCGGCGCCGGGTTCACCGCGCACGCCGAGCCCGGCTGGGACGCGGTCGCCGACGGTGCGGTGCTGCAGGAGCGAGGCCTGGCGCTGGTCCGCGACGGCGGGGTCTTCGTCGGCGTCCAGCCGGGCGCCGGGCCAGCCGCAGAGCGCGGGATCACCGTCAGCGTCGTGATCACGCACCCCGACGGCCCGCGGCTGGCCGGCCTGCTGGCCCGCACGGCGTCGGGCGAGCTGCCGGCCCGGGTGCATGCAGCCATACCGCTGGACCGGGCCGCCGATGCCCACCGGGCCGTGGCCAAGGGCGGGGTGCGCGGTCGCTACGTGCTCCTGCCCTGACCACTCACCGTCCGGCCGCCCGCGCTGCCCGCGGGCGGCCGGCTCCCGGTCCCGGAGCCACTGACCTGGCCCGCCGGGGCCGCAGTCAGCGATCTGCAGGGCCGGTCGCGGGTGCCGTTCCGCGGCAGGCCAGCAGCGGCAGGCCGGCAGGTAGCGGACACTGGGCCGCCGGATATGACGTGGATGGGAGCTTGGCCGGTCGGCTAGCATCGCCCGGGTGGTGCCCTCCGAGCAGATCGAGACGGCCCGGCTGACGCTCCGGTCGTTCGGGCCGGATGACTTCGATGATCTGTATGCCTACCAGTCGCGCCCGGATGTCTGCCGCTATCTGCACTGGGAGCCGCGCGATCAGGCGCAGGCCCGGGCCGCGCTCGAGCAGCAGCGCCGGGAGACCCGGCTGGCCGTTGAGGGCGACTGGCTGACGTTCGCGGTGGTATGGCGGGAGGCCGGCCGGGTGATCGGGGAGACCGGGCTGAAGCTGCTGAGCCGCGAGCACCGGCAGGGCGAGACGGGGTTCATCTTCAACCCTGACTACGGGGGCCGGGGCCTGGCCTCGGAGGCCGCTGCGGCGATGCTCACGCTGGCGTTCGATGGCCTGGGCTGGCACCGGGTCACCGGGTGCTGTGATGCCCGCAACCTGGCCTCGGCGCGGCTGATGGAGCGGCTGGGTATGCGCCGGGAGGCGCACTTCGAGCACAGCGTGCTGATGAAGGGCGAGTGGGCCGACGAGCTCGTCTACGCCATCCTCGACCACGAGTGGGAAGGGCGCTAGCGACCTGAGCCGGGCCAGCGGCCGGAGCCGCGTGCGGTAGCGGCCCGGCTAGCCCGTCACGCCGCTACCACGTCAGCGCGCGGCCGCGGGGCGCCGGGCCAGCCACACGGTCCGGCTGGCCCGCACGGTGAGGTCGTCGCGGCTGCGCACGGCCGCAGCAACGGCTTCCAGCTCCGCGAGGTCAGCGGCGGGCAGCCGGCCGTCCAGTCCGTGCAGCCATCGCTGCAGGGATGCCTGTGCGTAGCGGCCCCCGGCCGCCGGCAGCGGGGGCGGCACGACGATATCGAAGTCCCGCTTCTCCCCGGCCGTGAAGCCGGCCTTCGCCAGCCGGCCCGCCCAGTCTTCGTGCATGTGCATCCCGGCCTCGCCGCGAGCCTCGTCGAGCGCCGCATGACAGCGTTCCTCCAGGGCCGCGCCCGCCTCGTCGGGGAGGAACCGCGGAAACGCGCCCATCTCGCTGACGGCCAGCACGCCGCCGGGCCGCAGCGTCGCGAAGGCCCGGCTGAGGGCCTGGCCGGGATCAGCCACGTGGTGCAGCGAGTTGGCCGCCCAGATCAGGTCGGCCGGGCCGATGGCCGGCCAGGGCTGGTCCAGGTCGGCCTGGACGGTGCGGACCCGGCCGGCGACGCCGCGCTCGCGGGCCTTGCGCTCGATGTGCTCGAGCATCGCCGGATCGACGTCCACGGCGACCAGCTCGGCGTCCGGCAGTTGCCGGGCCAGCGCGAGAGTGGCGGTGCCCGTGCCGGCGCCCAGGTCGACGATCCGCGCCCGGCCGCTGGCCTGCGCGGCGACCCAGGTCAGCACCTCGCGGTGGTACTCGTGCAGGACTTCGGCGTCGAGGTCGAGCAGCTCGGCCATGTCAGGGTGTGCCATGTACCGACTGTAACCGAGCCTTGCCCTGCTGGCATACAATCTTGCGTATGACGCAAGACGGTGAGCTGGATGCCCTGGTCCGGCAGCGGATCCGGGGCCTGCGGGTGGCACGCGGGTGGTCACTGGATGAGCTGGCGGCCCGCAGCTACCTGAGCCCGTCCACGCTGAGCCGGATCGAGACCGGCCACCGCCGCATCGCCCTGGACCAGCTGGCGCCGATCGCCCGGGCGCTGGGCATCACGCTGGATCAGCTGGTGGAGTCCGGCGGCGACGCCGACGTGGTGATCCGCCCGCACCGGGACGACGGGCGCGGCATCACCACCTGGCTGCTGTCGCGGCCCGGCGCGCCGGGCGGCGTGACGGTCGCCAAGCTCCGCATCACCCGCAAGCTGCCCGGCGAGCTGCGGGTGCACCCCGGCCGGGACTGGTTCACTGTGCTGTCCGGCGCGGTGGTGCTGCGGCTGGGGGAGCGCACGATCGTGGTCCGGGCGGGCGAGGCGGCCGAGTTCTCGACGATGGTGCCGCACTCGTTCGGCGCCCGGGGCGACGCCGCGGAGGTCTTGTGCATCCTGGACCACGAGGGCCAGCGCACCCATCTCGGCCCGGCCCGGCCGCCGGCCGGGAGCAGCTCAGCTGCGCCGGCGAGCTGAGATCCCGCAGGCGCGCTCTGCACCCCAGGCGGCCTGCGCCAGCCCCGGCCCGCTGAAGTCTCAGGCCTCGCCACCATCCACGCGATAGTGGCCGGCCCGGGGCCGCCAGCCCGCCGGCGGGTCCTCGCCCGCTCGCCCGTCCACCGCTTCCCTGAGCAGGTCGGCGTGCCCGGTATGCCGGCCATATTCCTCGATCAGGTCGCACACGAGGCGGCGGAGGCTGGCATGGACGCCGTCGGGGCCGGAGGCATGGACAAGCTGGTCGAGCCCGCCATCAGCCAGGGCCGCGCTGAGCCTGCCGCGGGAGCGCTCGACGGCATCGTCCCACAGCGCGTAGAGCTGCTCTGGCGTATCGCCGGCGGCGGTGGTGAACTCCCACTCATCGTCGCTGCCGTCCCAGCCGAGGGCCGCCCAGGGCGCGCCCAGGGGCTCCCCGGCCAGCTTGGTGGCGGACATGTAGTCCTCAATGAGGGCGAGGTGCTTGAGCAGGCCGCCGAGGGTCAGCGAGGAGGCACCAACGCGAGCCTGCAGCCCGGCGGCGTCCAGGTCGTCGGCCTTCCAGCGGAAGGTGGTGCGCAGCCGGTCCAGCGCCCCGGTCAGGTGCGCGGCCTCGGTGCCGGCCATGGGCGGTTCCCACGGGTAGTCAGCGTTAGTCATCTCAGCACCGTAAACCCCATCAAGGACGTTCTGCGTCCGGAATGCCGGCGCTCCGCGAGGAGCCGCAGCCCGGCGCCGGGCGGCTGTTCACCGAGGTGGTGATCCTGCCCGGCGCCCGCTCCGGCAATCCTTATCATCCAGGCCAGGAGCACTTTCCCGGGCCGCCGCACCGGGTAGCTCACCGGCGGCGTGAATTCTCAGGGTCAGCGCGCCGGCCGCCGGTGCCGGGATTGCACCGGTGGCCGGGCCGGCTGGCGGACATATAGACGACAATGTCCACGTGACGGACCAGGCCCTGCCTCATGACCGGCCGCCCGGGCGCGCTGCTGCGGCGGGCGGACCGGTGAGCCGGGAGCAGCTGCTGGCGGGCGCGCCGCCGCCCCGCCAGGCCGGCGTGGCGGAGGTCGCCCGGGCCGTCGGCCAGTCGGGCCGCCGGCTGGTCGTGCTCGACGACGACCCGACGGGCACCCAGACCGTGGCCGGAGTCCCGGTCCTGACCAGCTGGGCCGAGGACGACCTGCGCTGGGCATTCCGGCAGCCGGCGACGTCGTTCTTCATCCTGACCAACAGCCGCAGCCTGGGTCCCGCCGCGATGGCGAGCCTCAGCCGCGAGGTCATCACGGCTCTCGCGGCGGCCGCGCGGGCCGAGGGCGCGGGCTTCGTCGTGGCCTCGCGCAGCGACTCGACGCTGCGCGGGCACTACCCGCAGGAGACCGACGTCATCGCCGGGGCGCTGCGCCAGCAGGCCGGCCGCGGCACGGATGGCGTGCTGATCGTCCCCGCCTACCTGGACGCCGGCCGGCTCACCGTGGACTCGGTGCACTGGATGCAGGGTCCCGCGGGCTTCATCCCGGTCGGGGACAGCGAGTTCGCCCGCGACCCGGCCTTCGGCTACGCCTCGTCCGACCTGCGCGACTACGTGGCCGAGAAGACCGCCGGCCGGTGGTGCCGCGATCAGGTCGCCCGGGTCACCCTCGCCGATATCCGGTCCGGCGGCCCGGACCGCGTGGCGGCGATCGCCGGCGGGCTGTCCGGGGGCCGGCCGGCGGTGGTCGACGCCGTCACCGACGACGACCTGCGCGTCCTGGTCCTGGGCATTCTGCAGGCCGAGGCCGCGGGCGCGGAATTGCTCTACCGCGTCGGCCCCTCGTTCGTCCGGGCCCGCGCCGGGCTGGGCGCCGCGCCGCCGCTGAGCCAGCAGGAGCTGGCCGCGCTCGGCCTGGCCGGGGGAGCGGCGGGCCGGCACGGGCTGGTGGTCGCCGGATCGCACGTGCCGCGCACCACCCGCCAGCTGGAGCGCCTGCTGGCGATGCCGGGCGTGGCCCGCGCCGAGCTGGACGTCCCGGCGGTCCTGCGCCCGCAGACCCGGGCCGAGACGGTCGCTGCGGCCGCCGCCGAGGTCACCGCCGCGCTGGCCGTCTCCGACGTCGCGCTGTGCACCAGCCGCGAGCTGGTCACGGCCACCGGGGCCGACGGCAACCTGGCGATCGCCGCCACCGTCTCGGCCGCGCTGGTCGAGGTGGTGCGCGCGGTCACCGCCCGGCTGCGGCCAGCCTGGATCGTGGCCAAGGGCGGGATCACCTCCAGCGACATCGCGACCAGGGGCCTGGGCCTGCGGCGGGCCTGGGCGCGCGGGACGATGCTGCCGGGCATCGTCTCGCTCTGGGATCCGGACAGCACCGCCGACGGCCAGTCCCCGCTGGTGGTGTTCGCCGGCAACGTCGGCGACGATCAGGCGCTGGCGCAGGTCGTCGCCAGGCTCCGAGGAAGGGATTAAGCATGGAGCAGGTGGCGGTGGTCGGCCTCGGCGCGATGGGCCTGCCGATCGCGCAGCGGCTGGCCGAGCAACTGCCGGTGGCCGTCTTCGACGTCGCGGCCGACCGCATGTCGGCCGCCGCGGCCGCGGGGGCGGGGATCGCGGCCACCGCCGCCGATGCCGCCCGGCGCAGCGACGTCGTGCTGATCGTGGTACGCACCCTGGCCCAGGCGCAGGACGCGCTGTTCGGCCCCGGCGGAGCCGCCTCCGGCCTGCGGCCTGGCGCCGTCGTGGTGCTGACCAGCACCGTGGGGACGGCCGGGGCGCGCGGCCTGGCCCGGCAGCTCAGCGAGTACCGGGCCGAGCTGCTCGACATGCCGATGAGCGGCGGGCCGGCCCGGGCGCGGCGCGGCGACCTGCTGGTGATGATCGGCGGCAGCGACCGGGCCGTCGCCGCTGCCCGGCCGGTCATTGACCTGCTGGCCGGCACCGCCGCGCGGGTGGGGCAGCAGCCGGGCGACGGCCAGGCCATGAAGACGGTCAACCAGCTGCTGTGCGGGGTGCACATCGCCGCGGCGGCGGAGGCGCTGGCGCTGGCGCGCGCCCTCGGGCTGGATCCGGCCGCCGCGCTGCAGACGCTGGGCGCGGGCGCGGCCAGCTCGTTCATGCTCGCCGACCGGGGCCCGCGGATCGCGCAGGCACTGGCGGGCCAGCCGTCCGGGGTGAACTCGCGGGCGGACATCTTCGTCAAGGACATGGGCATCGTGCTCGACGCCGGGACCAGCGCGGGGATCGCGCTGCCGGTGGCCGGGGCGGCCCACCAGCTCTACCTGCTGGCCCGGGCCGCCGGCCTGGCCGCGGCCGACGACTCAGCGGTCGCCACCCTGCTGTCCCCCGCAGCCCCGGACGGGGCCTAGCAGTGGCCGCCGGCGAGCAGCCGCTGCTGGCGCTGACCGGGGTGAGCCGCAGCTACGGGCCGCTGCAGGCGCTGCGGCCGGTCGACCTTGCCGTCGCGGCCGGCCAGTGCGTCGCGCTGCTGGGGGTCAACGGGTCGGGCAAGTCGACGCTGCTGCGCATCGCAGCCGGCCGGGACTCGCCGACCACGGGCCAGGTGCGCTACGGCGGCCGCCCGCTGCGCGAGGACGAGCTCGTGGCGCGGACCCAGATCGCGGTGGCCGGGGAACCCGCCAGCACTTACCCGGACCTGACCGTGCGGGAGCACCTGATGCTGGTCGCGGTCGCGCACGGCGGCGGCGCGGCGGCGCCCGGCCTGGTGGATGACGCGCTGGCCGAGTGCCGGCTGTCGGAGCATGACGAGCTGCTGCCGGGATCGCTGTCCAGCGGCCAGCGGCAGGCCCTGCAGCTGGCCGCCGTCCTGGTCCGGCCGCGGCGGCTGCTGATCCTGGACGAGCCGGAGCAGCGGCTCGACCCCGATGCCCGGCGCTGGCTCGGCGGGCTGCTGAGCCGCGAGAAGGCCCGGGGCACCGCGATCCTGCTGGCGACCCATCACGTCGAGCTCGCCGAGGCGGTCGCCGACCAGGCGATCGTGCTGCTGGATGGCGCCGTGACCGGACGCGGCACGCCCGCGCAGGCCCTCAGTGGCCTCCGGTAGCCCGGTGCGCGCTGCCCCCGCGCCGGCCAGCATGGCGGGCACCACCAGGCAGACGCTCGGGCTGCTGCGGGAGCTGCGCAGGCGGCCGGCCCGCCGGCAGGCGGCCAGCATCGCCTACTGGCTGTACCTGGCCGGGCTGGTGATCATCAGCTACGGCGGATGGCTGATCACCGCGATGGCGCGAGCGCTGCGCCACCCGCCGCCGCCGGGGGCCGCCACGGCCATGCTGGGGCGGGCGGCGCCGGCCGGATTGTGCGCGCTGGCGCTCGGCGTGCTGGCGGCGCTGCTGTGGGATGCGCGCTGGCGCGGCCCGGTCAGCGTGACCGGGCCGACGGCGGACTGGCTGCTCGACACGCCCGTCGACCGGGGCAAGCTGGTGCGGCCCCGGTACCGGGCCGCCGTCGTCACCAGCGCGCTGGCCGGGGCAGCGGCGGGCCTGGTGCCAGCGGTCCTGCTGCTGGCGGCCGGCCTGGGCAGCGGCGGCCTGCGGCACTCGCTGGCGCTCACCGGCGCGTCGATGCTGAGTACCGCCCTGCTCGCGGCACTCGGCACCGGGGCCGCGGCCTGGAGCCAGGCCAAGCTGACGGCGCGGGGGCGGCAGGCGGCGGCGCGGGCGGCCGGGGCAGCGGCCGCCGGCCTGGCCGTCATTGCCGTGCTCAGCGCCGTGCTGCGGCTGCCGGACGCGGTCGCCGCGGTGCTGCTGTGGTCAGGCCCGTGGGGCTGGGCCGCCCAGGCGCCGGTCGCCTTCAGCGGCGGCAGTGCCCCGCTGTGGCCGGCTGCCACGGCGGTGCTCGCCGCGGCGGCCGCCGGCCTGGCCGGTGCCGCCGATCGTGCCGCGGCCGGCGTCCCGGCGGCGACCTTGCGGCTGCGGGCGCACACGATCGGCCGGATGTCCGCGGCCGCGCTGAATTTCGACACCCGCCGCATCACGACGGCCTACCGGGGCGTGACCGGTGCCTACCGGCGGCCCCGGCTCCGCGTGCGGCTGCCGCGGCACCGCCGGCTGGTGCTGCCGGCGCGTGACCTGCTCGCGCTGGCCCGGATCCCGGCGCGGACCGCGTGGTCGGCGCTGCTGGCGCTGGCCGCCGTCGGCCTGTGCGCGCTCGGCGTGCGGTCGCCGCATGCGGCGCTGCCGGCCCTGGCCGCCGGGCTCAGCTGCGGCTACCTGGCGGCGGCCGGCCTGTGCGAGGGGGCCCGCCTCGACAGCGACGACCCGCGGCGATCCGGCTCGCTGCCGTTCCGCTATCAGGACCTGGCCTGGTGGCATGCCGTCACGCCGTCCCTGGCCCTGGCGGTGCTCGCCGGGATCCCGGCGGCGATCATCACGGCGCTGGCCGGCCGCGGCGCGCTGATCCTCCTGGTGGCGGCGACCATCCCGGTGCTGACCGGGGGAGCGCTGGTCAACTCGTTCCGCGGCCAGGTCGACGGCGGGATGTTCGGCGGATTCGACACCCCGGCCGGCCATACCGCCGGGATCATGATCGTGTTCTGGTTCCTGACCGGGCCGCTGCTGGCGGTGGGCCCGATGATCATCTTGTGGTACCAGGCCGTCACCTCCGGCCGGGCCAGCCACGTCATCCTGCTCGCGGTGCTGGCGAGCGGGCTGGCCGCCTGGCTGGGCAGCATCGCCGCGCGGCGCGCCCGGCGGCTGCACGCACCCTGATCCCCGGCGCGGCCGGCACCGGCCGCGGGCTGGCCTAGTAGCGCAGCAGCGCCGCGGCGCCGCCGGCGTGCGCGAGTTCCGGGGTGTCGGCCGGCAGCGTGGTGACCTCCGCGCCCGAGGCCACGGCCTGCTCGACGGCGCGCTCGGCGAGCATCGGGCGGGCCGGCCAGCCCAGCGCCGCCTGGGTGTTCGGGTCGAGCTGCGCGGGGTCGGGGTCGGCCGCCGGGTCCAGGAGCAGGTGCCGGACCCGCTGCTGCACCAGGCTGTCCATGACCTCGGGCCAGCCGATGGCGGCCGCGCCGCCGGCCAGGGCATGATCGATGGCCTGCTCCAGCAGCGCCTTGCCCGCCCCGATCCGGGCCCGGTCCAGCGCAGCGCCCAGCCGGTCGGCGACCACGGTGGTCTCCTCCCGGAGCAGGTTGGCCTCGACGACCGCGATGACCTTGCGGGCCAGCGGGTCCGGCAGCTGGTCGCGGAACGCCGCGGCCACCGGCGGCTCGCCGGCCAGCACCATCTGGTCCCAGCCGCGCTGCTCCAGGTCGGCGGCCACCGACCGGGCGGCGGTGCGCAGGAAGCGCTGCCGCCATTCCTCCAGCCGCTGGTCGAACTCGGCTACGTGCATCCGGGCCGGCGCCCGGCCCGGATGGCCCACGTAGGCGTCGTAGTCGCGCCACTCGCCGGGCTCGATCTCGTACAGCGACCGCTGCGGCTCGGTGACCATGCCGTCCTGCCAGTGCAGCAGCCGGACCGCCTCCGTGCTGACCAGCACCAGGCCCGCCGGCCGCCCCCGGTCCGCCACGTCGACCAGCGGCGACACATACGGGAGGTCATCCCAGCGGACCAGCGTGCTGGCGGGCGGAAGCTGCAGGGAAAGCCGCAGGTCCAGGGCGCGGTCGGGGGTCAGGAACCAGGCCTGCCCGCGGCCGCGCCCGGCCGGGTCCAGGTCGAGGATGTCCTGCTCCGCCTGGTCGCGCAGCTGCCGCAGCGCCAGCCGCCGGTCCCGTGGCTCCTGCTCGGCCTGCCGGCTGACCTCGCGCAGCCCGTTGCGCACCTCCACCAGCCAGCCCGGCACGGCCGCGGTGTTGGCCGGATCGCGCGGGTCGGTGCGCGCGTACAGGCTGAGCACCGGCGTGCCCGGCCGCCGCACGGCCAGGTCCCGGATCAGGTCGGCCGACAAGTTCACCACGTCTTCCCCTCCCTGGCGCGGCAGCTGGCCTGGCGCGGGCCCGTTGCCGGCTGCCTCGCCGTCGCCGGCTTCCCGGTGCCAGCCACCGTCACTAGCCCGGCGGGCGGCGCCCGGTGCCTTGCTGATCGCCTACCCGCCCCCGGCTGCCGTACTCGCCGCCGGGGCCGCTCCGCCCGGCGCCTCCTGCTGCCGCCGGCGGAAACGCCAGGCCCGCGGCACACCGCCGCCTGAGTCCGGTGACTGGCGCGGAGCATCCGACTGCCCTTCACCGGGACTCCACCTGCTCCACAAGCGCCGTTCGCCCCGGCTGGCTAGCCAGGAAAGCCAGGTCATGGCAATCATCGGGGGGATATATGCATACCTATCGCGCGCACCCGGACGTCAGCGTCCTCAGCGACTACCTGGAGGTGCCCGGACTGGGCTTCCTGCCGGTCAACGCCTTCGTCATCCACGCCAGCGAGCCGGTCGTGGTGGACACCGGCCTCGGCCTGCCCGACCGGGACTTCCTCGCGGCGCTGGCCGAGGTGACCGACCCGGCTGACGTCCGCTGGATCTGGCTGACCCACCCCGACCGCGACCACACCGGCGGACTGTTCCCGCTGCTGGACGCAGCCCCGCGGGCCCGCGTGGTCACCACCTTCCTCGGCGCCGGGATCATGTCCTGCGAGCACCCGCTGCCGATGGACCGGATCTACCTGCTCAATCCGGGCCAGGTCCTGGATGCCGGTGACCGGCAGCTGACCGGCTTCCGGCCGCCGCTGTTCGACAATCCGGCCACCGTGGGAATCTTCGACTCCAGCACGGGCATCTGCCTCAGCTCGGACTGCTTCGGCGCGCCGCAGGCGACGGCCGAGCTGGCCAGCGCGCACAGCGCCGCGGCCGTGGACAAGGCCGACATGCGCGCCGGGCAGCTGCTGTGGGCCAACGTCGACAGCCCGTGGGTGCAGAACGTCGATGAAGCCAAGTTCGCTGCCTCGTTCCAGCCGCTGCGTGAGTTCGCGCCCGCTGCCGTGCTGAGCACCCACCTGCCCCCGCTCACCGGCGATATCAGCGGCCCGGTCGCCACGCTCCTGGATGCTCCGCACGCTGACCCCTTCGTCGGGCCGGATCAGGCGGTGCTCGAGGCAATGCTGCGCGAGCTCAGCCCGCGCGGCGCCCCGGCCGGGGAAAGCATGCCGGGCGCGCGTGCCGGGCGGCCGTAGGGTCTACCGTGATGCCGGACCGGGATGTACCGTCACGAAGGTGCCGATACACCACACAAAGCTCACGCGCGCGGCGCTCTCCGGTGCCGCCATCATGGCCGCCGCCGGGTTAGCCAGCTCGGCGTTCCAGGAAGCCGCGGCGGCCCGGGACCGCCGGCGGTTCCCGCCGCCCGGCCAGCTGGTCGATATCGGCGGCCGCCGCTTACACCTGCTCGAGGCCGGCCAGGGCAGCCCCGCCGTCGTGGTGGTGGGCGCGCTGGCCGACGGCGTCATGTCATGGCCCCGCGTCCAGCGCGCGCTCGCCGCCGAGATGCGGGTGGTGCTGTATGACCGGGCCGGCGTCGGCTGGAGCGACCCGCCGCACGGGCACTGCACCCTGGACGACATGGGCGCGGAGCTGCGCGACCTGCTGAACGCGGCGCAGATCACCCCGCCGTACGTGCTCGTGGCGCACTCCCTCGGCGGCATCATCGCCCGCCGGTTCGCCGCGCGCTGGCCCGGCTCGGTCGCCGGGATGGTCCTGGTCGATTCCAGCCACGAGCAGCAGGCCAGCCGCAAGGGCGTGCACGGCTGGCGCCACGGCCGGTCGTCGTATTACCAGAGCGTGCTCAAGTGGCAGCTGCGGCCCCTGGGCCTGTACCGGCTCGGCGCCGCGGCCGGGCTGGCCCGGGAGCTGACGGCAGACGTGGCGGAGATGGCGCTGCCTGAGCACGCTGCGGCGGTGCGCGCGATCATGCTGTCGACCCGCACGCGGCGAGCGATCGTGCGGGAGATGCTGTGGATGGCCGGGCTCACCGATCAGCCGCCCGGGCTCGGCTCGATCCCGCTCACCGTGATCACCGCGACCGGGCAGGACCAGCCGGGCTGGCGCGAGATGCAGGATGAGCTGGCCGCGCTGTCGTCCGCCAGCCGCCACGTCCTCGCCGAGGGCAGCAGCCACTACGTCCACCTCGACGATCCGGAACTGGTCTGCCAGGCCGTCCGGGAGCTCATGGCTCAGATCTGCGCCGGGCCTGCGCCGGCGGCGGCCGCGCCGGGCTAGCCGCCACGGCACCCTGCCGGGCTAGCAGCCGGGCGCGCCGCCCGCCGGGATCATGCCGGCCCTGCGCAGCCGGGATACCGGTGTCCAGGTGGTCACGACGATCACGCGGCCGCCGCCCGGCTGGCCGGGGCCGGATACCGTCAGCCGGAACCCGCCCTCGCCGAGGCGGATCATCACGACGGCGACCTCGGCGTCGTCGCCGGGCAGCATGATGACGTCGCCAGGACTCAGATCACCCGGCAAGACTGTTTGCGTCACAGGCAACGACGTTACGCCTGCTCGTCACGGCCCGGTCAGCCGCTCCCGCTGCCCGGCGCGGTCAGCGCCGCTGCGCGGGGGGAGTGGCGGCGGGCTCCCGGGCGGCCAGGTCCAGCAGCACCATGGCGTCGTAGTCCGGGGTGCCCGGCTCGGCGAAGAAGGCATTCAGCCGCTGGCCCTGGGTGCCCTCCAGCGGCATGGTCTGGTAGCCGAGCGTGAAGGTGCCCACCTCCGGGTGGTGGTAGGTCTTGTGCCCGTAGGGCTTGGCCGCGACCTCGTAGCGCTCCCACATCCGCGCGAAGTCCGGGCTCTTCAGCAGCAGCTCGCCGACCAGGCCGGCCAGGTCCGGGGCGTCGGGGTCGGTGCCGGCCAGGGCGCGCAGCCGGGCGACGCAGCTGCGGACCTGGTTGCTCCAGTCGTCGTAGAGCTCGCGGGCCGCCGGGTGCAGGAACGCGTAGCGGGCGACGTTCCGCCGCCGGGCCGGCCAGTCGTCGATGCCGGCCAGCAGGCGCAGGCCGCCGGGGTTGTGCGCCAGCAGCTCGTTGGTCCGGCTGACCACGTAAGCCGGGTTGGGCCGCAGGGTCTCCAGCAGCAGCCGGACGCCCGGCCGGACGCTGCGGCTGGGCGCGGCGGGCGGGTCGGGAACGCGGCGGGCGGCCCGGCTGGCCAGCTCGCGCAGGTGCTCGTGCTCATCGTCGCCCATCCGCAGGGCCCGGGCCAGTGCGTCGACCACGGCCGGGCTGGGCCGGGTCTCCCGGCCGCGCTCCAGCCGGATGTAGTAGTCGACGCTGACCCCGGCCAGCGTGGCGAGTTCCTCGCGGCGCAGGCCGGGGGTCCGGCGCAGCCCGGTCCCGGCCGGCAGCCCGGCATCGGCCGGGGTCACCTGGGTGCGCCGGGCGCGCAGGAAGCGGCCCAGCTCGGTGCCGCCGTCGGCGGGCTGCGCAGCTGCCATGCCCCCAGTGTGTCAGCCGTCCGGCCCGGCCGGCACCGCCGTGGGGGGCCCTGTCACACCCCGGAACGCCGCTCCCCGGAACAGCGCGGTCTGCCGCCCGCCCGGCCCGGCCGGCAGGCTGGAGCAGTCGCTGATCCCGTCCCCGCTGAGGAGCTTCCCGGTGCCCGTCCTGCCTGCCCGTGCCCGGTCCGCCGCCGCTGTCCTGCCGAGCGCGGGCCTGCCTGCCACGGGCCCGCCCGGCGCCGGCCGGCCCGCCGCGCGGTCCGGGTTCGCCCTCGGCGCCGCGCTGCTCGGGTACTTCGTGATCACCCTGGACGCCCTGGTGGTCAGCGTCGCGCTGCCCGCGATCGGCCGCAGCACCGGCGGCGGCATGACCGGGCTGCAGTGGGTGGCCGACGGCTACACGCTGATCTTCGCCGCGCTGCTGCTGTCGGCCGGCACGGTGTCCGACCGGATCGGCGCCCGGCGGGCCTACGGCGCCGGGCTGGCGGTGTTCGCCGCCGCGTCGGCCGCCTGCGGGCTGGCCCCGGGGCTGGGGGTGCTGGTCGCGGCCCGGCTGGCGCAGGGCGCGGGCGCCGCCGTGCTGGTCCCGGCATCCCTGGCGCTGATCCGCGAGGCTTTCCCGGATCCGGCCAGGCGGGCGCGGGCGATCTCGGTGTGGGCTCTGGGCGGCGCGGCCGGCTCCGCGTGCGGGCCGGTCGCCGGCGGCATGCTGAGCCTGATCAGCTGGCGGATGATCTTCTTCGTCAACGTGCCCGTCGGGCTGATCGCGCTGGCCCTGCTGGCCCGGGCCGGGCGATCGCCGCGCCGCCCGGCCGCGGTCGACTGGGCCGGGCAGGGCACCGCGGTGCTGGCCATGGGCGCACTCACCTACGCGGCGATCGAGGCCGGCGCGCGCGGCTTCGGCGCCCCGCGGGTGCTGCTCAGCCTCGCCGTGGCGATCGCGGCCGCGGCCGGATTCTGGGCCGCGCAGGCCCGCGGCCGGCACCCGATGGTGCCGCTGCCGCTGCTGCGCACGCCGGCGATGGCGGCCTCGGCCGCGGTCGGGTTCGCGCTGAATGTCGCCGTGTACGGGCTGATCTTCGTGATCAGCCTGTACCTGCAGCAGGCGCGGGGCCTGTCGGCCGCCGCCACCGGCCTGACGTTCCTGCCGATGACCATGCTGTCCAGCATCGGGACCTTCTCGGCGGCCCGGCTGGCGGCCCGGTTCGGCCGCGCGCCGCTCATCATCACCGGGCAGCTGCTCATCGCGGCCGGGCTGGCCAGCGTCTGCCTGCTGGCCGGGACGGTGCCGGCCTGGCTGCTGGCGCTGCTCATGATGCCGGTGGCGGGCGGCGGGTCGCTGGCCGTCCCGTCGGTGACCGCGCAGCTGCTGGACAGCGTCCCGGCCGAGCGGGCCGGCACCGCCGGCGGGGTGCTCAACACGGCCCGCCAGGCGGGCGGCGCGCTGGCGGTGGCGATCTTCGGCGCGCTGCTCGCGGGCCCGGCCGGCGTGCTGCCCGGTGCCCGGATCAGCCTGGTGATCGCCGGCGTGACGGTGCTGGCGACCGCGGGCGCCAGCCTCGCGCTGCGGCCGGCCCGGCTGTCCCGGCCGCGTCCGGGCGCGGAGCCCGTTTCTGCATCGCTCCCGGCCGCGCCCGCCGTGAAGCCGCGGCACCACGGCGGGCAGCAGGGAGTTCCGGAGGGCTGCCCGCCGGGTTAAGCGCCGGCCGGGTTAAGCACCGGCTGGGCTGAGCCCTGCGAGGCTAGCGGGCGCGCTCGGCCTCGGAGATGGCCCAGGCGGCGTTGACGAGGCCGATGTGGCTGAAGGCCTGCGGGAAGTTGCCGAGCAGCTCCCCGGTGCCCGGGTCGACCTCCTCGGCCAGCAGCCCGAGGTCGTTGCAGTAGCTGGTGGCGTGCTCGAACACCTCGCGGGCCTGGCGCGGCCGCCCGGCCATGGCCAGCGCCTGGGCGAGCCAGAAGGTGCACAGCACGAAGGTGCCCTCGCTGCCCGCCAGGCCGTCGGTGCCGGTGCGGGTGTCGTACCGGTAGACCAGGCCGCGGGCGTCGGTCAGGCGGTCCCCGATGGCCTCGATGGTGGCCAGCATCCGCTCCTCGCCGGCGGGCAGGAAGCCCATGATGGGCATCATCAGGGCGGAGGCGTCGAGCGCGTCGGACCCGAAGGACTGGGTGAACGCGCCGGCCTTGTCGCTCCAGCCGCGGGTCAGGATGGCCGCGCGAATCTCCTCGCGGGTGCGGGACCAGTCCGCCACCCGGCCGGCGGCGTGCAGCTGGCCGCTCAGCGCGATGGCCCGGTCCAGCGCCACCCAGCACATCAGCTTGGCGGACAGGAAGTGCCGGGCGGGCCCGCGGACCTCCCAGATGCCCTGGTCGGTGTCGGTCCACCGGCGCGCCGCCGTGTCCGCCACCGCGACCAGGAACGCCCTGGTCGCGGGGTCGAGCTCGCCGACCTGGCGGCGCAGCCGGTGGACCGCGGCCAGCAGCTCGCCGTAGACGTCGATCTGGCGCTGCGTCCACGCCCCGTTGCCCACCCGGACCGGGGCGCTGCCGCGCCAGCCCGGCAGCTGCGGCAGGGTCCGCTCGGACAGGTCCCGCTCGCCGCCGACGCCGAACATGATCTGCAGGTCGGAGCCGAGGCTGACCGAGGTGGCGGCGGCGGTGCTGAGGAAGCTGAGGAACTTGCGCGCCTCATCGGGGCAGGCCGCCACCCACAGAGCCTCCATGGTCAGCGAGGCGTCCCGGACCCAGGAGTAGCGGTAGTCCCAGTTCCGGCTGCCGCCGGGCTGCTCGGGCAGCGAGGTGGTCGGCGCCGCGACCACCGCGCCGGTCGGGTAGAAGGTGAGCGCCTGCAGGACGCGGCCGCTGCCGTGCACCAGGTCCTGCCACGGGCCCTGGTAGCCCTGGTGGAGGTCGGACCAGGACTGCCAGGCGGCCACGGTGCCGGCCAGGCGGCTGGCGAGGTCATCCGGGGTCCAGATGCGCGGCGCCGGGCCGCCGGGATGGCCGTAATGCAGGCCGAAGCTGAGCCGCTCGCCGCGCCCGATCGTGCACCGGCCGACGGCGGTGCCATCATCGCGCGGCGGCAGGCTGACCGGCGCCGACAGCATGGTGATGTCCGCGCCGCCGTGGCCGGCCAGGCCGCCGTCCGCCACACTCAGCAGCGGCCAGATGAGCCCGTACTCGGTCCTGGGCACGTACTCGATCTCCAGCTCGACCTGCCCGCGCAGGCCGGTGAGCTGGCGCAGCAGCAGGCCAGGGGCGCCGCCGCCGAGGTCGTGGCCGCGCTCGCTGGCCCCCATGGCGAGCGCGTCGGTCAGGGTGACCGACCCGGTGCCGGTGCTGAAGGTCGTCTCCAGCACCATCGTCTTGTCCAGGTAACGCCGGGTTGCCCGGAATGCCGCCGCCGGGCGGATCGACCAGTGGCCGCCCGCGTCACCGAGCAGGCGGCCGAACACCGAAGGGCTGTCGAACCTCGGGAAGCACAGCCAGTCCACCGACCCGTCCCGGCTCACCAGGGCGGCGGTGTGGCAGTCGGACAGCAGGGCGTAGTCGGCGATCGGCGTGTCCGTCATCGCCGGGCTCCTTCCCTGGCCGGCCGCCTGGCAGTCCCTTTCCCCTTCCCCCGTGCGGGGCTTGCATGGCCCCGGGCCGGGAGGGCCGCCCGGCGCCGGGGACCTGCGCGAGGTGACCCGTGAGATCCGGCCGGGCCGCCGCCCGGGTCAGCTGAAGGTGACGCTGGCGATGTCAATGGCGACCGAGACCGAGTCCAGGGCCGGCGAGCCGTCCGGCTGGCGGACGTAGACCCGCCGCCGGGTCGGCACCATGATCCCGTTGAACTCCCGGTAGTCCGACGGGTAGTGCACCGCGGGGCCGCCGCCGAGGATGTCGACCGAGTAGTCGAGCCGCCGCAGCAGGCCGCCGTCATCGAAGTAGTAGGTCTGCTGCCGGGTGTGCGTGACGATCTGGTCGGGATAGGTGACCAGCAGGCGCCGCCAGGTCCGCCCGTCCTCATGCCAGATCCCGGTCTCCTCAATGGTGAAGCCCTCGCCGGCCAGCAGGAACGGGGTGGTGAAGTGGTTCCAGTTGGCCTCGCCGGCGAAGTAGCCGACCTGGAAGTCGTCCCAGGGCGACTGGCGGGTCAGGCCCGCGAACGAGGCGGCCGGGTCGGCGCGCTCGGCGACCACCGACCCGTCGGCGGCGCTGATCGTCTCGCGGGCGGGCTCCCAGGTCAGGTACTGGCCGGTCTGCGGGAACGGGGCCATGGTCAGCCGCTGGCGGCGGGCGTCGCCGTCCAGGATGACCTTGCCGGGCAGCCCCGGCTTGCCCTTGAGCGCCCAGATGGCGCCGGTGATCGACGCGGTGGCGCGGAACCGGGAGACCTGCTGCCAGCGGCGCAGCCCGCCGTGCGCGTCGAGGGCTAGCCGCAGCAGGTCATTCACGGGGCCGTCCCAGCTCGCTGCGCGGCTCCGGTCACGCCGGCGGGCCGACCTGGTCGCCGGCCATGAACCGCCGGAACCCGGCCCGGCAGGCGTGTCGTGACCTGCTGGACGAGCCACTCAGTCCTGTCCGTGCCCACGACCTGCTCCTCTCCGCCGGCAGGGGAGGCGTGCCGGCGAAGCGCCGGGCCCTGGTTCGGTCATCACTGTCGTGCCCAGGGCAGCCCGCGCGCACCCCTCGGAGAACAGCCTCGTGCCGGGCAGGGGAGCGGGCCCGGACGCACTACCGCAATCTGGCAGGCGGCAGCGTCAGGGACCGGGCTGGCTCAGGCGCCGGGCCGGGGGGAGCGGCGTGCTGCGGAACGGGGA
>DASUBV010000290.1:0-86403 GCA_035763085.1 Streptosporangiaceae bacterium | reverse complement strand
CGTGCGCCGCCGCGTCGATAGCCGCGGCGATGTCGGCGGTGGCCGCGGCCACCTCGGCCTCGGTAGGCGGGTCGTGGTGCAGGTGCCGCTCGGTCATCCGGACGCAGCCGATGTCCATCGAGATCGCGCGCAGCTCGGGCTGCGGGCCAGGCCCGGACCCTGAGCCAGGACCGGGCCCCGGGCCGGGCACGGCGGCGCTGGTCTCGGCGGGGCGGGCCGCGGCAGGGCCGGCCGCGGCGTGGCCGCGGCCGCCCACCACGAACTCGGTCGATCCGCCGCCGATGTCGATGACCAGATAGGGGCCGGGCAGGTCATCGCCCGGCCGGCCAGCCGAGCGGGCCAGCTCCGTGGTCGCGCCGGTGAACGACAGGCGTGCCTCCGCCGCGCCGCTGACGACCTCCGGCGGCACGCCGAGAATCCCGACGACGCCGCTGACGAACTCCGCCGCGTTGGTCGCGTCCCTGGTGGCGCTGGTGGCCACCATCCGGGTCGCCGTGGCGCCGGTCTGCCTGATGGCCCGGGCGTACTCCTGCAGCACGCCCAGCGTGCGGGCCAGCGCATCGGGCGCTATGCGCCCGGTGGCGTCCACCCCCTGGCCCAGGCGGACGATCTCCATCCGGCGCGACAGGTCCCTCAGCTCGCCGCGAGCCGGGTCGACGTCGGCGATCAGGAGGCGCAGGGAGTTGGTGCCGCAGTCAATCGCCGCGACGCGCCGCGCGCCGGGAGGCGGCGCGGGCGCGCCGGGACGGAGCGCGGCCTGCGCGCCCGCGGCACGGCTGGCCAGCCCGGCCGCCGCGCCGCCCGCCGGGTCACCCGCCGCGCCGCCCGCAGAGTCACGGGCCGGGCCGCCCTCAGCCGGTCCGGTCGTCATCGTCTTCCCCTTCCGCAGCCACATCCTCGCCCGGCACGCCCGGCCCGCTGGCACCTGGCACGCCCGGCCCGCCCTTGCCCGGCTCACCCTCAGCCGGCACGCAGCGCCCCGGCAGCCACCAGGACCCGGCCGCCGCCAGCGCCTCGCGGCCGAGCGGATTGGCGCCCGGCACGGCCAGCTCGTGGGCTGCCAGGGCGTGCAGGCACTTGACCCGGTCCGGCATCCCGCCGGCGCTGATGGCCTTGGCCGGCAGCGGCTCCACGGCGGCCGAGCGGGCGGCCGCCTCCCGCCGGGCCAGGTAGTCCTCGTGCGCGGCCTGGTAACCGCGCCGCAGGTCCGGATCGGCGGCGATCCGGGCTGTCATCTCCCGCATCACCCCGCTCGCCTCCAGGCGGCTGATGGCAGCCGCCGCCTTCGGGCAGGTGAGGTAGTACAGCGTGGGGAACGGCGTGCCGTCGGGCAGCCGCGGCGCGGTCTCCACCACATCGGGAAGGCCGCACGGGCAGCGGTGCGCGATGGCTGCCACCCCGCGCGGCACGCGGCCCAGCTGCCGGGCCACCACGGCCAGGTCACGCCCGTCAGGGCTGGTCACTTGCTCTTTACCTTGTCCGCCTGGCGGAGGTTGCCGGCCTGCTGAACCTTGTCGGCCTGCTGCACCGATGACCACAGCCGCCCGTACCACGGCGTGACCGCGACGGGCCCGTGCGGGGCCCTGGCCGACCGCTTGGTGCCGCTGATGATCACGTAGCAGGTCTCCGCTGGCATGCACATGTGCAGCCGGTCCCGCGCCTGCTGTTCCACGTAGGCCGGGCTGGCCAGCTCGCGGCGCTGCTCCCGCAGCTGCCGCAGCTGGGCGGTGATCTGGGACTGCTGCGCCTTCAGCTGATCGATCTGGCGCAGCTGGGCCAGGTACTCGCGCACCGGGTAGGCCAGGCTCAGCGCGATCGCGCAGACAACCACGACGAGCACGGCGGCCCGGCTGGTGAACCGGGGCCGCACGCGCGGGTCGGGTACCTGCTGTCGCGTCATTTGCCGCCGGGCGTCCGCGGGAACGCCGACCGCCCGGCGTAGGCGGCCGCGTCGCCCAGCATCTCCTCGATCCGGAGCAGCTGGTTGTACTTGGCCACCCGCTCGGAGCGGGCCGGGGCACCGCTCTTCATCTGGCCGCAGTTCACCGCCACGGCCAGGTCCGAGATCGTGGTGTCCTCGGTCTCGCCGGACCGGTGGCTGATCATGCACGCGAAGCCGCTGCGGTGCGCCAGCGCCACGGCGTCCAGGGTCTCGGTCAGCGTCCCGATCTGGTTGACCTTGACCAGCAGCGCGTTGGCCGACTTCTCCGCGATACCGCGCCTGATCCGCTGCGGGTTGGTCACGAAAATGTCGTCCCCGACCACCTGCACCCGGTCGCCCAGAGCGGCGGCCAGCTCCCGCCAGCCGTCCCAGTCCTCCTCGCCCAGCGGGTCCTCCAGCGAGACGATCGGGTAACTGTCCAGCCAGCTCGCGTAGATGCTGGTCAGCTCGGCCGAGGTCAGCTTGCCGCCCTCGAAGGCGTAGCCGCCGTCGGAGGAGAACTCGCTGGCCGCCGCGTCGATCGCCAGCGCCACGTCCTGGCCGGGGGTCAGGCCCGCCTTCTGGATGGCCGTGACAATCAGGTCCAGCGCCTTGGCGTTGCTGGGCAGGTCCGGGGCGAAGCCGCCCTCGTCGCCGACGCCGGTGCCCAGCCCGTTCTCGCGCAGCACCGCCTTGAGCGCGTGGTAGGTCTCGGCGCCCCAGCGCACCGCCTCGCTGAAGGTGCCCGCGCCGACGGGCGCGATCATGAACTCCTGGATGTCGACGTTGCTGTCGGCGTGCGCCCCGCCGTTGAGGATGTTCATCATGGGCACGGGCAGCACGTGGGCGTTGGGGCCGCCGAGGTAGCGGAACAGGGGCAGGCCAGATGACTCGGCAGCGGCCCTGGCCACGGCCAGGCTGACGCCCAGGATGGCGTTGGCGCCGAGCCGGGACTTGTCCGGCGTCCGGTCCAGGTCAATCAGCTCCTGGTCGACCAGGCGCTGGTCGTCGGCGTCGTAGCCGAGCAGCTCCGGCTGGATCTCGTCGATCACGGCCTGGACGGCGCGGGTGACCGCCTTCCCGCCGTACGGCTCGCCGCCGTCCCGCAGCTCGATCACCTCGAAGGCGCCGGTGGACGCCCCGCTCGGCACGGCGGCCCGGCCCAGGCTGCCGTCGTCGAGAACTACCTCTACCTCGACCGTCGGATTGCCGCGCGAGTCGAGAATCTGCCTGGCGAATATGCCTTCGATGGAGGCCACAGTTACAAGCTCCTGATACCGGGGGGAAGTGCACAGCTATATATCCGCGAGCCTAGTCGAGGAGCCCCCGGCGACTGCACAGGCCACGCCGCTACCGCCCGCACCGGGCGCCCGGCCGGCCGCACCGGCGGGCCCTGCGGGCCGCGGCCACGCCGGCCGGCTCCCGCGGTCACGCCGTTACCGGCTGTCTGTCTCCCAGGCGCGCACCTGGTCGCGGTAGGCCCGGGCGGCCAGGCGCAGCTCGCGCTCGGGGTCCAGGCCCTCGGCCTGCGCCCTGGCCACCAGCGCGAACAGCTCGGCGCCGATCTCACTCACCCGGTGATCGTCCGCGAGGGCCTGCGGCCCGCCCGCCCGCCCGGCCCGCCGCTGCAGGGCCGCCGCCAGCGACAGGGCCGGCTGGCCGGCCGGCACGCCGTCCAGCACCGAGCCCGGCCCGTTGCCGGCCGCCTGGCGCTCCGCGGCCTTGATCGCGTCCCAGTTGGTCTTGACCTCGTCGGCCCCGGACACCGTCACGTCGCCGAAGACATGCGGGTGCCGCCGGGTCAGCTTGTCGATGATGCCGTCGGCCACGTCGTCGATCGTGTAGCCCGTGCCGTCGTCCCGCTCAGCCGCCACCCGGGCATGGAAGACGACCTGGAGCAGGACGTCGCCGAGCTCCTCGCGGATGGCGTCCGGGTCCCCGCTGTCCAGCGCCTCCAGCGCCTCGTAGGTCTCCTCCTGCAGGAACGGGGCCAGCGTCTCGTGCGTCTGCTTGGCGTCCCACGGGCAGCCGGCCCGCAGCCGGTCCATCACCTCGACCAGCGCGAGCAGCCGCGCGCCAGGCGCCTGCCCCGCCGGGCTGCCGGAACTAGCTGCCGCGGGCACGGTCAGCAGGGCGGGGTCAGCCGGGGCTTGGCGCTCGGCTTGGGCGACGGCGAGGAGGCGGCAGCCAGCTTGCTGGCGGCCGGGACCACCGAGTAGGTGGCGTAGTCGAACTGGCCGTACTGCGGGTTCACCTTGACGTCCAGGTTCTTGGCCGCCAGGCACTGGGCGTGCGCGATGCGCGTCTGCAGGGCCTGCTGCGCGGCCTGCCCGGTCGGCTGGGTCCCGCCGTCCAGGCGGGCCTCGAACGCCGTCAGGATCGCGAAGTACCGGCCGAGCTGCGGCAGCAGGTCGGGCGGCACCGCGCCGGCCGCCGAGACATACGTCTTGACCGTCAGGGACTGCTGCTTGGCCTGCGTGCTCAGCTGGGTCAGCTGGTTCTGGACCGCGGTCGGCGTGACGCTGATGCCGTGCAGCCGGGCCAGCTCGTTGTAGATGCTGAAGGTGATCAGCCAGGTGAGCACCTGCTGCGGCACCTGCCCGACGGGCCGCTGCGGCTTGACGCCCTTCTTGGTGTTGGCCTGATAGGCAGCGTTCAGGTTGGCCACCTCATTGGTCAGCGTGGCCGTGCTGATCCGCTGCTGGCCGGTGGTCGCAGCGGCGCCCATCTTGACCGGCCCGCCGCAGGCGGCCAGCGCCAGGCCGCCGACAGCCACCGCCGCGGCCAGCCGCATCGAGGTGCGCGTCCTCACAGTGCTCTCCTCGCCTTATGCCTTCGGCTCGGCGGCCGCGTCGCCGAGCACCGACTCGATCAGCTCCTCGCACCAGGCGAGCAGGTCGGTGTCGCGCAGCGGCGGGGCGCCGAGTGACACAGTCTGCCCGGTACCTGCCCGCGCGCTGCCCGACCCTGCGCGCGTGCCGGGGGCTCCCCTCGGCACCGGTACGAGCATGGTACGCACTGCCGGCTTCAGCAGCGTCCGCGGGTACAGCCGCTGCACCCGGACCTGCTTGGAATCGGGCAGTTCCACCGGCGAGAACCGGATGTGGTTCCCCTGGATCGTAATGTCGGTCAGCCCGGCCCGGCGCGCCAGCGCCCGCAGCCTGGCCACCGTCAGCAGGCTCTCCACCTGGTCCGGGACCGGCCCGAACCGGTCGGTCAGCTCCTCCCGGACGGCCGTGATGTCGGCTGGGGTGTCGATGGCCGCGATCCGGGTGTAGGCCTCCAGCCGGAGCCGCTCCCCCGTCACGTAGTCGTGCGGGATGTGCGCGTCCACCGGCAGCTCGATGCGGACCTCGGCCCGCTCCGCCGGCCCGTCCCCGCGCAGCTCGCGGACCGCCTCGCCGATCATCTTCACGTACAGGTCGAAGCCGACCGCCGCGACGTGCCCGGACTGCTCGCCGCCCAGCAGGTTGCCCGCGCCGCGGATCTCCAGGTCCTTCAGGGCGATGTGCATCCCCGCGCCGACCCCGGTGTGCTGCTGCAGCGTGGACAGCCGCTCGTGCGCCGTCTCGGTCAGCGGCTTCTCCGGCGGGTACAGGAAGTAGGCGTAACCGCGCTCCGAGCTGCGCCCCACCCGGCCGCGGAGCTGGTGCAGGGCCGGCAGCCCATAGGCATCGGCCCGGTCCACGATCAGCGTGTTCGCGTTCGGGATGTCCAGGCCCGACTCCACGATCGTGGTCGCCACCAGGACGTCGAACTCCCGCTCCACGAACTGGCTCATGATCTTCTCGAGGGTGTGCTCGTTCATCTGCCCGTGGCCGACCCCGACCCGCGCCTCCGGCACCAGCTCGGCGATCCGGGCCGCGACCTTGTTGATCGAGGACACCCGGTTATGCACGAAGAAGGCCTGGCCGTCGCGCAGCAGCTCGCGCCGGATCGCGGCCGCGATCTGCTTCTCGTCGTAGGGGCCGACGGAGGTCAGCACCGGATGCCGCTCCTCGGGCGGGGTCAGGATGGTGGACATCTCGCGGATCCCCGAGATACCCATCTCCAGGGTGCGCGGGATCGGGGTGGCGGACATGGCCAGCACGTCCACCTCGGTCCGCAGCTGCTTGAGGTACTCCTTCTGCTCAACCCCGAACCGCTGCTCCTCGTCGATGATCACCAGGCCGAGCTTGTCGAAGCGGGTCTCGGGGGACAGCAGCCGGTGGGTGCCGATCACCATGTCCACCTTGCCGTCGGCCAGGCCCGCCAGCGTCTCGGCGACCTCCCGGTCGCTCTGGAACCGCGACAGTGGCCGGAGCACGACCGGGAACGGCGCGTACCGCTCGCTGAAGGTGGCGAAGTGCTGGGCCGCCAGCAGGGTCGTCGGGGCCAGCACGGCCACCTGCTTGCCGTCCTGCACCGCCTTGAACGCCGCCCGGACCGCGATCTCGGTCTTCCCGTAGCCCACGTCACCGCAGATCAGCCGGTCCATCGGCACCGGCTTCTCCATGTCCGACTTGACCTCGTCGACGGCCGCGAGCTGGTCGGGCGTCTCCACGTAGGGGAAGGCGTCCTCCAGCTCGCGCTGCCACGGCGTGTCTGGGGCGAACGCGTGCCCCGGCGAGGCCATCCGGGCCTGGTACAGCCGGATCAGGCCGGCCGCGATGTCCCGGACCGCCTTGCGGGCCCGGCCCTTGGCCTTGGCCCAGTCGGCGCCGCCCAGCCGGTGCAGCGCGGGCGCCTCGCCGCCGGAGTAGCGAGTCACCTCGTCCAGCTGGTCGGTAGGCAGGTACAGCCGGTCCGGCGGCTGGCCGCGCTTGCTCGGCGCGTACTCGATCACCAGGTAATCGCGGGTCGCGCCCTGGACGGTGCGGCTGGTCATCTCCAGGTACCGGCCGACGCCGTGCTGCTCGTGCACGATGTAGTCGCCGGGGGTGAGCTGCAGCGGGTCGATGCCGCCCCGGCGGCGGCTGGGCATCCGCCGCGCCTGCCGGGCGCCCGGGCGCTGCCCGGCCATGTCCGCCTCGGCCAGCACCGCCAGCCGGACCGACGGCCACACGAACCCCGACTCCAGCAGGCCCGTGGCCACGCTGGCCAGGCCCGGCGCCGGCGCATCCGGCAGGTCCTCGGCCGAGTCGTGCACGCCGAGCCCGTCGGCGCGCAGTAGCTCGGCCAGCCGCTGGGCCGGCCCGTGGCCCTCGGTGACCAGCACCACCCGCCACTGATCCGACACCCACCGGCGCACGTCCGCCAGCACCCGGCTGGTGTCGCCCCGGTAGGCCTCGGCCGGCTCCGCCGTTATTCGGAACGAGGGTCGCCCGTCGCCGGCCTCGCCCGGCTCGCTGATGTCCGCCGGGCCGTCCCCGGCGGCAGCGTCCGCGGCCGGGGCGGCCGCGAACGGAGTGATGGTCCACCAGGGGATGCCCAGGCCCGCCGCGGACGAGCGGATCTCGGTGATGGCCCGGAACGCCGCTCCGCCCAGGTCCACCGGGACCTGCCCGCCCGCCGCAGCGCTGACCCAGGACGCCTCCAGGAACTCCTGGCTCGTCGCGACCAGGTCGGCGGCGCGGGCCCGGATCCGCTCGGGGTCGCAGACGGCCACGACGCCGTCCTCCGGGATGTAGTCCAGCAGCAGTTCCATCCGGTCGCACAGCGTGGGCGAGAAGGCCTCCATGCCCTCGACCGTGATGCCGTCGGCCAGCTTGCTGAGCACCTCGCCGAGCCCGGGCCACTCGGCCGCGAGCTCCTTGGCGCGGGCCCGCACGCCCGGCGTCAGCAGCAGCTCCCGGCAGGGCGGTGCCCACAGCCCGTCCTCGGCGATCTCCTGGCTGCGCTGGTCGGTGACCTTGAAGTAGCGGACCTCCTCGACCTCGTCGCCGAAGAAGTCCACCCGCAGCGGATGCTCCTCGGTCGGCGGGAACACGTCCAGGATCCCGCCCCGGACGGCCAGCTCACCGCGCTTTTCGACGAGCTCGGCCCGCGCGTAGCCGATCTCGACCAGGCGGCTGACGACCTCCTCCAGGTCGGCTTCCTGGCCCGGTGCCAGGCTGACCGGCTCCAGGTCGCCCAGGCCGGCCGGCATCGGCTGCAGCAGGCTGCGCACCGGGGCGGCCACCGCGCGCAGCGGCCCGGTCCGCGGGTCAGACGGGTCGGGGTGGGCCAGCCGGCGCAGCACGGCCAGCCGCTGGCCCGAGGTGTCCGACCGGGGCGAGAGCCGCTCGTGCGGCAGCGTCTCCCAGGCCGGGAAGTAGGCCACCGCCTCGGGGGACAGCAGCGAGCTCAGCGCCGCAGTCAGGTCCTCGGCCTCGCGCGCGGTCGCGGTGACGGCCAGCACGAACCGTTCGTCCGCGGCCAGGGCCGCGGCCAGCACCGGCCGCAGCGCGGGCGGCGCGATCAGGTCGCCGCCGCCGGCCGCGCGCAGCGCGGCATGCTCCAGTGCGTTACCGAGCTCGGGGTCACCGGAGATGACCCCGAGCAGACCGGACAGACTCATCGCATCCTTACTTCCGGGCAGCGTAAATGGCCCGCAACCGCCACAAACGCGGGCTGCGGGATCTGCCTCTAGCTTACGGGCTCGGCCTGACAACAGCTAAAACACCGGATGACGGGGCCGGGTATTTCAGACACTCAAGGTAGTCAGGGGACTACGATCTGGAACTGTGGCGATCAGGAGCGGAACGCGCCGCGGTACCGCGGGCAGCGGCACCGGGGCCGGCCAGGCAGCCCGGCGGCCGGTCCCGGCCAGCGCCGGGCTGTTCACCCGCGCAGCCCTGGAGTACGCCGCGCACCGGCCGGGCCAGGCGCTGGTGATCCTGCAGGCCGGCTGCATCACGGCCGGCGGCGACCTGGACCTGGCCAGCCTGCGGGTGCGGGGCCATGAGCTGGCGCTGACCCGCATCGACGATGACAACGACATCACCAGGGCGGCCGTGGCCGGCCGCGCTGACCCGGAGCCGATGGTGCTGGGCGAGCTGCGGACGGTCCCGCTGCGGCCGCGGTCGGCCGACATCGTGCACTGCAGCCTGCTGCTGGACCGGATCAGCCACGCCGAGCTGGTGCTGGGCCGGCTGGTCGACGCGCTGCGGCCCGGCGGCCTGCTGCTGCTGCGGACCGCCGACCGGGAAACCGCGGCCGGCCTGCTGGACCGCGTGCTGCCCGGCCCGCTGCGGGCCGCGGCCTGGCGCCGCCTGCGGCCGGGCGAGCCAGGCCCCTACCCCGCCATCTACGAGCCGCTCACCTCCCCGCGCGGGATCCAGGTGTTCGCCACCCGGCACGGCCTGGCCATCGGCCAGCGCGAGACCTGCAGCCGGCTGGACGGCCGCCGCCGCCACCCGGTCATCCGCGCGGCCCGCGGCCTGGTCGCCGCGCTGTCGCGGGGACGGCTGACCGCCGCTCACGACGAGCTGCGGTACGTGATCCGCAGGCCGGAGGACCCGTTCGCTCGCGTCTTGTAAGCGCCGGTGCCGCGCGCGTGTAGCCTCACATGGGTGCCGGCGGGCGGCGGCGGCATCGCCCGTGCGGCAGGCCGGGGGCCTGGCCAGCCCGGGATGGGGCGCGCCCGGCGGGCGCGGGGTGGACGGAGGAAAGCACGTGACAGCGCAGGCCCTTCCCACAGCGGGCCAGGACAGCGACCTGACCGCGATGCCGGTGTGGACCCTCACGCCGGCCCAGCTGGCGGACCTGGAACTGCTGCTGTCGGGCGCGCTGGCACCGCTGGCCGGCTTCATGACCACCGCCGACGTGGCCGCCGTCACCGAGTCCTGGCAGCTGGCGGACGGCACGCCGTTCCCGGTGCCGGTCACCCTCGAGGTCCCTGACGGCGCCGTCCCCGCCGATGCTGAGTACCTGGCCCTGTCCGACCCCGAGGGCACCCCGCTGGCCGCGCTGCAGATCACCGAGCGCACCGTCCTGGACGGGACTACCCGGCTGGCCGGCCCGGTGTCCGCGCAGCGCGTTCCCGAGCACGGCCCGTTCCGCCGGCTGATGCTCACCCCCGCGCAGGCCCGGGCGCAGGGCCCGGACGGCCCGGTCCTGGCCTGGGCCGGGCGCGGCCCGCTGCACGGCCGCCAGATCGGGCAGCTGCGGCACCTGGCGGGCCAGCTCAAGGCCCGGCTGCTGATCCTGCCGCTGGTCGGCGGGCCCGCCGACGTGGTGACCCGGCCCGAGTCGCTGGTCCGGGCCGCCCTGGCCGCGGCGGGCAGCCTGCCCGCCGACACCCGGGTCATCCCCGTCCCGCTGGCGCCCCGGCCGCGGGCCGCCGGCACGGCGGCTACCGGCCAGATCCGCGAGCTGGCCGTCCGGGCCAGGATCGCCGCCGCCTACGGCGCCACCCACCTGATGGCCGATACCGGCGCGCTGACCGGCCTGTCCGCCGTGGCCGGGGGGTATCAGCTGCCCGGCGCGCCGATCCTGGTGCTGCCCGCCGGCGACTGGGCCTACGACCCGCGAGCCGAGGTGTGGCGGCCGCTGTCGCTGATCGAGGCGGGCACCGAGCAGGAGGACCTGTCCGATGACCAGCTCGGCGACCTGCTGGACGCCGGGGCGCCGGTCCCCGAGTGGTTCACCCCGCCCGCGGTCGCGCAGGAGCTGCGCCGGGCCCGGCCGCCCCGGTCGGCCCGCGGCTTCGTGCTGTTCCTGACCGGGCTGTCCGGCTCGGGCAAGTCCACCATCGCCCGGGACCTGCGCGACGTGCTCAGCGAGCGCGGCGACCGGCGCGTCTCGCTGCTGGACGGCGACCTGGTCCGGCAGCTGCTGTCGGCGGGCCTGACGTTCTCCCGCGAGGACCGCGATCTCAACATCGCCCGGATCGGCTTCGTGGCCGCCGAGGTAGCCCGCCATGGCGGCATCGCCATCTGCGCGCCGATCGCGCCGTTCGCCAGCGCCAGGGCACGGGTGCGGGAGATGGTCAGCGAGGTGGGCGACTTCCTGCTCATTCACGTCGCCACGCCCGTGGAGGTCTGCGAGGCACGCGACCGCAAGGGCCTGTATGCCAAGGCGCGGGCGGGCCTGATCAGCCAGTTCACCGGCATCTCCGACCCGTACGAGGAGCCGGCGGACGCCGACCTCGTCATCGATACCTCGCTGCTCACCGAGCAGGAAGCGGTGGCCGCGGTCCTGCGGCTGCTGACCTCAGGCGGCTGGCTGGCCGCCGACCGCTAGTTAGCCCCCGGGTGCAGGGGATGGCCCCCCTGGGCTAGCAGGTGTCCCCCGGCTAGGCGATGTCGCCGGCTAGTCGGTGTCCTCGGCCCGGCTGCCCTCATCGAGACGCTCGCGGGCATGAGCGATGCGGCGGGAGATCGAGCCCGCCATCGCCTCGCGCTGGCGGGACAGCGCGAAGTAGCTGATCACCAGGCTGGCCACTGCCGCGACGCCCAGCAGCAGGATCCCGCGCGCTCCGGCCAGGTACAGCAGGCCCAGCAGGGCCGCGAACACGGCCAGCCGCAGCACGGAGTAAGACAAGGTCGCACGCATAGTGATCCCAGCTTATTGCCCGTCCCGGCTGCTCGCGCACGCCGGGGCGCGCGGCGTCCCGGCCAGCCGGCGGCCGGGGCCGGCCACCACCCGCGGAAATGGCCTGTCAATTATTATGTAAGGAGATATAGACAATCTGGCCTATTCACGCCGGTGCCCTAGACTCTGCTCATGAGCATCAGCGTTGCCGCAGGCCGCGGCGCTGTCCGCGGCGGGTGAGAGATGTCAGCCGGGCCGGTCGACCGCAGCAGCCCCATCCCGCTGTACTTCCAGATCTCCGAGAACCTGAAGGCCACGATCGAGTCCGGTGCGCTGGCCCCCGGCGAGCGGCTGGAGAACGAGCTCGAGCTAGCCGAGCGGCTCGGGGTGAGCCGGCCCACCGTCCGGCAGGCCATCCAGCGGCTGGTCCAGCAGGGCATGGTGGTGCGCCGCCGCGGCCTGGGCACGGTCGTGGTCGCGCCGCGCATCATGCGCCCGCTGGCGCTCAGCAGCCTGTACGACGACCTGCAGGCGACCCAGCGGGCGCCGAGCACCGCGGTGCTGTCCGCCGAGCAGATCGAGGCGGACGAGACCATCGCCGGGCTGCTGTCCGTCCCGCCCGGCACGGCCGTGCTGAGCGTCGAGCGGCTCCGCTCGGCGGACGGCACGCCGCTGGCGATCATGCAGAACTACGTGCCCGCCCGGCTGCTGCGGGGCGCGGAAGCCGACCTGGAGAAGACCGGGCTGTATGAGCTGCTGCGCGGCCAGGGCGTCCAGCTGCACGCGGCCGAGCAGGTGGTCGGCGCCCGGCGGGCCACCCCGCGCGAGGCCCGGCTGCTGCAGGCGGCCCGCACGGCGACGGTGCTGACCATGACCCGGACGGCGTTCGACCCGGCCGGGCAGCCGGTGGAGCACGGCAGCCACGCCTACCTGGCCGAGCGCTACTCGTTCAAGATGAGCCTGCTGGCCCACTAGATCCCTAGAGGTAGGGCTGCTGGCGGCGCCGCGCGGACTCATACTCCGCGCGCGCCTGCCGGGTGGAGTCCAGGCCTGATGCCTCGGCCACCGGGACGTCCCACCAGCCGCCGCCGTCGGGAGCCGGGAGGAGCGGGTCGGTCTCGATCCTGATCACGGTGGTGGCGGTGCCCGCCCGGGCCCGGTCCAGCGCCGCGCGCAGCTCGCCGATGCTGGCCGCGCACTCCACCCGGGCGCCCAGGCTGGCGGCGTTGGCGGCCAGGTCGACCGGCAGCACGTCGCCGTCGAGCCGCCCGCCGGGGCCGCGGAACCGGTAGCTGGTCCCGAACCGCTGCGAGCCGACCGCCTGCGACAGCGCGCCGATGGAGGCGAAGCCGTGATTGTCGATCAGCACGATGGTGAGCTTGACGCCCTCCTGGACTGCGGTCACGATTTCCTGCGCCATCATCAGGTACGAGCCGTCGCCGACCAGCACGATCACCTCCCGGGCCGGGTCGGCGAGCTTCACCCCCAGGCCGCCGGCGATCTCGTAGCCCATGCATGAGTAGCCGTACTCGACGTGGTACTGCTTCGGGTCGCGGGCGCGCCACAGCTTGTGCAGGTCGCCGGGCAGCGAGCCGGCCGCGCAGACGATCACGTCCGCGGGTGCGGCCGCCTTGCCCGCCTCGTTGACCGCGCCCACCACCTCGGCCTGGGCCGGCCGGGGCTCGTGGCGCAGCGTGTAGGCCTGCTGCACGACCTCGTCCCACCGCGCGGCGAGCCGCCGGGCCTGCTCGGCGTACTCGGCAGCCACGGTCCACCCGGTCAGCTCCGCGCCGAGTGCCTGCAGCGCCGCGCGCGCGTCGGCGGTGACCGCCAGCCCGGCGTGCTTGGCCGAGTCGAAGGCCGCGATGTTGATGTTGAGGAACCGCACGCCGGGGGCGGCGAAGGCGGTCCGCGAGGCGGTGGTGAAGTCGCCCCACCGGGTCCCGATCCCGATGACCAGGTCCGCCCCGGCGGCCAGCTCGTTGGCGGCGGTGGTGCCGGTCGCGCCGACCGCGCCCACGGCCGCCGGGTGGTCATAGGGCAGCGATCCCTTGCCCGCCTGGGTCTCGGCCACCGGGATCCCGGTGCTGGCGGCCAGGTCGGCCAGCGCGCCGGCGGCCTCGGCGTAGATCACGCCGCCCCCGGCCACGATCAGCGGCCGGGCCGATGACCGGATCAGCGCCGCCGCGCGGTCCAGCGCCGCGGGCTCGGGCACCGGGCGCGGCACGTGCCAGACCCGCTCGCGGAACAGCTCGCGCGGCCAGTCACGGGCCTCGGCCTGGACATCCTGCGGCAGGGCCAGGGTGACCGCCCCGGTCTCGGCCGGGTCGGTCAGCACCCGCATGGCCGCCAGCAGGGCGGGCGGCAGCTGCTCGGGCCGCCAGATCCGGTCGAAGTACCGGGACACCGGACGGAAGGCGTCGTTGACGCTGATGTCGCCGGCCGCCGGGTGCTCCAGCTGCTGCAGCACCGGGGCGGCCGGGCCGGTGGCGAAGATGTCGCCGGGCAGCAGCAGCACCGGCAGCCGGTTGACGGTGGCCAGCGCGGCCCCGGTAACCATGTTGGTGGCCCCCGGCCCGATGGAGGTGGTGCAGGCCAGGGTGGACAGCCGGTTCCTGGCCCGGGCGAAGGCGGCCGCGGCGTGCACCATGGCCTGCTCGTTGCGGGCCTGCCGGTAGGGCAGCAGGCCCGGCTGGTCCAGCTCGGCCTCCAGCAGGGCCTGGCCGATGCCGGCCACGTTGCCGTGCCCGAAGATGCCGAAGCAGCTGTCGATCAGCCGGTGCTCGGCTCCGTCCCGCTCGCTGCGCTGCGCGGCCAGGAACCGGACGACGGCCTGGCCGACGGTCAGCCGGACGGTGCCGCCGCTCATGACGGCGTCCCGGTGAGCGGCAGCCGCGGGTCGGCCGGCTGGCTGGCCCAGGTGCCGCGGACCCAGCCGTGCGCCGGGTCATCGCAGGCGCGCCACTCGCGCTGGCCCGGGCCGGCCATGACGTTCAGGTAGTACAGGTGGTAGCCGGGCACCGCCATGGACGGGCCGTGCCAGCCGTGCGGGATCAGCACCACGTCGCCGCTGCGCACCTCCGCCAGCAGGTCGGCCGGCCGCTCGGGGGTGCCGTAGACCCGCTGATAGGCGAGGCCGGGATGACCCGCGCCGTCCGCGACCTCGAAGTAGTAGATCTCCTCCAGCTCAGTCTCCCCCGGGCCCGCGGTGTCATGCTTGTGCGGCGGGTAGGACGACCAGTTGCCGGCCGGGGTGAGCACCTCGCAGGCGATCAGCCGGTCAGCCTCCAGCACGCCGGGCATCGCGAAGTTGTTCACCTGACGGGAGCAGTTCCCCGCGCCGCGCAGCTCCACCGGGATGCTGGTGGCCGGCACGTGCCGGAACGGCAGGGCGCGCCGGGCCCGCGCGCTGGCCAGCGCGAACCGCCCGCCCCGCGCGCTGGTGATCGTCGTCCTGGCGCGCCAGGGCACGAAGGCATAGTCGCTGACGCCCGCGAATACCCCCCGCCGGCCGGCCAGCTCGGCGCGCCCGGACCCGCCGTCGCCATCGGCGGTCACCGTGCACGAGCCCGCCAGCGGCAGCACGACGGTCTCGTCGTCGCTGGCCGGGCGGGTGTACCGGCCGCCGGGCGGCAGCTCGACGACGCGCAGGCCGGAGAAGCCCCAGCCGGCCCGCTCGGGGGTGACCGCGACCGTCTCGGGCTGGGTTCCGGTGCTGCCCGCGGGCAGGTGCCAGCTCATCATGCGACCTCCAGCCCGGCGTGGACCAGGGACACCGCCGCGTCGACCGCGCCCGCCACGTCGTCATCCTCGGGATACAGCAGGGTCCGGCCGGCCACGAAGCCGCGCACGCCGGGCAGGGCCAGCGCGGCGGCCCACCGGGCGTGCGTCTCGCTGACCGGCCCGCCGGGGTCCCCGCCGAGCAGCAGGGCGGGCAGCGTGGCGGCCGCCATCACCTGCTCCATGCCGTCCACCACCGGCAGCTTGAGCCAGGTGTGGCGGCTGGTCGCGCCCAGCCCGGACGCGATGGCCACCGACATGACCACCGCCTCGGCCGACAGGTCGTTGACGACCCGCCCGCCGGCCCGGCGGCACATGAACGGCTCGATCATGGCCATCAGCCCGCGGCCGGCCAGCTCGGTGACCGCCCGGCCGCAGGCCTCCAGCGTCGCGGCCGTGCCCGGGTCGGACAGGTCGATCCGGGTCAGCATCTTCCCGCCGTTCAGCCCCATGGCCGAGATGGTGGCGCTGTCGTAGCCGGTAAAGCGGTCGTCCAGCTCGAAGCTGGCGCCCTGCAGCCCGCCCCGGTTCATCGACCCGATCACCACCTTGTCCTCCAGCACGCCGAGCAGCAGCAGATCCTCGATGATGTCGGCGGTGCCCAGGACGCCATCGACGCCGGGCCGGCTCAGCGCGGTGAGCACCCGCTCCAGCAGGTCGTCACGGCTGGCCATGGCGGCGGGCTGGCCGCGCACCCCCAGGGCGCCGCGGGCCGGATGGTCGGCGGCCACGATCATCAGCCGGCCATCGGCGCCCAGCAGCGGCCGGCGGCGCCGGACGGCGGCCAGCTCGGTGATCAGCTCGGGCCGGGTCGCCCGCAGCTCGCGCAGCTCGCGGAGGCGCTCGCTAGGCATCGTGCGCCGCCAGGAAGTCCAGGATCTCGGCGGTCGTGGGCATGGCCGTCGAGCATTCCAGCCGGGTTGTCACGATCGCGCCCGCCGCGTTGGCGAAGCGCATGACCTGCTCCAGCGGCCAGCCAGCCAGCAGGCCGTGGCACAGCGCCCCGCCGAAGCCGTCCCCGGCGCCGATCCCGTTGACCACCTCGACGGGGACGGGCGGGATCTCGACCGCCTCATCCGCGGTCCGCGCCAGCACCCCGCGCGGGCCCTGCTTCACCACCGCCAGCCGGACGCCGAGCTCCAGCAGCCGGCCGGCGATGACCTGCGGATCGCGGGAGCCGACCGCGGTCTGGCATTCCTCCAGGTTCCCTACGGCGACGGTGGCGTGCGGCAGCACCGCCCGCAGCTGCCGGCCCGCCTCGTCCTGCGACGGCCAGAACGTGGGCCGGTAGTCCAGGTCCAGCACCGTCAGCTGGCCCGGCTCGCGGGCGGCCAGCGCGACCGCGTGGGCGGACCGGCTGGGCTCGGCGGACAGCCCCGTGCCGGTGGCCCAGAAGATCCGGGCCGCGGCGATCTGCGCCATCGGCAGCTCGGCTGCCTCGATCTCCAGGTCCGGCGCCTTGGGGTAGCGGTAGAACCAGATCGGGAAGTTGTCGGGCGGGAAGATCTCGCAGAACGTCACCGGCGTGGGCGGGCCGGGAACGGCGGAGACGAACGCATCGTCCACGCCGAGCCGGCTCAGCTCGGCATGCACGTAGCGGCCGAACGGATCCTGGCCGGTCCGGGTGATGACGGCCGACCGCCGCCCGTGCCGGGCGGCGGCCACCGCCACGTTGGTCGCGCTGCCGCCCAGGAACTTGCCGAAGCTGGTGACATCCTCCAGCGGCACGCTCGTCTGCAGCGGGTAGATGTCGACCCCGACCCGGCCGATGGTCAGGACGTCGTAGGGCTCCGGCACCGCCGGCCCCGTCAGCACCGGCTCCGTCACGACAGGCCCCTCACCACAGGCTCCCTCACCACAGACTCCGTCACGACAAGCCCCGCAGGTAAGCGATGCTGGCCCGGACGTCGCCCTGCGGGCCGGGGCCGTCCGGCTCGGCGGCCAGGACGGTGTCCTGCTCCAGCACGTACCAGCCGTCATAGCCGGCCGCGTCCAGGGCGCTCACCAGCCCGGCGATGTCGACGTCACCGGTTCCGAGCGGCCGGTACATGCCCGCCGCCACCGCCGCGGCGTAACTGACCTCGCCGTCGCGGACCCGCCGGGCCCAGCCCGCGTCCACGTCTTTCAGGTGCGCGTGCGCGATCCGGCCGGGCGCCTGCCGGGCCAGCTCGGCCGGGTCGGTCCCGCCGATCAGCAGGTGCCCGGAGTCCAGGCACAGCTCGATGGCGCAGTCGTCCAGCACCCGGTGCACCTCGTCCCGGCGCTCGATCATCGTGCCGACGTGCGGGTGCAGGGTGATCGTCATGCCTGCCGGAACGGCCAGCGCCGCGGCCCGGTCCAGGCTGTCCAGCAGGGTTGCCCAGCCCTGGCCGTCCAGCTCGGGCCGTGCGTCATACCCGTCGCTCCCGGTGGCGGCGGCCAGCACCAGCACGCCCGCCCCGGCCGCGGCGAACTCGGCCAGCGCGCGCTCGACCTGCCCGGCCGGGTCGGCCGCCCGGTCGTGCAGCACCAGGGCCAGGAACCCGCCGACCGCGGTCAGCCCGTAGCGGGCCAGCGTCACCGCCCGGCCGGCCGGGTCGGCGGGCAGGAAGCCAGGCGGGCCGAACTCGGTCGCCGTCAGGCCCAGGTCCCGCATCTGGGCCAGCACCAGCTCCGGGGCGAGCTGGTACCCCCAGCCCGGCACCTCGCATACCCCCCAGGAGATGGGCGCCCCGGCCAGCCGCATGCGCTCGCTCCTTTCCGCGCCATTGTCTCGTGCCGTGATCGTGCTGGTCACTGGCGTACCTCAGCCACCGCGACCGGGACGTGCCGGGCCCGCGACAGCTCGCACGCCTCGGCCACGTAGAACGCCTCCAGGGCATCGGCCATGGTGCACGGGCTCGGCCCGCCCTCGGCCGCCAGATGGACGAAGGCGGCCAGTTCAGCCCGGTAGGCGGCGGAGAACCGGTCCACGAAGTTCGCGTAGGCCGGGCCCGCCGGGAAGGCCGCGCCCGGCTCGGCCGACGGCAGCGGCAGCCGGTCATCCAGGCCGGCGCCGATGCTGCCCGCCGAGCCCAGGACCTCCAGCCGCACGTCGTAGCCGGCCGCGTTGTAGCGGGTATTGGAGACCAGCGCGATGGTCCCGTCGTCCAGGGTCAGCACGGCGGCCATGGTGTCGACGTCGCCGGCCTCGCGGAAGAAGTCCGCGCCGCGGTTGGTGCCGAGGGCGTAGACCTCGCTGACCTCGCGGCCGGTCACCCACCGGATGATGTCGAAGTCGTGCACGCTGCAGTCCCGGAACAGACCGCCTGAGCTGGCCACGTACCCCGGCGGCGGCGGCGCCGGGTCCAGCGTCGTCGCGCGCAGCGTGTGCAGCCAGCCGAGGCGGCCGGACCGGACGGCTGCCCTGGCCGCGGCATAGCCCGCGTCGAAGCGGCGCTGGAAGCCGATCTGCACCGGGGCATGGCCGGCGGCCGCCTGCGCGATGACCTCCAGCGTGCCGCTGATATCAGCGGCGACCGGCTTCTCGCAGAAGACCGGCAGCCCGGCCTTGATCCCGCGCACGATGAACTCCGGATGCGCGTCCGTCGCCGTCGCGACGACCAGGGCATCCAGGCCCGAGTCCAGCAGCTCGTCAGCGGTCTGCGCCGCCTCGGCGCCGAGCTGCCCGGCCACCGCGCGGGCTCGCGCCGGGTCGGCGTCGGTCACGATCACGGAATCCACGGCGGGGAGCTGGCACAGGGTCCCGGCGTGAAACGCGCCGATGCGCCCTACTCCTGCGAGGCCGATGCGCATGCAGTGTCCTTCGTGGCGGCACGGTCACCCGGCCGCGACTCGTTCGGGGGCGGCCGCCAGGCGCTGCCGCACCTGCCAGCTTGACCGCCGGCCCCGATCTTGTCAAGAAGTTGTCTTTATGTCCTTACAATAGGTTCTGCTAACAACTGCGGCGCGTGAGTGCGTGCGGGTGCCGCACGGGCGCGGGGGCGGCCGAGCGGCCCGGCCGGACATGGCCGGCTGGCCGGCCGGACGGGCGCGAATTCGACGTGGCAGCAGGCGTTCACAGCGCGTCAGAAGGGACGCTGCACGCGGCCCGACGACCAGGCGGCGATACCCGCCAGGGCGTCACAAGATTCACCAGAACAGATTTTACGGAATCTAAGGATAAAAACACTGCTTGTCGCTATCTTCTGCGACACTTAGGACAGCTGTCCGCTAGCAGTGGCCAGCTGACGGGTGATCCAGGAGGGGACCATGGAAAGAACCAGTGAGCGGCTGCTCACGCCGGGAGAGGTGGCTGCGCTCTTCCGGGTTGATCCGAAGACAGTCACGCGCTGGGCCGCCTCCGGGCGGATCAGCAGCATCCGTACCCCCGGCGGGCACCGGCGGTTCCGCGAGTCCGAGGTCCGGGCGCTGCTCGGGGTTGACTCCGGGGCGGCCGAGACCGCGGTATGAATGCGTGACTAGCACATCCGAATGACGCTCGCGCACGGCTGACCACCGCGCCGGCGCCGGCCGGCAGCCTCGCTGCCTCAGCCGCCCGCCGGATCCTGCGGGGTCCCCCCGCCGCCGTGCCGGGCCAGGAAGTCCAGGAACTCGCGCCGGAGCGGCTCATCCCCCTCCTGCCAGCGCCGGCGCCGCTCCTCATGCTCGTCCTCGGTCAGCGCCTGCTCGGCAAAACGGGCGTAGTCAGCATCCGACGGGCTGATCTCGACGTAGGCCTCGCTCAGGATCGCACCGTCGTCGCTGACCGCCGAGTCGGGAACCAGTAGGTTGCCATTGGCTAGCCGGATGACATACATCGCTCGTTTGCCTACTCCATCAGATGCCGTATCGCACGTTGAAATAGAGCATCACGTTCAGGGCTGCCCTGGTGTCTCCGCCGAGCATATCCACCAGAGCGGGCCGCTGCCGCGATGCTATGGCCGCGAAAGCATCGGCGAAGAATTCCCGGCGGCCGAGAATCCCGCGCTGCCGGTGCAGATTGCTCACCAGGTGAGGCTGACACTGGGCATAGAGCGCGCAGAAGTCATCGGAGTCTGACTGCCACTGCCCGGCCGGGCCGTCAATGTCATCCAGCGCGTGGCCCACCTCATGGCACATGACGTCCGGAGTGGGTGACGGTCGCGAGCCCACGACAATCTTTCGCTCCCCGTAAGCGCCGGCGCACGCATCCCAGGTCGCCCGGCCCGACGGGAGCGCAACTCCGTGCAGCCGCCCCATGTCGTCCAGGTCCGGCACGCCTCCCCCGCCGACATGGATCGCATCCAGGCCGGCCGCCAGCCGGTCCTTGATCAGCCGCGGCAGGTCAGCCAGCCGGTCAACGGCCCGGACGGCTTCCGGCGGCGGCAGGGCGGTCCACTCCCGGTGCAGGACGGTCTCGAGGCTGCCGCAGTCACGCCAGCCCGCGGCCGTCCGGTTGGCCTGCGCGATCTCATACCAGGGCAGCCGGGCCGCCGCGGGCGCGGCGGTCCGGGCCGCGGCGGCCGGGGCCGCGCCGTTCAGCTCCGCCGTGGCCGGCGGGCTCGCCTGGTCGGCGGCCACGCGAATGGCTGCCCGGGCGATGGGCTGGGCTGCAGGCCGGCGCGCGGCCGGCCGCTGCGGCTGACGGTTACCCCACGCGCGCGGCGCGGCAGCCGACGGCGGCGCGGCAGCCTGCGGGACCGCAGCGCGCGGGACCGCAGCGCGCGGCGCAGCCGCGCCCGGAGCCACACCGGGCGCTATCGGGCTGGCGGCAGCGCTCGCCGCCGCGCGCGCCGGAGCCGCCGTGCGACGGTGACTGCCGCCGGGGGCGCGGGCTGGCGCGTCAGCGACGACCGGCCGCGAGCTGGCCGTGGCAGCGTGCTGGCGAGCGCGCCGCCTCCGGCCGAATAACCAAAGCCGCATGCCCACTCCCCTAGGTGACTGAAGGGGCCAGGCTATGCCGGATCGGCCCAGGACGTCACCTGCCGCCGCAGACCGTCTCTAATTATGGTCAGTCCTCATGACGCCGACGGAGTGCCGCAATTCACCACGAACATCGTTACTGAGCAGCTAGGCTGCGGCCATGGTCCTGGGTTGCGTCCTATTTGCCCTATTTACGGTCGGGGTCGTCGTGCCGTGCATGATCGACGTCGCGACCTCGCCGCCCTGGGCGATCCGCACGATGTCGCGGCGGACCTGGCTGGTCATCCTGGTGCTGTTCTCGGTTGTCGGGTGCGCCGCATGGCTCATCGTCGGCCGGCCGCGGCGGATGCCGCTGCTGCCGCGCCGGACCGCCGCCGGGCTCGGCATCGGCCCGGCGGAGGCGTTCCGGCGGCACCCGGCTGGCCGCGCGATGGGCACTGATCTCGGCGATGACACCAGCGACGACCCTGGACGGTGGACGCCCCGTCCCCTGGGCCCCGACGACGACCCCGAGTTCCTGCTCGAGCTCGAGCGCCGTATCCGGGAAGCGCGGGACGACCGCTAACCCTCCGGGGGTCCTAGGGGGCAGGCCCCCTAGCACTGGGGGTCCCAGGGGGTGGCCCCCTGGGCTAACACCGCGGTCCCAGGGGGTGTCCCCCTGGCATTGGGGGTTCCAGGGGGTGTTCCCCTGGGCTAACACCGCGGTTCCAGAGGGTGTCTCCCTGAGTCAGCACCGCCGCCGGGTCAGCGCCGCTAGCTGATTCCGGCGTAGGAGTGCAGGCCGGTGACCCACAGGTTGATGCCGACCAGGTTGAACATCAGGCAGCCGAACCCGACCAGCTGGATGAAGGCCGCCCGGCGGCCCCGCCAGCCGGCCGTGGCCCTCGCGTGCAGGAAGCCGGCGTACACCACCCAGGTGATGAACGACCAGGTCTCCTTGGGGTCCCAGCCCCAGTACCGGCCCCAGGCGTGGTCGGCCCAGATGGCCCCGGCCATGATCCCGAAGGTCCAGACCGGGAACGCGAACAGGATGGTCCGGTAGGCCAGCCGGTCCAGGACCGTGGACCCCGGCAGGTGCATCATCAGCCCCGCGGTCCGGGACGGCAGCCCGGCGGCGAGGCGACGCTCGTTCCGGTCGGCCACCAGGTACATCACCGTGGTCACCGCCCCGACGACGAACAGGCCGCTGGCCACGATCATGGCGGTGACGTGGATGGCGATCCAGTAGGAGTTCAGCGCCGGCACCAGGCTCCCGGCCGGTGTATACACGACCGTGACGTCGAGGGCCAGCGCGAAGACGACCGGGATCAGCACGAACAGGCCGATGTAGTAGGCGCGGAACCGGACCGACACGGCCACCAGCACCACCACCGCCATGCAGGCGATGGCCATGATGAACTCGTACATGTTGCCCCACGGCACCCGGTGCTCGGCTACGCCGCGGATGACGATGGCGATCAGGTGAGCGAGCAGCCCGGCGCAGGTCAGGCCGAACGCCGTGCGCAGCCAGAACCCGGACGGCCACCGGCTCGCCGGTGCCGGGACGGCCGGCGCCGGTCCCTGCGGGGCCGCGGGGGCCGGCCCGCCCGTGCCGCCGGCGGCGGCGCCGACTAGCTCCGGCACCTGCGCCGTCTGGGGCGCGGCCAGGCGCTCCTTGCGGAAGGCGAAATCGCAGGCGTAGGCAAACATGCCCATGGCGTACAGCAGCACCGCCGTGAGCAGCGCAGCGTTGCTGGCATCGGCCAGGCCGCCGTTGATGATGTCCGGCATGAGGGTCTCACTCTCCCTCTCGGGTACTGCTGGATGTGTCTTCGGCCCCAGCCCTGACGGCGTCCGCCGCGACGGCTGGAGCGGGCGGCGGGCTGCCGTCCTGAGCGGTGCGCAGTTCGGCCGCGAGCTCGGCGAACTCGACCTCGAAGCCGCCGGCCGCGTCGGAGCGGGCCAGACCGCCCACCTCGACCAGGGTGGCTCCGTCCGGCCCCGGAGCGGCCCGCACGAACATCCGGCGGCGCCGCACCATGAACGACAGGATGAGCCCGGCCAGCGCGGCGATGCCGGAGCATAGCGCCGGGAGCTGGCCCGGGTCATAGGTGATGGCCAGGCTGATCCACTGCCGGTAGCCGGTGAAGGTGATCGTGCCGGCGCCGTCCGGCAGTGTCATCGACTGGCCGACGGCCAGCGGGCGCGGGGCGATGTTCAGCTTGTGCATGCGGGACAGGTCAAGCTGGTAGACCGACTGCGAGACGCCATTGTTCATGCCGAGGTTGCCGGCATAGGAGACGAGGCTGACCCGCGGGTTCTGCGGTGCCGGGAAGTCCGATCCCAGGCGCCCGCCCACGTCCACCGCCGAGGGCAGGAACACGCCGGCGAAGCCGAGCTGGGTCGGCAGCGCGTCGGGGACCTTCACCACGCCCTCGGAGGTCATCCCGGACTGCTCGACGGCGATGAACGGGACCGGGCCGTTGAAGCGCACCTTCCCGTGCCCGTCGGTGACCCGGAACTGCGGGGCGTAGCCGTGGTTGATCAGGTAGACGCTGACACCGTCCACGGTCAGCGGGTGGTTGACCCGCAGGTCGTAGTGGCGCACCGGGGCAGTGGCCGAGCTGGTGTAGCTCAGCTGGGCGTTGTAGGTCTCCGGCTCGGAGGTCTGCGGGCCGCTGGTCACATACCGCGCGCTGAAGCGGTTCAGGGTGACCGAGAACGGGGCCAGGTCGGAGGCGGAGACCAGGCGGCCGGGGTGCAGCACGTCCAGCGAGACCGGGGTGTCGGAGAACGACTGGCCGGCGATCAGCAGCCGGTTGGCCTTGTAGCCGAACAGCCCGCCGAGCCCGACGGAAATCAGCAGGGCGAGCAGCGCGATGTGGAACAGCAGGTTGCCGACCTCGCGCAGGTAGCCCTTCTCGGCCGAGACCCAGCTATCCTCGGCGCGCAGCCGGAACCGCCGCCTGCCGAGCATCCGGCCCGCCGACTCCAGGGCCTGCGCGGGGGACAGCGCGGTCACGAAACTGGCCGACAGCGGCAGCCGGGACAGCCGGCGCGGCGCTCGCGGCGGCCGCTGGCGCGCCGAGCCGATCTGCCGGAAGGTCCGGGGCAGCACGCAGCCGGCCAGGGACAGGAACAGCAGCAGGTAAATCGCGGCGAACCAGGGCGCCGCGAAGACGCTGAACAGCGACAGCCGGTCCAGCAGCGGGGCCAGCGCGGGATGCGCGTCGTAGTACTGGGTAACCGCCGACGGGTCGATGCCCTCCTGGGGCAGCACCGAGCCCGGCACGCTGGCGATGGCCAGCAGGAACAGCAGGATCAGGGCGGTCCGCATGGAGGTGAGCTGCCGCCAGCCCCAGCGCAGCCAGCCGCCGCGGCCGCGGCGCACGGTGGCCGGGAACGGCGCGTCCTGCATGACCGCGTCCTGGACTGCCTCGTCCCGGACGGCCTCGTCCCTGGCCTTTACCTCGCTCATGGCGTGGCTCCGGCGGCGGTCGCCGGGTGGCCCGTGGCCACCTGCAGGATGATCTTGCGCAGCGAGTTGTAGCTCGAGCTGCCGATGACCCGGGCGGCGATCCGCCCCGTGCGGTCGATGACCAGCGTGGTCGGGATGGCGGCCGGCGGGACGGTGTCCCGGAAGGCCAGCGCGATCTGGCCGCCGGGATCATTCAGGCTCGGGTAGCGGATCCTGAAGGTCTGCATGAACGCCTCGGCGCTGGTGGGGTCATCCCGCATATCGATGCCGAGGAAGCGTACTCCGCGGGACTGCAGCCGGGTGGCCAGAGTGCCCAGGCCGGGCGCCTCGGCGCGGCACGGCGCGCACCACGAGCCCCAGAAGTTGAGCACCACGACCGAGCCGCGGTAGTCCGAGAGCTTCAGGTGCTTGCCGTCCAGCGTCGTCCCGGAGATGTCCGGCGCCAGGTCACGGGAGCCGGGCTGGTAGATGCTGGTGCCGCTGCCGCTGACGAAGCTCTGGCCGCTGCTCTGCGGGGTGTTCTCGCCGATCGGCCCGCCCGAGCAGCCCGCCACCGCGAGCGCCGCGGCCACGCCGAGCGTCAGCGCCCCGCTAGCCCGGCGCAGCCCTGGCCGGCTGACGGCGCGGCACGTGGGGTGAGACTGGCGGGGCACAGCGTGATCTCCTACAGACGGTAGTACCGCGGCCCATTCTGCCCGACCTGCCCCGCGATCATCACGGCGGGGCGTCACGACGGGCTGAGAGGGCATGCCGGGCGGCCGCTCAGGCGCCGGCCACGCGGCTGCCGCGGTCACCCGACGGCTGCGTGTACCGCACGCTGGTCACCCGGCCGGCGGCGAACGTCAGGCTGGTCACGCTGCCCAGCGCGCACTGCCGCCGTCGCGGGTCATGCCAGAGCCGGCGGCCCTCGGCCGACAGCCGGGTCACCCAGATGGGCAGCTGGTGGCTGACGCAGACCGCCTCGTGCCCGTCCGCGGCGCTGGCCGCGTCGGCCGCCGCGGCCAGCATCCGGCTGGCGATGTCGGCGTATGGCTCACCCCACGAGGGCCGGAACGGGTTGCGCAGGTAGAACCAGTACCGGGGCTGGCGCAGCGACCCGTCGCCGACGCCGAAGCGCATGCCCTCGAACTGGTTCCACGGCTCGATCAGCCGGTCGTCGGTGACGGCCGGCAGGCTGAGCTCGGCGGCGATCGGCGCCGCGGTCTCCACCGCCCGGTCCAGCGGCGAGCAGCGCAGCACGGTGATGTCCCGGCCGGCCAGGAAGTCGGCCGCGGCCTTGGCCATCAGCCGGCCGTCGGCCGACAGGTGATAGCCGGGGATGCGGCCGTAGAGCACGCCGCGGGGGTTGTCGACCTCGCCGTGCCGCACCAGGTGCACGACGGCCGAGCCGGCGGGCTCGCCCGGAGATGACGAGACGGGGGGCTGGTCTGCTGTCATGGCGCGCTCAGCCTACCGGCCGCGATCAACTAAGCCTCGCCGCCGCCCGGAGGGCGGCGGCGAGGCGTCTCAGGGGGGTCGTCCCCCCTGGGTGTACCAGCCTCCCGCCGCCGGAGGGCGGGCGCCGGGGATCTCAGCGCGGTCGTCCCCTGGCCGTGCGCCGCACCGCGGTCTGCCAGGCGGGCCCGGCAGCACCGCACCGGTAGGCTGGCCGCAGCATGCGGCTGCGCCTAGGGTTCCGCGCCCGGCTCGCCCCCGATCACACAATCAGGGCCAGGCGGACTGGACCGAGCGGCGCCAGGAACCCGCTACCGCGGGCCAACACCTCACGGGAGAAAAGCCTCGAGGGCTCTGTTAGCCACGCCCGGAAAACGGGCTGACGAGGCAGGAGCCGTTTCGTGAGTGTCACCGCCCTCGGGCTCATCCTGATCGCCGCTCTCGCCCACGCGAGCTGGAACCTGCTCAGCAAGCAGGCTTCGGCCGCCGCCGGGACCCTGTACATCTGGCTGGTCGCCGCCGTGGCGGCGGTCGCCTACGCGCCGGTCGTGGCCGGGTCGGTGCTGCTCCAGCACCCGCACCTGACCGCGATGAACTGGCTGTTCATGGCGGGCACCGGGGTGCTAGAGGCGGCCTATTTCCAGTTTCTCCAGGCCGGCTACCGGCTGGGGGACCTGTCGGTGGTCTACCCGGTCGGCCGCGGCACCGGCGCGCTGCTGGCCGCGCTCGCCGGGATCACGCTGCTGGCCGAGCGGCCGGGCCCGGCGGGCATCGCCGGCATCGTCGCGATCGTCGCGGGGATCACGCTGATCGGGCTGCCCGCCGGTGGCCGCCCGGCGGCGCCGCGCGCCGCCGCAGCGCCCGGCCGGGCCCGCCCGCGCCTGGCTGCTGCCGTGGCCCTCGCGCTGGCCACCGGCACGTTCATCGCCTCGTACACGCTGTGGGACAAGTATGCGGTCGCCACCCTGGGCACGCCTGCCGTGCTGCAGGGCTATGCCACGTTCCCGGTGATGCTGGCCGCCTTCGCGCCCTACGCGCTACGCCGGCGGGCACAGCTGGCCGCGGTCTGGCGGTCGTACCGGCCCCAGGTCATCGGCACCGGGCTGCTGACCCCGCTGGCCTACATGCTGGTGCTGGCCGCGCTCAGCTTCACGGCGGTCAGCGCGGTCGCGCCGGTGCGTGAGGTGAGCGTGCTGTTCGGGGTGGTGCTGGGGCGCCGGGTGCTGGGCGAGGGCGGGATGGCCCGCAAGCTGGTCGCGGCCGCGGCGATCGTGGCGGGCATCATCTCGATCGCGTTCGGCTGACCCGGCGCGGCGGAGCCGCGAGCACGGGGTACCCGGAATGGCGGGCGTGACCGGTGCCTGGCTGGTCAGCTCAGCACTGCGGCAGCGGCGCGGGCGGCCTCCGGCAGGGCCGCGGCGATGACGGCGATGGCCTCCTCGTCGTGCGCCGCAGACAGGAACCACGCCTCAAACGGCGATGGCGGCAGGTACACGCCGCGGTCCAGCATCGCGTGGAAGAACGCGGCGTAGGCCGGCACGGACTGGCGGCGCGCATCGTCGAAGTCGCGCACCGGGCCGTCGACGCCCAGGAAGAACGAGAACAGGCTGCCGGCCTGCTGGAGCTGATGAGGGACGCTGGCGGCGGCCAGCGCCTCGGCGGCCAGCTTGGCCACCGCCGCGGCCGCGCGGTCGACGGCGGCGTACACCTCGGGCGTGCAGGCCCGCAGGGTGGCCAGCCCGGCCGCGGTGGCCAGCGGGTTCCCCGACAGCGTGCCGGCCTGGTAGACCGGGCCGGCCGGGGCCAGCCGGTCCATGATCTCGGCCCGGCCGCCGAACGCGGCCGCGGGCAGGCCGCCGCCCATGACCTTGCCGAAGGTCATCAGGTCGGCCGGCACCGGGTCATGCCCGTACCAGCCCGACCTGCTCACCCGGAACCCGGTCAGCACCTCGTCCATGATCAGCAGCGCGCCGTGCTCGCGGCACAGCCCGGCCAGCAGCTGGTTGAAGCCGCCGGCCGGCGGGACGATGCCCATGTTCGCCGGGCACGCCTCCGTGATGACGCAGGCGATCTCGCCACCCCGCTCGGCGAACACCTGCCGCACGGCCGCCGCGTCGTTGTAGGGCAGCACGACGGTGTCGGCGGTGACCGCGCCGGTCACGCCGGGTGAGTCCGGCAGCGCGAAGGTGGCCACCCCGGAGCCCGCCGCCGCCAGCAGCGCGTCCACGTGGCCGTGGTAGCAGCCGGCGAATTTCACGACCAGCCGCCGCCCGGTGAACCCGCGGGCCAGCCGCAGCGCCGACATGGTGGCCTCGGTACCCGAGCTGACCAGGCGGACCCGGTCGACGGGAGCCCGGCTGACGAGCTCCTCGGCCAGGCTCACCTCGCCCTCGGTGGCGGTGCCGTAGGAGGTGCCGCGCAGCGCGGCCGCCCGCACCGCCTCGACCACCGGCCCGAACGCATGCCCGAGGATCATCGGCCCCCAGGAGCAGACCAGGTCGACGTAGCGGTTGCCGTCGGCGTCGGTCAGCCAGGGCCCGCTTCCCGACGCCATGAACACCGGCGTCCCGCCCACCGTGCCGAACGCCCGCACCGGCGAGTTCACCCCGCCCGGGATCACCGCCGTGGCGCGGCTGAACAACGCTTCCGACGTGTCCCGGCCCATCAGCCGACCTCCTCGCACACATCAGCCAGTACTTCCAGCAAGCGCAGCCCGTCCGGCAGGGGGCTGCCAGCGGGATCACGGACCCAGCGCGCGGCCGGGCCGCTGCCCTGGCGGGACGGCGGCGCCAGCACGTAGCTATCCCGGCAGTGCCACCGCAGCCCGGCCACGTCGGCCATGATCTCCGGCTCGGAGTCTAGGTGGCAGGACCACCACTCGTCCTCGTCGGCCGGGGCGCCCCGGGTCGCCACGAAGAAATGAGCCCGGTCCCCGCTGATCGCCACCGGGCCGGGCCTGATGCCAGCACGCTCCATCCGCGCCAGCGCGGCGGTGCCGACCTGCGCCGGGACGTCCAGCACATCGAAAACCCGGCCCGTGACCAGGATCACGTTCGCGTCCGGCGCGGCCTGCCACGCCCTGGCCACCTGATCTGGGTTGTCGGTGGCCTGGATCTGCCAGGCCGGCGACATCGGGTGCGCCCCCGGCGCCGGGCAGCCGATCCGGTCACACGAGCACGCCCGCACCGGTCCGCCCGAACGCCTGCCCGGCGGGTAGGCGCCCGTGCACACGGGCCAGCCCATGGCCGCGTACCGCACGGCGGCCACCGCCGTCCGCTCTCCGGCCCTGCGCCGCCTGCCGCGCAGCACCGACTGGACCAAGATGCTCACTCCCGCTCGTGAATCACACGTCCTACAGCACTGATAATGCCGGGCCGGTCCGGGTCGCCGCGACCGGGCCCCTCGACAGATGCCAAACGGAGATGCCGGGGGTGCGCTCGGCGCGCCCCCGCCGGCCAGGCGGAGCGCGCGACTTGCTGAGGTACCTGATGGCCAGTGTGGCCGGCGTGACACCTAGATCTGGCCGGCCGGCCCCGGCAGGCGGTGGTCCTCGCGCAGCCGGCGCGCGACCTCCGTGGCCCAGTAGGTCAGGATGATGTCGGCGCCGGCCCGGCGGATCGCGATGAGCGTCTCGTCGATGATCCGGCCCCGGTCCAGCCAGCCGTTCGCCGCGGCGGCCTCGACCATCGCGTACTCCCCGCTGACCTGATAGGCCGCCACCGGCAGCGATACGGCCGCGGCCACCTGGCTGAGCACGTCGAGGTAAGCCAGCGCCGGCTTGACCATGACGATGTCGGCGCCCTCGGCCACATCCAGCGCCACCTCGCGCAGCGCGTCCCGGGTGCTGGGCGGATCCTGCTGGTAGGAGGAGCGGTCACCGAACTGCGGCGCGCACTCGGCGGCATCCCGGAACGGCCCGTAAAAGCCCGAGGCGAACTTGACCGAGTAAGCGCAGATCCCCACGTCGGTATGGCCGTCGGAATCCAGCGCCGCGCGGATCGCCGCGACCTGCCCGTCCATCATGCCGCTGGGCGCGACCAGGTGCGCGCCCGCGCGGGCCTGCGCGACCGCGATGGCCGCATACCGGTCCAGCGTGGCGTCGTTGTCCACCTCGCCCGCGCTGGTCAGCAGCCCGCAGTGGCCGTGGTCGGTGTACTCGTCCAGGCACAGGTCGGCCATCAGGACCGTCTGGCTGCCCACCTCGGCGGCCAGGTCGGCGAGGGCCAGCTGTACGATGCCAGCCGGGTCGTCGGCGGACGAGCCGCGCGCGTCCTTGACCGCCGGGATCCCGAACAGGATCAGGCCGCCGACGCCGGCCTCGACGGCCTCCGCTGCCGCCTTGCGCAGGCTGTCCCTGGTGTGCTGCAGGACGCCGGGCATCGAGGGCACCGGCTGCGGGTCGGCGATGCCCTCCTTGACGAACATCGGCAGGACCAGGTCCTCCGGGCGCACCCGGACGGGGGCAACCAGGCGGCGCAGCGGCGCGGTGCGGCGCAGCCGCCGCGGCCGGGCAACGGGGAAGTTCGCGGTCACCTGCCTCACCTGATCCGGCGCCGGGCGCCGCGGCGGCGCTCGCTGGGCCTGCGCACCGGCTCGCCGGCCTCCAGGGCCGTGTCCCGGATGCCGGCGCCGTGCGCGGCCAGCGCCTCGACCAGCGCGGTCACCGACGGGGTCGGCGCCGTGACGTCGACCCGCAGGCCGAACTCCGCGGCGGTCTTGGCGGTCTGCGGGCCGATCACGGCGATGACGGTGACCGCGTGCGGCTTGCCCGCGATGCCGATCAGGTTCCGGACCGTGGAGGACGAGGTGAACAGCACGGCATCGAAGCCACCGCCCTTGATCGCCTCGCGGATCGGGGCGGGCGGCGGCGCCGCGCGGACCGTCCGGTAGGCAGTGACGTCCTCAGCCTCCCAGCCCAGCTCGGTCAGCCGGGCCACCAGCGCCTCGGTGGCGATGTCGGCGCGCGGCAGCAGCACCCGGTTGATCGGGTCGAGCACGTCGTCGTAGGCGGGCCAGGCCTCGGCCAGGCCCTCGGCCGACTGCTCCCCGTCCGGGACGAGGTCGGGCATGATGCCGAAGTCGCGCAGCGCCCGGGCGGTCTGCTCGCCGACCGCGGCGATCTTGACTCCGGCGAAGGCCCGCGCATCCAGGCCGTACTCCTCGAACTTCTCCCGGATCGCGCGGACGGCATTGACCGAGGTGAAGCCGATCCACTGGTACCGGCCGGTGACCAGGCCCTTGACCGCGCGGTCCATCTGCTGCGGCGTGCGGGGCGGCTCCACCGCGATGGTGGGCACCTGCTCGGGCACGGCGCCCTGAGCGCGCAGCAGCTCGGAAACGTGCTCGGCCTGCTCCTTAGTCCGCGGCACCAGCACCCGCCAGCCGAACAGCGGCTTGTTCTCGTACCAGGACAGGGCGCGCTGCGCGGCGACGCCCTCGCCGACCACCGCCACCGCGGGGCCGTTCGCCGTCAGCGGGCTGACCCCGGCGGCCTTCAGGTCGGCGGCGACGCTGCCCAGCCGGGCCACGACGGTGAACTGGTCGGTCGTCGTTCCGTTCCAGGTGATCGCCATCGGGGTGCTGTCCGCCCAGCCCGCCGCGATGAGCATCTTGCCCAGGTCCACCGGGCCCGCCTCCGCACCGAGGATGACCAGGGTGCCGCGGCCCGCGGACACGCCGGACACCTCGCTGGCATTGATGAAGCGGACGTCCCCGCTGCCATCGGAGGTCAGCGGGATCCCGGCGTAGGCGGGCACGGCCGTGGCCGCCGACAGGCCCGGCACGATCTCGAACGGCAGCTTGGCCCTGGCGCAGGCCTGGGCCTCAGCGGCGGCGTTGCAGAAGATGAACGGGTCGCCGCCGAACACCCGGGCCACCTGCTGGCCGGCCCTGGCGGCCTTGATCAGCATCTTCGGGTCGTCATCCAGGCCGGCCGAGTCGGCCACCGCCGCGCCGTCCTTGATCAGGTGCGCGAACCGCTCGCTGACCCAGGGCGCGGCGACCACGAGGTCGGCCTGGCCGATCAGCTCCGCGGCGCGGACGGTGAGCAGCTCGCTGTCGCCGGGCCCGGCCCCGATGAACGCGACCAGGCCGGGCGGCGGCTTGCCCCCGGCGTCCTTGCTCCTGACGTCCCTGGTCCTGGCGGTGCTGGCCCTGGCGGCGTCCCTGGCTGCGGTGCCGGCCGGCGCGCTGGCCCTGGCCGGGGCGCTCGCGCCCGGGGCTGCCTTCGCGGCGGTCCCGGCCGTCTTGCCAGCCGTCTTCTCGCTGGTGGTCTTGTCGCTGGTCTTGCCGCCGGCCAGCCGGCCGGGCTTATCCGTCGCGGGTGTGGGGTTCATTTGTCATCGTCCCCGTCGCTGATGTGTCCACCGGACACGGCCGTATACCGTCCCGCGCCGCGGCGGAGCAAGTCTGCGGCCATCTCCCGGCCGAGGCGCTCCGCCTCGCCCGCTGGGCCGCTCGCACTCGCGCGAAGCGCTGTTCCCCCGTCGGCTGCCACGACAACGCCGTCCAGCCGCAGAACTTCCGTCCCGGAAGCATACGCGCCGACCGGGGCCAGGCAGCCTGCCTGCAACGCCGCGAGCAGGGCGCGTTCCGCGGTGGTGGCGGCCCGGCTGCCGGCGTCCTCGATCTGCGCCAGCAGCGCGGCCAGGTCCTCCCGGTCGGCCCGGCACTCTACCGCCAGCGCGCCTTGTCCGGGAGCCGGGACCATCTCCTCCGGCTCGAAGATCTGGGTGACCGCGTCCAGGCGGCCGATCCGGGTCAGGCCGGCGTAGGCGAGCACCACGGCCTCCAGCTCACCCGACTCGACCTTGGCCAGCCGCGTGCCGGCGTTGCCGCGTACCGGTACCGGTACCAGGTCCGAGCGGAGCATGAGCAGCTGCGCCGAGCGGCGGGCCGAGCCGGTGCCGATCCGCGCCGCGGGCGGCAGGTCGGCCAGCTTGGCGCCGTCCCTGGCCGCCAGCGCGTCGCGCGGGTCGTCCCGGACCGGCACGGCGGCCAGCGTGATGTCGTCGACGGCCGCCGTCGGCAGGTCCTTGAGTGAGTGCACGGCCAGGTCCACCTCGCCCGACAGCAGGCGGGCCCGCAGCCCGCTGACGAACACCCCGGTGCCGCCGATCTGGGTGAGCTGGGCGGCGCTGGCATCGCCGTAAGTCGTCATGCCCACGAGCTCGACCTCGCGGCCGGTTCGCTCGGTGATCGCGCTGGCGACCTGGAGCGACTGGGCCATGGCCATCGGGCTCTTGCGCGTGCCGAGCCGCAGGACCGTCACGGCATTTCCTCCGCTGTCTGTGTCTGTCCTGCCGGTGCAGGACCCTGATGAGTGTCAGCCGCCTGCTCGAACCCGGCCAGCCCGGCGTCGGCCCGCGCGACGGCGCGCACCGCGTCGGGATCCAGGTCGAACAGCACGCGCAGCGCCGCCTCGTAAGACTCCGCGCCGGGCATGCCGACCAGTTCCTTGACCCGGACGGTGGGGGCATGCAGCAGCTTGTCGGTGATGCGCCGCATGGACCGGTCAACCTCGTGGCGGACCTTCGGGTCCAGGCCGCCCAGCCGTCCCGCCAGCCGGGCCAGCTCGGCGTCGACGACCTGCGCCGCCTTCTCCCGGAGCGCCACCACGGTGGGAGCAACGGCCGCGGCGCGGCCGGCCGACACGTAGGTCGCGAACTCGTCCGCCACGATGGCCCGCACCCGGGCCACATCGTCGTCGGCGGCCAGCGCCCCGCCATCGCCGCCGGCGGCCAGGGTCTCCAGGTCGACGACCGCGACGCCGGGCAGCCCGGCGGTGCCGGCCTCGACATCGCGCGGCAGCGCCAGGTCCAGGATGACCAGTTCGCCCGGCCGGTCCCGGCGGGCCAGCGCCGCGCGGGTCATCACCGCCGTGATGACGCTGCCGGGCGCGCCGGTGCAGGAGATCACCAGGTCCGCGGCCGCCATCAGGCCGGGCAGGTCAGACAGGTCAGCCGGGGCGCCGGAAACGGTGGCCGCCAGCTGGCGGGCATGGGTCGGCGTGCGGTTGGCCACCACGATCCCGGCGGCGCCCGCGCGGGCCGCCCCGGCGACCGCCAGCGCGCTCATCGAGCCGGCGCCGACAACCAGGACCGACTGATCGGCCAGCACGGCATCGGCGGCGGCGGTGCCCAGCCGGGCGGCCGCCGCGGTCAGGCCGACGCTGAGCAGGTTCGCCCCGGCGCGGTCGATCCCGGTCTCGGCATGCGCCCGCTTGCCCGTGCGCAGGGCCAGCGCGCCGAGCTCGGACAGCGCCCGGTCCAGCGTGCCGTGCTCGCGAGCCAGCGCCAGGGCCTGCCGGACCTGACCGAGGATCTGGCTCTCGCCGACCACCATCGAGTCCAGGCCGCAGGTCACCGCGAGCAGGTGCTGCACCGCGCGGTCCTCGTAGTGCACGTACAGGTAGGGCGTGAGCTCGCTCAGCGGGACGCCCGAGTGCCGGGCCAGCAGTTCGCAGATGGCCGCCACGGTGCTGTGGAACTTCCCGACATCGGCGTAGATCTCGACCCGGTTGCAGGTGCTCACCACCAGCGAGCCGGCCACGTCCTCGGCGTGCCGGACATCGCCCAGCAGCTTGGCCCGCGCGTCACCGGTCAGCACGGCCTGCTCCAGTGTCGCCACGGGAGCGCTCTTGTGGCTGAGTCCGACGACCAGAATGCTCATGTGCCTACCGCCTGGGCCTCCACCCCGGTGTCCCCGCCGAGCCCGGGGCCGGCCTCGGCGGGCTCGCGCGCGCCCTTGCGGCGGGCCCGGCGTTCCTGCCACTCGCGCTCGCCGAGGTGCGCCACCCCGACAATCGCGCGCCGCTGGGCGTGGAAGGCGAGAATCTGCAACTCAATGGACAGGTCGACCTTACGCACATCGACGCCCGAAGGCACGCTCAGCACGATGGGCGCGAAGTTCAGGATGCTCGTGACCCCTGCCGCCACCAGCCGGTCGCAGACGCCCTGGGCCGAGGCGGCCGGCGTGGCGATGACGCCGATGGACACCGCGTGCTCTTTCACCACGGCCTCGATGTCGGCCGCGCTGCGCACCGTGTGCCGGGCGATCCGCGTGCCGACCACGCCGGAATCGGCGTCCAGCAGGGCGGCGATGCGGAACCCGCGGGAGGCAAAGCCGCCGTAGTTGGCCAGCGCCCGGCCCAGGTTTCCGGCGCCGACGATCACGACCGGCCAGTCCTGGGTCAGGCCGAGCTCCCGCGACACCTGGTACACCAGGTACTCCACGTCATAGCCCACCCCGCGGGTGCCGTAAGAGCCCAGGTGCGACAGGTCCTTGCGGAGCTTGGCCGAGTTCACCCCCGCCGAGCCCGCCAGTTCCTCACTCGACACGGTGGCAATGCCGCGGTCGGCCAGCGCGTACAGGGCGCGCAGGTACACCGGGAGGCGGGCAACGGTAGCCTCCGGGATGCCATGACTGCCGTGTGCTGAGGTCGAACGGCGTGACATGCGCCGGCACTCCTGGGGGATCGACGCCACGGGCACGTAACCCTGCTGGCCGGCCCGCTGGAAGGTTTCTCGTCTTTCACGGTACGCCCTTGTGAACGTTTGCACAAAGTCGGGCACACTTCCGCGGGCCCGGGACAGGGGCCCCGCTTGACCGGGGAATTCCGGGGGGCGGCCCGCCGGGTCCCCGGTTCTGCCGCCGGCTCCGGGACGGCGGCCGGGCCGCTCAGCCCGGCAGGCAGCTAGCCGAGCGCGGCGCGCAGCCGGGCCTCGTCAACGCGCCAGTAGTCGTGCTGGATCCCGTCGATGAACGTGACCGGGATCATCTCCGAGTACTGCGCCAGGTCGTCGGGAAACTGCGTGATATCCCGTTCTGCCCACGGCACGCCCCGCTCGGCTGCCACCCGCTCGATGACGGCGCGGGCCTCCTCGCACAGGTGGCAGCCCGGCCGCGACAGCAGGGTGATCTCGTGTGCCGCACTCACCGGCGGCCGCCGCCCTGGCCCGCGCCGCCGAGCCCGGCACCGCCGGGGCTGGAGCCGTTGCGGCCGGCCGGGCCCCCGCCGGACGAACTGCCGTACTCGCGGGTGAAGTCGGGCCGCTCGAAGCCGGATGTGTCATACCCCGGCTCGCCGAACAGGTCGGCGATGGACGGGAACGGCGAGACCTTGGCCTGCTGCAGCCCCAGCTCGATGACGTTGGTGGCCAGCACGTAGGGCCGCCGGTCCTCCTCGAACTGGGTGACATACGGCTGCACCTGGTGCTGCTCGTAGGCGGCCCGGTCCTTGTAGACCTCATACAGGATGCGCTGCATCGGCGCGGACGGCACGGCGTGCACGATGAAGACCAGCGTGTCCGGCTCGCTGGCCCGGACCTTGGACACGACTCGCTCGGTCAGCTGGTCGAACTCCGCGACCCGGTCCTCGATCAGCGTGTAGATGGCAATCTGCCCGAACAGGTCAGCGCGCCTGGCCTCCGGGCGGCCCGGCGGGGCGGCCAGGTCGCCGGCGCGGCGGCCGTCGGCGTACCCGTCCCGGCTGGCGGCGTACGGGTCCTGGCTCCCGGTCTCGAAGTCACCCGGGCCGTAGGCCGGGTCGAACTCACGGCTGTCGAGGTCGCCGGGCGCGCCGGGGTAACCGTCACCGGGCGCCCCGGGGTAGCCGTTGCCGCCGTAGTCGTACTCGGGCTCGTCGGCCGCCAGCGGGTTGCGGGTGCCGGCCGGCGCGTCCCGGTACAGCCCGCCGTAGGCATCGAAGTCACCGGTCTCCTCCGGCCAGCCCTGCCCGGCGTAGCTGTCATCGTTGCGGTACTCGCCGTAGTCCCGGTCGGGCGCGGCCTGCGCGGCCGGGGCGCTGGCCGGCTCGCCGCGCAGGGCCGCCAGCGGCACCCGGTCCGCGGCTACTCCGGCATACCAGGTCAGCAGGGCCGCCAGCAGGCACAAGACGGTGAAGATGGAGCTCAGCGGGATCGTCACGCCGGCATGGTGGCCCAGTGCGGGCGTCTCCGCGGGAATGGCCAGGGCCAGGACGGCGAGTACCGCGCAGGCCGCGGGCAGCGCCCCGCCGCGCGCCCCGCGCCCGGCGGCGATGGCGCCCAGCACGAGGGCCACGATCACCGTCACCAGGCCCAGCCCGTACTCCATCAGGTTGTTGGGAATGAGCTGGTAGTGGGTCTCCGGCGCCGGCCAGCTCTTGCTGAACGCGGTCCCGCTCAGCGGGTCGGTGCCGAGGATCACCAGCGCCACGAGCCCGAGCGCCGGGAGGAACAGCCGCGAGGCGAATCGCCCGGGCACGCTCCGGGATACCAGCTCAGCCAGGCCCATGACCAGCGCCAGCGGGGCGATCAGCTGGGCACCGATCTCCATGGCACGGAAGCTGGCGGCACCGAAGCCCATCAGGAAGCCGAGCGCCTGCGCGCCCAGCGAGATCAGCAGGCCGATCATGGCCACCAGCCAGGCGATCAGGTCCCCGCGCGGGGCCCGCATGCAGCGGGCCATGAGCATGCCAATCCCGATCGCCGCCACGACAGCGCCGACCCCGGCCACGATCAACGAGAGAGACATTGCTGCCTATGGTGCACGACGCGGGGCACTGATGCGACCATACCCCTGACCTGATGACGGAAGGCACTGCCCGGCAGGCGCTCCCCGGCCGCCCCGCGCGCCGCGTCGTGACGGGCCCGGGCAGGTCAGCGACGCCTGCCAGAAACGCCGGCGGAGCCTGCCCCGCCGGTAGGCTCGCAGGCATGAAGAGGCTCTATCCGAGTCTGGTCGCCGGCCGGGGCTCAGCGGCCCGGGCCGGCCGCGCGGCGGCCGCCGCCGCGGAGGTCGAGCAGCCGCCGCCCGCGCCCGATCCGTGCGCCGCGGCCTTCTTTGACGTGGACAACACCATCATGCGCGGCGCCTCGATCTTCCACTTCGCCCGCGGCCTGGCGGCGCGCAAGATGTTCCGCACCCGTGACATGGCCAGCCTGGTCTGGGGGCAGCTGGCGTTCCGGGTGCGCGGCGCGGAGAACTCCGGCCACATCGACGCGGCCCGCCAGGCGGCGCTGGCCTTCGTCGCCGGGCACAAGGTCTCGGATATCGTCACGCTCGGCGAGGAGATCTACGACGACACCATGGCCGACCGGATCTGGCCCGGCGCCCGGGAGCTGACCCAGCGCCACCTGGAGGCAGGTCAGCGGGTGTGGCTGGTCACTGCCACGCCCGTCGAGCTGGCCAACATCCTGGCCCGGCGGCTGGGCCTGACCGGGGCGCTCGGCACGGTAGCCGAGTCGGCCGACGGCGTCTACACCGGGCGGCTGGTCGGCGGCCTGCTGCACGGCGAGGCGAAAGCGGCCGCCATCCGCGCGCTGGCCGACCGGGAGGGCCTGAACCTGGAGCGGTCGAGTGCCTACAGCGACTCGATCAACGACCTGCCCATGCTGCAGCTCGTCGGCCACCCGAACGCGGTGAATCCCGACCCCGAGCTGCTTGCCGCGGCCCGCGAGCGCGGCTGGCCGGTGCACGACTTCCGGTCGGGGCGGCGCGCCACCATGATTGCGGTGCCGGTGGCCGCCGGGGCGGGGGCGGTGGCTGGCGGGATGGCGGCCGGGCTGGCCGCCCGGCGGCGCCGCAGGTAAGCGGGCTCGCTAGCTGAACGCCGGGCCGCGCTCGGCCACCAGCGCGTCGACCCGGGCCTGGATCGTGTCCCTGACCTGGCCGGCGAGCTCGGCAACCTGGCCCTCATCCGGCGTGCCGCCGTCCCCGGCCGGCACCGGGCGGCCGAACTCGATGATCCAGTTGGATGGCAGCGGGATCGCGCCCAGCGGGCCGAGCCACGGGAACAGCGGGGTGAGCGGGAAATACGGCAGCCCCAGCCGCCGGGCGGTCCGCTCGGCATTGCCGATCATCGGGTAGATCTCCTCCGCGCCGACGATGGCGCACGGGACGATCGGCACCCCGGCGGCCATCGCCGTGCGCGCGAAGCCGCCCCGGCCGAACCGCTGCAGCCGGTACCGCTCGCTGAACGGCTTGCCGGTGCCCTTGAAGCCCTCGGGGAACACCCCGACCAGCTCGCCGGCCGCCAGCAGCTGGCGCGCGCATTCCGGATCGGCCCGGGTGTGCCCGCTGCGCCGGGCCAGGCCGGCCAGCCCCGGCAGCTCATACACCAGGTCCGCGCCGAGCAGCCGCAGGCTGCGGTGCGCGGGGTGCTCGGCGAACAGGCCGGCCTGCACCATGATCGCATCCAGCGGCAGGACGCCGGAGTGGTTGGCCACCACCAGGGCCGGGCCGGCGGCCGGGACGTGCTCCAGGCCGCGCATCCGGACCCGGAACCACTTCCGGTACAGCGCCAGGGCGGCCGGCATGAAGACGGCAGCATTGAGCTCGGGATCAAACCCGAACTCGTCGACCTCGTACTCGCCCGCCAGCCGCCGCCGAGCGAACTCGGCCAGGCCGGCCAGCCGGAGCCGCCAGGTCGCCAGCCCGCTGTCGGTCACGGCCCCGCGCTGCCGCCGCTACTTCTTGTTCCTGCGCTGAACGCGCGTCTTGCGCAGCAGCTTGCGGTGCTTCTTCTTCGCCATCCGCTTGCGCCGCTTCTTGATGACTGAGCCCACGGATCACCCTCGCTCGCTCTACTTGGACGGGCATGCCTGCGCGCAGGCCCAGCGGGCGGCCGGGCACACGCCAACGCCACAGGGTACCGCCGCGCGGCTCCTGCACGGGCATCGCGTGCTCGCCAGGCGGGCCGTCCGCGTTACCAGCGGCCGGTCAGTCCGACCCCACGAAGGCGTCACGCAGGTAGGTGTTCACTGCTTGCTCGGGCACCCGGAACGAGCGGCCGACCCTGATCGCCTCGAGCTCCCCGGAGTGCACGAGGCGGTACACGGTCATCTTCGAGACCCGCATGATCGTGGCCACCTCGGCCACTGTCAGGAACCTGACGTCACTGAGCGGAGTCACTTCTGCTGCCATCGATAGCCCTCTCCTGGCCAGGCAAGTGTGCCTGGCGAGATTTCAGCGCACCAGTCACGCCCGTCTCCAGCGTAAGTCCTGTTTTGAAAAGGGCAACCCTGGCGAGCCCGGCCAATTCGCCTGGCCGGGATTTCCGCGCTGGCCATAAGCGGAATGTGGCCTGACGGTCAGAATGACGTAACCATCAGCGGCGTCGAAAACCCTCCCCGGCGGTCATGCAAAAACCCCGCCGCCCGGCCGCGGGTCTCACCAGCCGCGCTAGCCCTCGCCTAGCTCCCGGCCGCGGTCGCGCGCGGCCTCGATCGCGGCCAGGAACGCGGCCCGCACGCTGTGCCGCTCCAGTTCCCTGATGGCGTTGATGGTGGTACCGCCCGGCGAGGTCACTGCCTCGCGCAGGATCACCGGGTGCTCCCCCGACTCGCGCAGCATGGTGGCCGCGCCGTAGACAGCCTGCCGGACCATCTCCAGCGCATTGGCCCGCGGCATGCCCAGCAGGATGCCCGCATCGACCATGGCCTCGACCAGGAAGTAGACGTAGGCGGGCCCGCTGCCCGACAGCGCGGTCGCCGCGTCCTGCTGAGACTCGGGGATCCGCAGTACCCGGCCCACCGGCCGGAGCAGTTCCTCAGCGCGCTGCAGGTGCTCCTCGCTGGCGTACGCCCCCGCCGAGATGACGCTCATCGCCTCGTCGACCAGCACGGGCGTGTTGGACATGACCCGGACGACAGGCACCTCGCCGCTGAGCCGGCTCTCGATGAAGCGGGTCGGGATGCCGGCCGCCACCGAGATCACCAGCTTGTCCGCCGACACCGCGGGCGCGATCTCCGCCAGCAGGGCGGCCATGTCCTGGGGCTTGACCGTGATCAGCAGCGTCTGGGCGCGCCCGGCCGCGGCCGCGGGGCTGAGCACCTCGATGCCGTAGGCGTCCGTCAGCTGCGCCGCGCGGTCGGCCCGCCGGACGGCGGCCACGACCTGCGCCGGCGAGGTGCCCGCGCGCAGCATGCCGGAGGTCAGCGCCTCGCCCATCTTCCCGGCGCCCAGGACAGCGATCACCCGACAAACCCTATCGCGGCGCTGCGCCGGCGCGGCTAAGCGCTGATCATGAAACGCCCGTCCTGATCATGAAATCGGCGGCCGAATGCGCGCGCGGTAATGCCGCGGGAATACCGGGCCGCGAACAGGGCGCGGCCCATCGCCGGCGGCCGGCCGGGACGCAATCCCGGTGCCGCCATTTGCCGGCTCAGCGACCCCGTGAGATCAGCCCGCGCAGGAAAAAGGCCAGGTTCGCCGGACGCTCGGCCAGCCGCCGTACGAGGTAGCCGTACCAGTCGCTGCCGTAGGGCACGTACACGCGCACCTGCGCGCCGCGCGCGGCCAGCCGGCGCTGCTCGGCCGGGCGCATCCCGTACAGCATCTGGTACTCAAAGGCGGCATGGTCCCGGCCGGCCATGGCCGCCTTGACCCCGCCGAGCTCGATCAGCCGCGGGTCGTGGGTGGCCAGCATCGGGTAGCCCCGGCCCTGCATCAGGATCCGCAGGCACCGGGCGTAGGACAGGTCCACGTCGTGCCTGGCCGCGAAGGCCACCTCGTCCGGGGCCCGGTAGGCGCCCTTGCACAGCCGAACCCGCGACCCGGCAGCGGCCAGCGCCTCGCAGTCGGCCGGGCTGCGCCGCAGGTAGGACTGGATCACGCAGCCCAGGTCCGGGAAGTCGGCGCGGAGCTGGGTGACCAGGCGCAGCGTCGCCTCCACGCGGGTGTGGTCCTCCATGTCCAGGGTGACGGTGGTGCCGGCGTTGCGGGCCGCCACCGCGATCCGGACGATGTTCTCCAGCGCCGTCTTCTCGCCGTGGTCGGGCAGGCCCAGGCCCACCGCGGTCGCCTTCACCGACACCTCGGCCCGGCCGCCGGCCGCCAGCCCGGCCGAGCTCAGCTGGCCTAGCAGCCGGATGTACTCATCGGCCGTGGCGGCAGCCTGCTCCCGGTCCCGGGTGTACTCGCCGAGATAGTCGATGGTGGCCAGCAGCCCGCTGTCCAGCAGCCGGGAGATCACCGGCAGCGCCTCCCCGGCGGTGCTGCCCGCTACGAACCGGGCGACAACGTCGCGGGTGACCGGCATGGTGGTGACCAGCTCATGAATCCTGGTGCTGGCTGACGCGGCCAGCAGCGCACGGCGCAGCACTGCGGTTTACCTCCGGGAGCTCAGGTCACCAGCTGTCGGGCCTGCCCCGGTTTCGGGGCCGGCGCGCAGATTCTAAGGTCAGCGCCGGCGGCGGCCGGCACGCGGGGCTAGCGGCCGCGGCCGATCAGGTCACCGCGCGGCCGCCGCAGCGTGACCTGGACGTTCCCGCCGGCGTCCGGGGAGACGATCACCTCCTGGGCGGCGGCGATGCCGTCCGCCGCCAGCGCCGCGTCGACCGGCACGGTCCGCTTGATCACCGCCAGCGCGACGGGGCCAAGCTCGTAGTGCCGCGCCGCCGAGCCGACGAACCCGACGCTGGCCGCCTCGCCGCCCGCCAGCGTGACCGGGTCGCCATGGCCCGGCAGCCGGTCCTCGCTGCCGTCCAGCTGCAGCCGGACCAGCCGGCGCGGCGGGTGGCCCAGGTTGTGCACCCGCGCCACCGTCTCCTGCCCGCGATAGCAGCCCTTGCTCAGGTGCACGGCGGTGTCGATCCAGCCCATCTCGTGCGGGATCGTGCGGTGGTCGGTGTCCAGCCCCGGCCGCGGCACCCCGGCCGCGATGCGCAGCGCCTCGCGAGCCCAGGTCCCGGCCAGCCGGGCGCCGGCCGCGCGCAGCGCCGCGACCTGCGCCGCCAGCTGATCGCGCGCCACGACGACGCTGATGTCCAGCGGGCCGGTCATCGTCGCGACCGCGGTCGCGGGCAGGTGCGCGGCAGCCTCCGGGCCCGGCAGCTGCAGCACGGCGTACTCGCCGCTGACGTCGGCGGGCTCCACGCGCAGCAGGAACTGCATGGAGACCAGGAACTCCAGCAGGGCCGCGGCGGTCCCCGGCTCGACATGCACCCAGGTTGCCGAGCCGTCATCAGCCAGCGTCAGGTGATGCTCCAGGTGACCCTGCGGGTTCAGGATCAGGGCCTCGGCGCTGCCGCCGGGCGCGAGCTGCTCCAGATGCTGGGTGGTCAGGCTGTGCAGCCAGGACAGGCGGTCGGGCCCGGTAATGCGGATGACATCCCGGTGCGAGGCGTCAACCACGCCCCAGGATGCGGCGATCGCGCGCTGCTCGGCATAGGGATCGCCGTAGTGCTCGGCCACGCCGGCGTCGGGCCCGGAGGCCGCCACCGCGCCTGGCTCGGCAAGAAGGGGACTGTCCATAATCGCCAGCGTATCCGCCCCGGCCCGGCCGGCCGGGCGGCGCCGGCGCTAGGCCTGGCGGCAGGCGGCACAGCGGCCGAAGACCGTCAGGTGGCCGACGTCGGTCTCGAACCCCTGCTCGGCGTCCAGGGCCGTCACCAGCGAGCTGACCGCGGACGGCTCTACCTGGGTCACCCGCTCGCACTCCCGGCAGACCAGGTGCACGTGCTGGGCCTCGGCGGCCAGGTGGTAGCGCGGCGCGCCGTGCCCGAGGTGGGTATGGGTGACCAGCCCGACCTGCTCCAGCAGTTCCAGCGTCCGGTACACCGTGGAGACGTTCACGCCGCGTGCGATGTGCCGCACGTCGGTGTAGATCTCCTCCGGCGTGGCGTGCTCCAGCCTGGTGACCGCCTCGAGCACGAGCTGGCGCTGGGGGGTGACGCGGTATCCGCTAGCCCGCAGCGTGTCATCCCACGTCTGCGACATGCCTCGATTGTAATGAGGTATGCAGACAGCCTGCCCCGCGAAACGCCGCGGGGGTCCGGGGGCGCGGCGCCGCGGGGCCGGGGGTTCCGGGGCCGGCCTCCGCCGGGCAGGCAGCGCCCCGGCAGATACTGGCTTGCGGCGGGCCCGGCGTCTGACGTAGCGTTCCGGCTAACGCGGGAAAGGAGGTGGTCCGGAACTTATGCATAGATCTTGGACTCGCGAGGTGGCTGTCCGCTAGCCGCCGCCTGCGTGGGCGCTGCCTCGGCAGCGTTTCACCGGCCGTCCTGCGGTAGACGGCGGCCGGCGAATACACGGCAGACACCGGACCCCCGGGCTGACCGGCCTTGTCCAGCCGGTCCCCGCGTGTGATGCATGCCTTCGGGCCGCTGACCGCGGGAGAGGCCCGGGGTTCTTAATTTCCCCGGCCCGGTTGATTTCCCGGCCCGTTCGGGTGATTTCCCGGCCCGTTTCCGAGCCGATTTCCGGATATGGCGCCGCCGTGCGGGGCCGCCCTCCGGGACTGCCCCGGTGCCCTGGCCCGTGGCTGCTATGCCGTGCGCTTGAGCTGCGCCGAGACGTGCGCCTGGAGCGGCTGGCCGACCGCCGCCATGTCGTAGGCCCAGCCCAGGTCCGCGCCGATCAGCCCGTACAGCCGCCGGCCCGCGGTGACCTCGCGGGCGGTGGCCGTCCGCGCGACCGCGTCGGTGGCCAGCTCGACCTTGGTGCCGGTCACCTGGCCCAGGTAGATCTCGGTGATCCCGCTGGCGTGCGCCAGCACCACTTCGATCTCGCCGCCCTCCTGGGGCCGCCAGAAGCCGGTCTCCATGGCCAGCGGCCGCCCGATCCGCCCGTCCTCCTCCAGGAGCCAGGAGCGGCTGGCGTAGATCAGGTACGGCTTGCCGTTGTGGCTGAAGGAGATCTCCTGGCCGAAGTTCGCGCTCTCGATGGTCGGGTAGCCGACAACGCCGGCGCCTTCCCACCGGCCCAGCAGGAACCGCAGCGGCGCCAGGCCGGGATGCAGCGCGGGCTCCGCGCCGCCCGGCGGCGCGACCGCGCCAGAATCGGAAGTCATTCGCGTCAGGATAGGCGCTCGTCGCGCTGGCCGGCATCCCGGGACCCGGCACGCCGGTAGGCCGTCACGGCCAGCACCGCGGCCAGGGCGGCCATCGCGGCGAGGGCCACCACCAGGATGATCCCGCTCACCATGGCCGGCATGACCGCAAGTCTAGGATTCCTTACCGCGCCGCCGCCCGCGCCACGCCGGGCCCGGCCCTGGGCTAGGGTCCAAGAATGAGCACGCGTTCCCTGGTGGTCAAGGTGACCGCGGGCAAGGACGATCCCGAGCGCTGCAATCAGGCCTTCACCGTCGCCGCCACGGCGGCCGCCAGTGGCATCCCGGTGTCGCTGTGGCTGACCGGGGAGGCCGCCTGGTTCGCCCTGCCCGGCCGGGGCGCGGATGTTGTCCTGCCGCACGCCATGCCGATGGCGGACATGCTGGCCGGCGTCCTGGCCAGCGGCACGGTGACCGTGTGCACGCAGTGCGCGGCGCGCCGCCAGATCACTCCGGGCGGCGTGCTGGCCGGGATCCGGATCGCCGGCGCGGCCACGTTCATCGCCGAGGTCATGGCCGACGGCGCGCAGGCGCTGGTCTACTAGCCCGGCGCGACGGCCGCCAGCCGCTCGCCGCGCAGCCGGCGCGCCCAGTCCTCGTCGGCGTCCGGCAGCGGCGGCAAGTCGCCGACCGCCCAGCGCAGCAGCAGGTCGGCCAGGCTCGGGTTGCGCACCAGTACCGGACCGTGCAGGTAGGTGCCGAGCACCTTGCCCGCGTACGCGCCCTCGGTGCCGTCCCCGTTGCCCACGCCGAGCGAAACCCGGGCCAGCGGCCGGACGCCGCGCCCGATCCGGGTCACGCCCTGGTGGTTCTCGAACCCGGTCAGCCGGTCCACGCCCAGCCCCGGGTCGACGTCGGCGACGATCTCGCCGACACCGCGCCGGTCCCCGCGGCCGCTGGCGATGTCGATGATCGACAGGCCGCCCACCGGCTCGCCCTCCACGCCGCCGAACTGGGTGCCGATGACCTGGTAGCCCGCGCACACGGCGAACACCACCGCGCCGCTGGCCGCGGCTGCGGCCAGGCCGCCGTCGGCAGCCAGCCGCCGGGCGGCCAGGATCTGCGGCAGGTCCTCGCCGCCGCCAAGCAGGTAGATATCGCCCTGCTGCGGGACGCTCTGGTCGGCGTTGACCTCGACGGCCTCTACCGACAGGCCGCGCAGCCGGGCGCGCCGCTGCAGTACCAGCAGGTTCCCGCGGTCGCCGTAGGTGCTCAGCAGGTCCGGGTAGACCCAGACCAGCCGCAGCCGGCTCTCCCCCCGCCGCCCCGGGACCGGGGGCTCCAGGGGGAGGTGCCCTGGGTCATACCGCTCCTCGGCTGGAGGCTGGCCTCCCGGACCATACTGCCCCTCGACCGGGGGCTCCAGGGGGTGGCCCCCCGGGCCATACCGCTCCTCGACCGGGGGCTCCAGGGGGTGGTCCGCCGGGCTGCCCGGCGCGGCGTGCCGCCCGCGGCGGGCCGGCTCGGGGACCGGATCCGGGCCCGACCCGCTGGGTGACAGGTACCGGCGCTCGCCGCCGGGGTGCCCGGCGGTCACTGAGTACGCCCGAGGAGGGCGCGGATGTGCTGGAACGCGGTGTAGTTGGCGATGACGTCGAGATGACCGGACCGGGCCCGGCCGATCGCGTCATCCAGCCCGTCCACCAGATCGAAAGTCACCTGATCGGCCTCCAGCCGTACAGCCAGGTCCAGCCGCCGCTCGCCGGCGACGAACACGCGGCGCTCGCGCAGCAGACGGTAGTCGACATCCCAGAGCCACGAGGTGTCCTTGCCGTCGGGCACCTGCGCGTTGACCGCCAGCAGCACCGGGCCCGGCCCCTCGGTGAGCACGTCGAAGGCCTCCAGCCAGCCGGCCGGGTTCTTGGCCAGCAGCAGCCGGACCTTGACCCCGTTGCGCTCCACCAGCGTGTACCGCCCGGCCACCGAGGTCACCGTGCGCAGCAGCGGCAGCGCGTCGGCCACGCTGATGCCGAAGTGGCCGGCGACGGCCAGGGCGACCACCGCATTGGACTGGTTGGCCCGGCCCGGCAGCGCCAGGTTCAGCTCGCGCACCTGGCCGAGCGCGTCGATCACCGAGCCGTCCTCCAGGACCCACGGCGTCGGCGGGCGGGCGAACGGGCACTCCGCGCACCGCCAGCCCAGCGCGTCACGGCGCAGGTGCGAGCCGCACTCCGGGCAGCACCAGGAGTCCTCGTGCCAGCGCTGGCCCGCCGCGACCCAGGTCACGTGCCGGGCCGCGCCCGCGGCCCAGGCGATCAGCGGGTCATCGGCGTTGGCGATGACCACGCAGTCGGTGGCCGCCGCCAGCGCCTCGCGCCAGCGCCGGGCGATCAGCCAGATCTCGGCCGCCCGGTCCATCTGGTCCCGGCTCAGGTTCAGCAGCGTGACCACCCGCGGGCTGGTGGCCCGGATGACCGCGGGCAGGTACCGCTCGTCGGTCTCCAGGACCGCGTACGGCGCCTCCGGCGCCCGGCCCAGGGCCGAGGCCAGGCCCGCCTCCATGTTGGCGCCGAAGGCGTTGCTGGCCACCTCCTGGCCCAGCGCGCCGAGCGCCGCGGTGATCAGCCGGGTCGTGGTGGTCTTCCCGTTCGTCCCGGTGACCAGGACGACCTGGCGGCCGGCGGCCAGCAGCCGGAGCAGCTCGGGCTCCACCCGCAGGCCCAGCACGCCGCCGATGACCGATCCGTCGCCGCGGCCGGTCAGCCGCGATACGGTGCTGGCTGCCCCGCCGATGCCGGTGGCCAGGCGCGCGCGCAGCGGAAGCTTGCTCATGGCCGCAGATGCTATCCGGCCACGCGGCCGGTCTCGCGCACTGCCATCGCCACCACCTGATCGTCGGCACCGATGATGAACCGCCGGGGCCAGGACAGCACCGGCTCCAGCCAGCCCGCGATGCCCATCTCCCCGGCCGCCTTGCGCAGCTGGCCGCGGTGGCTCACCCCGATCGCGACCGATGACAGGTCGTCGATGAAGCCGCGCTGGTCGTCCTCGCCGAGCAGCACGGTCCAGGCAGGCAGCCGGTTGCGGGCCAGCTCCATCGACAGCGGGTGGCGGCGCAGCCCGCTGACCCGCTGGCCGATCTTCACGTCCGGCCGGTCGGCCAGCCCGGGCAGCGCGAAGTCCAGCCGCGGGGCGGGCGCGAACGGGTCAGGCGGCGGGCCGCCCAGCGGGCACGCCCGCTCGATCTCGTGCAGCCACTGCAGCTGGGGAATCACCCAGTCGGCGCCGGGCGCGGTGCCCGCGCCCTTGCCGCCGTCCAGCAGCCGCCGGGCCATCGAGGCGCACGAGGCAGCGAACCGGTCCGGGTCATAGCTCGAGCGCACCGCCGCCGCCCGCCCGGCCAGCGGCCGCTCCAGGGCGGTGGCCAGCAGGCACTCGCGCAGCCGGGCGTCCAGGTTCAGCCAGCGCTGCCGCAGCATGGCCGGCACCCGGGGCAGCGGCCGGTTGGTGAGGTGGGCCAGCACCAGCGCCTCGGCCCAGACCCGCAGCCAGGCGTCCTCGGGTGAGCTGGCCAGCATGTCGGCGGCGCGGATCTCCAGCAGCGAGCAGGCCCGGCCGGCCGTGCAGGTCGGCCCGCAGGCCGCCGACCGCCGCCCGCGGATCGGCGGCGGCTGCACAGTGGCGGAGGCGACCATCCGCTCCCGGCGGCCGCCGTAGGGGACCCGGATCCGCACCGGCCGGTCCATCCCGTCGGCGAACACCGCGGCGAAGCCCGGCCGCAGCGACACCACCTGGCGGGACTGGTCGTCGTCCAGGTTCATCGCCGCGCCCACCACATGCCGGTCGTCGCTGGCCGGCAGCCGGTGCACGACCTTCAGCGCGGTGTTCTTGACCACGTCGGGGACGAGCTTGGCCGGGATCTGCTCGGCAATCACGATGCCCTCGCCGTAGGCGCGGATCTCGGCCAGCAGGCTGGCGAACAGCTCCACGGCGTGCGCGCTGGCGCCCTCCCGGCCCGCGCGCAGCAGCCGGTGCGCCTCCTCGATGACGATGACGTGCCGCAGCCCGTCGACCGGGCCGGTCCTGGCCCGCATCCGCAGGTGCTCGACGATCCGGATGATGAGGGTGCCGATCAGGAAGGCCTTGTCCTCGTCGTTGGCCACCTCCTCGATGGCCAGCACGACGTTGCGGCGCAGCAGGGCGCCGATGTCGGCCGGGTGGCCGCCCTCGAAGAACCGGCCCGCCGAGCCGGTGCGCAGTGAGCGCAGCCGGACCCCGACAAAGCCGCGCACGTCGGCCTGCAGCTCCTGGCCGTACCCGACGTCGGCGATCACCTCCAGCGCCGCCGCCTCCAGCCGGGCCAGCGTCGGGACGGTCGGCGGGGCGACCGCGCCGGGTGCCGCGCCGCCGGTGACGGTGTCCCAGCCGCAGTCGGCGTAGGCCCGCTGCAGGGCCTGCGACATGATCTGCGGGAACGGCTCGCGGGCATCGAAGGCGGCCAGGAACAGCGCCCGGACCATGTCGATGTGCGCCTGCACCGGGTAGCCCGGCTCGGGCGCCAGCGGGTTGACCGACACCGGGATCGCCGCCGGGTCGGCCGGGTTGATCACGGTGACCGGCGCGGTCCCCTCGATCCGCCCGGCCATCGCGGCGTACTCCGACTTGACCGGCTCGATGGCCAGCCAGCTCACGCCGGCGCCGCTGAGCTGCTCCAGGATGTGCCGGACCGTCTGGGACTTGCCGGCCCCGGTCGCGCCGGTGACGAAGGCGTGCCGGTTCAGGGTGGACAGCGGCACCCGGAACTGGCCGACCGCCCGGTCCTGGCCGTCCAGGATGGCGCCCAGCTCGATGGCCTGCTCGTCGCCGACCTCGCTGGTGACGTCGAAGCTCCCGGCCTCCAGCACCCGGATGCCCGGTACCTCGCCGCGCGGCAGGCCGGTCAGGGCGGCCAGCGCCCCGGCCGTCGCGGCGAACGGGACGGCCGAGAAATCACGCGGATCACTCAGCTTGGCCGCCAGGGCGTCGGCGAAGTCGTAGGCGGCCTCGGCGCTGCGCAGCCGGTACGGGTGAGCGCGCAGGTCGGCGGCCCCGACCAGGACCGGCGCGATCAGGCCCAGCTCCTGCTCGCTGGCCGCGCCGGCCAGCACCCGCACGTCCCACAGGCCGGCCTCGCGGTAGGCGTCGAGCTCGGCCAGGCGGCGCTGGACCCGCTCGGCGTCGAACCGGGCCTGCTCCTCCTCATAGCGCCGCAGCACGTTCAGCTGGGACCGCAGCTCGTCGGTCTCAGCGTCGATCAGGTCGGTCGGATCGGCCACGATGAGCCAGCCGAACGGCCGCCCCATCAGGGTCTGCAGCGCCGCCTCGAACAACGTCGGGCCGCCGGCGCCGGGCGGTGCCTGCGACGGCTCGGCCGGCGCCAGCCGGCCCGGGCACGGCGCCCACACCAGCCGGTCCAGGTCGGCCAGCAGGTTGCCGGTGACCGGCAGGCCGCGCGCTCCCCAGGGGAACAGCAGCTCCTCGAGCAGCTGCGGGCTGCCCGGAGCCGGGCCGGCCTCCGGGACCAGGCTCGCGGACGGCCGTCCCGTTACTGCTGACCCGTCCAGGCCGTCGGCCGGCCCGGGCAGCGCAGCCGCCGGGGCGGGCAGCGGGCCGGCATTGGTGATGAGCTCCAGGGGCGCGCCGCCGCCGCGCGACAGCCAGCCCGCGATGAACGGGCGCCGGTGCGCGACCGCGTTCAGGGCGGCGGGCAGGATCGAGGCGTAGTCCCGGTCGGCGCTGCCGCCGGGACTGCCCGAGCTGATCGCCTGGACCCGGTACCACGGGCCTGTCGCGCCCCCGCCAATGCCCGCAGCCTGGACCATATTGCGTGCATATCAGGCCGGTGACGGTCGGTGCCACCCGATTGGCAGCTTTGCCGGCGCTCGCCCGCCTACAGCTCGACGGTGCCGGTGATGCAGGTCACGGTGCCGCCGCCGACCCAGACCTGCCCGTCGTCGTCCTGGCTGATGCTCACCCGCCCGCGGCGGCCCAGGACAGTGCCCTGGCTGACCACATACGGCGCGCTGATCCGGCCGGACCCGGTCAGCCACTGCGCCAGCGACGCGTTCAGGCTGCCGGTGACGGGGTCCTCGGTGGTGCTGGCGTCCTTGCGGAAGAAGGCGCGGACCTCCAGGGCCTCGGGCGACCCGGCCGGGTACGGCCCGGCGATGCCCAGGTTCAGGTCCGGGTCCAGGGTGCCGGGCCGGACCGCGAGCACGGCCGCGGCGCTGTCCAGCAGGACGGCGATCCAGCCGGGACCGTTGTCGGCCCACTGCAGGTCGACGATGTCGGCGCGGGAGATGCTCAGTATCTCCGCCACGTGCCGGGCCAGCGGCTCGTCGACCGGGCCGCTGCGCACCAGCGGCGGCGCGCCGAAGGCCAGGCCGGCCTCGGTGCGCCGGACGGTGACCAGCCCGGCCTTGCATTCCTGGACGATGACGCCGTCGCGGCGCGGCTGCCCGCCGGCCTCCAGCCAGGCGTGGCAGGTGCCCAGGGTGGGATGCCCGGCGAAGGGCAGCTCCATGCCGGGCATGAAGATCCGGACCCGGTAGTCGGCCCCGGCGTCGGCGGGCTCGAGCAGGAACGTCGTCTCGGACAGGTTGGTCCAGTTGGCGAACTGCTGCATCTGGTCATCGGTCAGCCCGTCGGCGCCATGCACGACAGCGACCGGGTTGCCCTGGTACCCGGCGGCGGTAAAGACATCAACCTGGCGGAAGTTACGGCTCACGGGCCGAGTCTAGGCCGCCCGGCCGGCCGCCGTCAGGTGCGGTCGTAGTGGCTGGGCGGGCAGGGGTCGCGGCGGCGGGAGACCATCAGTCCGCTACGCCGGGGCCGGGCGGCGGCCCGGCGGGCGGGCCCTGGCCTCGGCCAGGCTGACCGCGGCGGTGCCCGGCAGGCCGGCGATGGCCGGGTTGGCGTCGGCCAGCACCACCTGCCGCCCGCCCGGCCCGGCGTAGGTCAGCAGCACGGCGCTGGGCGGCAGCTGCTGCAGCTCATGCTGCTCGACCAGGAACTCGCGGGACCGCTGCGCCCCGGTGGCCAGCGAGGTACTGGCACCGAGCGCACGGGAGGTGCTCGCGCCCCACGCGGTACTGAGGCTGACCTGCTCGGTGACCGACAGCGAGCCCGACACCGCCCGCGACGCGCTCCGGTCCCGGCTCGCCGTGCCGGGCCCGGCGAACGGCGCGAAGCCGCCTGCGGTGCCGCGTCCGCTGCTGCGGCCGGCGGTGTCGGTGACCGACGCCGAGCCGGCCAGCGAATCGGCGGTCGAGACCGTGCTGGTGTAGGAATCCCCCGTGGTCACGGTGACCGAGTCGCCGACGGTCTGGGTGAGCTGGCTGATGACCAGCCGGTGCTCGGTGCCGATTTGCTCGGCGGCGGCCCGGGCGTCCTGGGCGTTGCCCAGCCGCATGAAAGCCACCGCCGCGTTCCCCCGGCCCAGCCGGCCGGCTACGTGCGCGGGCAGCGACCGGTAGGCCACGATCAGGCCCGCGCCGGCGGTCTCGCAGGCATCGGTCAGCCGGTCCAGGACCGGCGCGCTGAGCCGCTCGGCGCCGAGCACGACGATCATCTGCTGCCAGGGCTCTCCGGCCGCCGGCGCCCGGCGCAGCGCATGCGTCAGCGCCACGGTCAGGAAGCTGGCCAGCACCGGGCCCGTCACCGCGCCGGCCGCCTGGTCCAGCCAGGCCAGCCGCAGCGGGCTGCGCGGCAGGGCGGCCGCAGCGCGGCCCAGCTGCTCCAGCGGCCGCAGCCGCGCCTCGACGGCCCAGGCCCGGCCGACCACCACCTGATCCGCCGCCGCGCGGCCGAACAGGGCCGCCAGCCGGTCCAGCTGGCCGGCGGTCAGCAGGCCGGCCCGGACATCCGCCCGCGGGTCACCGACCTGAGCCAGCGCCCGCAGCGCCGCGGTCAGCCGGGCGATCGTGACCCCGGGCCCGAGTACCTCCAGCACGCGGCCCAGCAGCGCGGCATCGGCGGCCGGGTCCGCGTCCTGCTCCACGCCGGCGCTGACCGCCGTGGCGAGCACATCGGCCAGCTCAGCGGGAGGCAGGCCCGCGCCCAGGTCCAGCCGGTGCAGGTCGGCCGGCAGGACCCAGACCAGCGGGTCGATGCCGCACGCCCGGGCCACCGCCAGCAGGTCGCCCGCGACCGCCCCCTCCGTGAGATCGAGCACGGTGACCTCCGCCCCGGCGGCCAGCCGCGGCGCGGCCACCGAGGTCAGCAGCGCTGACCAGCCGGCCAGCGTGCCGCCTGCCACGTCTACCCGGTGCAGGCCGGCGGGCAGCCGGACCGGGAACCACTGCGGCTGCCGGGCGAACTCGGCCCGGCGCTGCCGCCACGTCCGTTCCCGCCTTGCGTACTCGGCCAGCCGGGCGTCCTGCTCGCGCTGCGCGGCGGCCCGGAACCCGGCCACCCGCCTCTCCTCGGCAGCCAGGGCCGCCCGCAGGTCCCGCGAGTCGCGGTAGAGAGTGCGCAGGCTGGCAGCCAGCCCGGTGATCAGTCCCGCACCCGCCAGCCAGGCCAGCCCGGCGGGCAGCAGCCCGCCCAGCCCGGCCGCGGCGCTGACCGCCGTGGCCGCCGCGCAGCACGCTGCGGCGGCCCGGGCGGGCCGGGCCAGCCGACGCGCCTCGCGCCGCCGGGCCGCCTGCCAGCCCGGGTCCACCGTGATGGCGGGCGGGGCGGGCGGGCGGCCCGGCCGCGGGCCGGGCTCAGGGCAGGTCAGCGCGTGCTCCCAGCCCAGGAATAGCCGGCCGGCCGGCACCGGCGGCGCGGGCCGGGTCACCGGAGCCCGTCCCGTCGCCCCGGCCGGCAGGCCCGCCGGGGCGGTGTCCCGCGCGCCAGCATCGTGAACTCGCCGGCCGGCTGACCGCGCAGACCCTCATCCAGGCCGGCCACGGCCGGGCCGGCGGCTGACCCGGCGGCCAGCCCGGTCAGCCGGGCCGCGAGCCGCGGGTCGGCGGGACCGCCCGCCACCACGGCCGCCACCAGGCCCGCCAGCCGGGCAGCGGCCTGAGCGCTGGCCGTGGACAGCAGGATGGCGGTTCCGGTGCCGGTCCCTAACTCCAGCAGCCCGGCCAGGCTCGGCGGCCGCGCGACCTCGCAGCCGTGTACCCAGGCCAGGCAGTCCCCGCGCAGGCCCTGCTCGCGCAGCCCGCGCAGCACGGCCGAGAGGCTGCCCACCGCGCTCCCGGCGGCCGCCGCGGCCGCCGGGCCGGGCATGGCCGGGTCCAGGCCGGCCACGACGACCTCGCGGTTGCGGACCGCCTGGCCGATGACGGAATCCAGCCCGGAGCCGGCCTGGTCGGCTGCTGGCTGGTCACCGGCGGCCCGGCCACGGGCGGCCTTGGCCGGAACCCAGCGTCCGGGCGGGGCCGGGCGCAGCCAGGTCAGCGGGGCGGCCGCGGTCGCGCAGGCCGCGGTCAGGTCCGCGGCGAGCCAGTCGCTGGCGGTCAGGTCGACGACGACCAGCGTCATGCGGCGGGCCAGCGCCGCGCACGCGGCCGGGAGGCACAGTCGCGCCGCGGAGTCGGGCCCGGCGCAGCTGACCAGCACACCCCCGGCGGCACCCGCCCAGCTCAGCTCGGCGGGCCGGCCTGAGGCGGGATCGACGCCGAGGCAGAAGCCGGTCCGCGTGGCGGCATGACCGGCGGCCAGGACCGCCCGGGTCCGGTACCGCCGCAGGACCGCGATCAGGCCCGGCCGCCACGGCCGGCCGCCGCTCAGCCAGGCCACGACAGCCGCCTCGGCCGCGGCGGCCAGCAGCCCGGCCGGGACCTGGGCGGGCAGTCCGTGGGCGGCCTGCGCCAGCGCCGCCGCGGCGTCCCGCAGGTGCGCCGGATGGCCGGGAACGCCGGCCAGGTAGGCCAGCAGGTGGCGCGGGCCGGCCGCCAGGCCGCCCAGCACGCGGGGCACGCCGGCGGCCGCGGTCCAGGCCGCTCCCCCGGCAGCCGGGACGGCCAGCCATTGCGGCCGCCAGCGGGTCAGCCGGCCGGTGACGACAAGAGCGCCGGCCAGGGCCAGGGTGGCCGGCGCGAGGACAAGGTGGGCCAGCACTGCTGCCACGCCGGCCACGGCGATGACATCGGCGCGGCGGGACCGGGCAGGCGGGGCCGGTAAGCCCGGATCAGGCAGGTGATGCTCAGCGGCACGGGCAGGAGTCGCGGACATAACTGGTCAAGATTCCCAGTCCTCCACGACGTGTGTCCAGGCGCTGGTGAAACTGCCCGCGCTACCATCGGCCAGCGGCTGGCGCGGCGACTGCAGGACCACGCGGAACATGTCCGAGCGCAGCACCGCGACCGTCAGCGCGACGGGCCGGGCACCGGCCAGGTCATCGAAGCGGACCGTCACGATGGTGGCCGGCTGGCCCGCCGGCAGCCGGAGGCTGCGAGCGACGGCCGGCGGGGGCGGCTGCATCTCGATGTGCAGCGCCCGGGGCAGCGCGGCCGGGCCGGTGAGGGCGGGCCCCCGAAGGCCGTCCTCACCAGCCGCGCCATGCTGCGCGCCGCCGGGCTCGCCGGGCGGCGCCAGCAGGCTCAGCGAGTCCGGCGCCACGGCATCCGCGCCGCCCGGCCCGGCCCCGGCACCGGGCAGGTAGGTCGTCGAGCAGGCCGCCGGCTCGCCGTCGGCCGCCCACAGGAACCGGGCCACGCACACGGCCTCGGAACTCTCCAGGCCCAGGGCCCAGCCGATGTCCTCGGGCACCCGCCGCCACGACACCTGGCGGCTGCGGCAGGTCAGCTTGCAGCCCATCGGGTCCAGCGTGGAGGACAGCCCGGACACGCCCTCCAGCTCCAGCAGGTACTCGGCGGGGCTGGCCCGGTACAGCTGGCCGTCGGCCAGCCGCCGGATCAGGTGCCGGCTGACCAGCTCCCCGACCGCGCTCTCGATCTCGGCCGGGCTGACGTTGTAGCGGCGCGCCAGCGCGGTGTGGCGGGGCAGCCGCCAGCCGGGCTCGTGGTGGACCAGCGCCGCCGCCAGCCGGCTGGCCAGCACGTCGCTGGCCGGCCGGGACGCCTCGTCCGGCTGCGGGCGCGGCCGAGCCGCGAGCGGCTCATCCTCCCAGCGTCCTGCGGCCACGACCGGCTCCCCTCGCGCTCACTCCGAGTGCCGCCGGGACCGGGCGATGATCACGCGTCCCGCGACGATGATGAGCAGCACGAACACCAGCAGCAGCAGCGCCGCGTCGTAAGACAGGTCCTGGGACTCCTTGCCGTACTGGTAGAAGGAGAAGATCGGGTAGGTCAGGAACGCCACAGGCGAGTGGGTGAGCGCCAGCGACGGGTTCTGGTCGCTCCAGCCCGCCGTCGTCAGCAGCGGCGCCGTCTCGCCGACCGCGATCGCCATCGCGACCAGCAGGCCCGTGACGATGCCCGGCATCGCCGTCTTCAGCACGATCTTCCGCAGCGTCCAGCCCGCCGGGATGCCCAGCGCCTCGGCGCCCTCCCGGTAGGAGCTCGGGACCTGCCCCAGCGCCGACTCGGTGGACTTGGTGATGTACGGGATCGAGATCACCGACAGCACCAGGACGGCGGGCAGCAGGCTGAAACCCCAGTGCAGGCCCACCACCAGGGCGACGTAGCCGACGTAGCCCAGCACGATGGACGGGATCCCGGCGAGCACCTCGTAGGCGCCGCGCAGGATGCCGCGGTGCCGCCCGCGGGCGAACTCGCTCAGGTACAGCCCGGTGAGGATGCTGACCGTCCCGCCGATCACCAGCACGCAGACGGCGATGAGCAGGGTGCCGAGCACGGCCTGCTGCAGGCCACCGGTGGTGCCCGTCGTGCGGGTGGTCAGGACACTGAAGCTGAAATGCGGCACGGCGCGCACCACGATGCCGCCCGCCAGCCAGACCGTCGGAATCACCACCACGGCCAGGGCCAGGAAGCACAGGCCCCAGAACACGTAGTTGGCGATCTTCCGGCGGACCGGGACCTCCGGCCAGCCGGTGCCGCCGGGCCGCGCGCCGGGTGCGAGGGCACCGCTGCGGCGTACTCCGCTCACTACAACCCCCTGCCCACGGGCAGCGCGGTGCCGGACACCCTGCGGACCAGCAGCCGGGCGACGATGTTGGTGGTCAGCGTGATGACCATGAGGACCAGGGCCAGCTCGGCCAGGCTCCGCACGCTGAACTTGCTGGCGTCGCCGAAGGCCGAGTCCAGCTCGTTCACGATGGTGGCCGCGATGGTCGTCATGGCGCCGTACAGGTTGCCGGGAATGGAGCCGAGGGCGAACCCGCACGTCATCGCGACGGCGATGGTCTCGCCCAGGGCCCGGCCGAGGCCGAGCACCACGGCGCCGACGATGCCGCTGCCCACCCATGGCAGCGTGACCCGGCGCGCGGTCTCGAAGTCAGACATGCCCAGCGCCTGGGCGCCCTCGCGGGGCAGGATCGGGACCTGGCGGATGAGGTCGCGGCTGGTCGCGGCCACGATGGGGATCACCATGACGGCCAGCACCAGGCTGGAGACCAGCAGCCCCTGGCCATTGCCCGTGCTGCCGGTGAAGTAACTGAGCACCGGGACGTCGGGGAGGTTGTCCGCGATCCACGGTGCGATGTCGTGCGCGATGAACGGGCCGAAGGTCAGCACGCCCCACAGGCCGATGACGACGCTGGGGACCCCGGCCAGCAGTTCCAGGAACATGCCGACCAGGCTGGCCAGCCGCCGCGGCAGCCGCTCCACGATGACCAGGGCAGCGCCCACCGACACGGGGACGGCGATGATCAGGGCGATCGCCGACGTCAGCAGCGTTCCGACGATCTCGGGCAGGACGCCGAACTGCGATCCCGCCAGGTGCGCGACGCCGCCGGTCCTGACGATCACCGCGTTGTAGCCGCCGCCCTGGTTCCACATGCTGTGGGTGAAGAAGCCCCACCCGTTGAGCCTGATCGCCGGGACGGCCTCGACGGCCAGGGTGGCCAGGACGAAGATGAGCCCGGCAGCCGGCAGCAGGGCGAACACGAAGCCCACCCGGCGGACGGTCCGGTCACCGCCGATCCAGATGCCGAGCCGGCGGGGAAGCGGGCCGGGGCCCGCCTCCCCCGCCGGCCTCAGCTCAGAGGCTGACGCGGCCAAGACTCAGCTGCCGATCTTGGCGATCTGCGCGTCGGACTGCGTGACCACGCTGGCGGGCAGCGGCTGGAACTCCACCGGGTCCAGGTAGGTCGCGGAGTCCTGGCCCTCGTGCACGATCCAGTGCAGGAACGCCCGGATGTCCTGGGCCTGCTCGCCGTTGGACTGCTTGGTGTTCACGATCGCGTACTCGTAGTTGATGATCGGGTAGCCGCCCGCGGCCGGCCCGTTGATCATCGAGATCGTCTCGCTCGCCGGGGTCTTGCCCCGGAACGCCGCCGCGCCGACCTTGATGGAGGACGGGGTGGGCTGCAGGAACTTGCCCGCCGCGTTCTTCAGGTAGGCCTCGCCCAGGCCGGCCGCCTGGGTCTTGGCCAGGTAGCTGATGCCGATATAGGCGATGCAGCCCTTGTTGGCCTGGCAGCCCGCCACCATGCCGCTGTTACCGGTCTCGGCCAGCGAGCCGGAGACCGACGGCCAGCTGATGGTGGTGTTGACGCTGGAGGCACCCCACCCGCTCGGGTCCTGAGCGTTCAGGTAGCTGGTGAACAGGAAGGTGTCGCCGGAGCTGTCCGCCCGGTGCAGCGTGACGATCTTCAGGTTCGGCAGGCTCGCGCTCTTGTTGAGCGCCTTGATCGCCGGGTCATTCCAGTTGGTGATCTTGCCGGCGTAGATCTTGGCCAGCACGTCGGCGTCGAGGTTGAGCTTCTTGACGCCCGGCACGTTGTAGTTGACCTGCTGGGCAGAGATCGCCAGGGCGATGTTCATCAGGCCCGGCGTCTGCGACTTCTGCGCGCCCGACAGGTACGCATCGGACGCGCCGATGCTGACGGTGCCGGTGGCCGCGTCGGTAATGCCGGTGCCGGAGCCGGTGCCGCCGGTGGTGATGGTCACCGTGGGCGTCCCGCCGCTGGGCGTGTACAGCTTCTGGTAGTCGGTCGCCCAGGCGCCCATGAGCGGGAACAGCAGCGTGCTGCCGGTCTCGGTGATCGATTGCGGGGTCTTGGCCGGCGCAGTGGGCAGCGCGGGCCCGACCATGGCCGCCGCCGAAGCGGACGGCGATGAGGATGACGATGAGCTCGAGCCGCCACCGCTGCTGCCGCAGGCTGCCGCGAGCAGCGCGAGCGAGCCGACAGCGGCCGCCGAGTACACCAAACGAAGCCGTCTGGCCACCGGGGAATACTCCTTCACTCATGCACGCTTCAGCGTGCGCAACACGACTCGCACGCGGACGCGTGCGATGAGACCAGTGCCCTGGGGTGCTGGCCTTGCCCCGCTGGCGGGGGATAGCCGCCCCCGCCAGCGGGTGGTCCTTGCTAGCCGAACCGGCCGCTCACGTAGTGCGCTGTCTCGTCGTGGGCCGGGTTCTCGAACAGCTGCCTGGTGGGTCCGTACTCCACCATGCGGCCGCGGTTGAGGAAGATGGTCTGGTCGGCGATCCGGGCCGCCTGCGCCAGGTTGTGCGTCACGATGATCACGGTCAGGCCGGGCACCAGGGCCCGGACGAGCTTCTCGATGGACTCGGTCGCCATCGGGTCCAGCGAGGACGTCGGCTCATCGAGCAGCAGCACGTCCGGGCTGATCGCCAGCGCGCGGGCCAGGCACAGCAGCTGCTGCTGGCCGCCGGACAGCCGGAACGGCGAGTCCTTCAGCCGGTCCCGTACCGCCTCCCACAGCCCGACCTCGGTCAGCCGCTGCTCGGCGATCGCCTTCAGGCCCGCCTTGCCGGCCATCTTGTGCGCCCGCGCCCCGGCTGTCACGTTGTCCATGATCGACATGGGGAACGGGTTGGGCCGCTGGAACAGCATGCCCACCTTCTGGCGCAGCGACATCAGCTCCAGGCCGGGGCTCCAGATGCTCCGCCCGTCCAGCATCACGTCACCGGCGTGCCGGTATCCGGTGACCTTGTCGTTCATCCGGTTGAACGTGCGCAGCAGCGTGGTCTTGCCCGATCCGGTCGGCCCGATCAGCGCGGTTACGGCCCCGCGCCGGACCTCCAGGCTGATGCCGGCCAGGATGTCGCGCTGGCCGAAGCTCAGGGTCAGGCTCTGCGCCTGCAGGACCGCGTCGCCCGCCGGCGGCACTCCGTTCGCCACCGCCACGCTGGGCGCCGCACTCGCAACCGGATGCTCCGGAGCCTGGCTGACCGGATCGGCGTCGTTCGACATCTCGGTGATTCGCCCCTGTTGCCTCGTGACCAGACGACAGCCGCCTGCGCGCTGCCGAGACCCTTTCTAGAAGGGCCAGGTGTCCGGCAGTTGAACGCAGCATGGACAGACGCGCGACGTCCAGATAACACAACGGGGAACGCGATCGCGGCGGCCCTCCCGCTCGGGAGGACCGCCGCGATCAGCACTGCCGGGGCCGCCGGGTCAGACGGCTACCTCCAGGTTGGCGATCTTGCCGGTGGCCGCGGCCACCGCCTGCTCGGCCCGGATGCCGCCGGGGGCCAGGACGCGCAGCGTCCAGGTGCCGGGAGCGGCGAAGAAGCGGAAGCCGCCGTCCTCGCCGAGCGGCACCTCGGCGACGAACTCGCCGTCGCCGTTGAGCAGCCGCGCGTACCCCGACCCGACCGGGGCGCCCTGCCGGGTCACCCGGCCCTGCACCACGGCCTGGCTGCCGGCGTCGGTCAGCGGAGCACCGCCGGCCGGCGCGCCGCACCCGCCGGCGGACGCCTGGACGGCCTGGTCAGCAGCGCTCATGACTCATCCCCGGTCTTGATCGGGACGCCGACCAGCGAGCCGTACTCGGTCCACGAGCCGTCATAGTTCTTCACGTTCGGCTGGCCGAGCAGCTCGTGCAGCACGAACCAGGTGTGCGCCGACCGCTCGCCGATCCGGCAGTAGGCGATGGTGTCGGTGCCGAAGTCCACGCCCGCCTCGCCGTACAGGGCGCGCAGCACGTCGTCGGACTTGAACGTGCCGTCCTCGTCGGCCGCCTTGGACCACGGGACGTTCCTGGCCGTCGGGATGTGACCGCCGCGCTGCGCCTGCTCCTGCGGCAGGTGAGCGGGGGCCAGCAGGCGGCCGGCGAACTCGTCAGGCGAGCGCACGTCCACCAGGTTGCGGTTCCCGATCGCGGCCACGACCTCGTCCCGGAAGGCGCGGATCGAGGAGTCCTGGTCCTGCGCGGTGTAGCTGGCCGCGGGCCGCTGCGGCACCTCGGTGACCAGCTCGCGGGAGTCCAGCTCCCACTTCTTGCGCCCGCCGTCGAGCAGCTTGACGTTCTGGTGCCCGTACAGCCTGAAGTACCAGTACGCGTAGGCCGCGAACCAGTTGTTGTTCCCCCCGTAGAGCACGACGGTGTCGTCGTTGGCGATACCGCGCTCCGACAGCAGGGCGGCGAACCCGTCCCGGTCAACGAAGTCACGGCGGACCGGGTCCTGCAGGTCCTCCTTCCAGTCGATCTTGACTGCATTGCGGATATGGCCCTTGGCGTAGGCACTGGTGTCCTCGTCGACCTCGACGAGCACCAGCCCTGGCTCCCCGTTATGCGCCTCGACCCACTCGGCGTCCACGAGGACGTCGGAACGGCTCATTGTCAAACCTCCTTGTCGGCTTCAGCCGGGACCAGCTCGTGCCGGCCCGGCCAGATACGTCGGATGAGCAGGTACATCTCGCAGCCCAGGCACAGGCCGAAGATGCCGTTCAGGAATGCGGCGGCGAGCCCGGCGGCCGCCGCCGCCATGCCCAGTGCCTGAATCCCGGCGCCGTAGCCGATGACGCCGATGATGGCGATGACCAGTCCCATGCCCTGCGCGAACCGGGGCGGCGCGGCCGGCTCCAGCGCGGCGGGCGGGCCGAGCCGGGGGCGGATCAGCCACCGGTAGAGCAGCCCGTACGGCGAGGCCGGCAGGCCCGCCACGGTGCCGATCGCGAAGAACAGGCCCTGCACCGCCAGCAGCCACGCGCTGCTGGTGATCAGCACCACTACGAAGACGACCATGGTGACCACGGCCCCGAATCGAGGGCCTCTCGGGTCGATCTCCATCTGGTCCACCTCTTCGAGCTCATGCCCCGTGGCGATGTGCCCCCGTGGTGTGGTTTCCCCGTGGCGGTGGTGCCCCTGCGAGCAGCCGGTCACCGAAACTTAGGTACCCCGAATACCGGTGGCTAGGTGCCCGGGCTCAGGGCGCGGCGGTCAGCCGGGCGGCCAGTCAGGCAGCTGGCCGGGACCCGGCCGGGCAACAGATGGCCGTGGCGACGCGGCAGAAGTCCACGGCCCGGCGCTTGGTGAGCAGCGTGGTCAGCATGAGCTCGCGGCCGGTCCGGATGGTCTGGAACACGTAGTCGATGCTATGCGTGGTCACGCCCCGTGTCACTATCTTCTTTCCAGACCTGATGGATAGGAAACAGTCGGGCCGACCGCCTCGCCCAGCGCGGCCAGCACATCGGCCCGGCGCGGCTGGCCGCTGGCCCGGCGCACGATCCGGCCGTCGGCGGCCAGCACCAGCACCGTCGGGGTGCGGAGCACGCCGAGTTCCCGGACCAGGTCCAGGTGGCTCTCCGCGTCGATCTCGACATGAGCAATGCCCTCGACCCGGCCCGCCACGTCGGCCAGCAGCACCCGGGTGGCCCGGCAGGGCGCGCAGAAAGCCGAGGAGAACTGCAGCAGCGTGGCGCGGTCGCCCAGGGGCCGGCCGAGCTGGCTCGCGGTGACCTGCGGGGCCGACGCCGGGCTGCCCGCGGCGGCCGCCTGCTTGCGCGCCGGCCGGCGCATCCGGCCGTTCGTCGCGCGCCAGGCCAGGCCTGCGGCCGTCGCCACGGCCAGCGCCACGGCGCACGCCACAAGTCCCGCTGTCACGCAGCCTTAAGCACGCGAGACCGCCGGTGCATTCCCGCCCGCCCCGATCAGCCGTCAGGTGTTATGGGGAATGTTGAGGACGGTCTTGCCGTGCGAGGTGATCTGGAAGCCAGTCACGCTGTCGGCTGGCACCGCCGAGGACACCGAGTACCAGTGCTCGCCGTACCCGGGGCCGACCGTCCAGCTCCCGGCGACCGACCAGTGGTTGTTGCCGCTCTCCACCCAGAACTTGCAGCTCGTGCCGGTCGGGATGCCCTGGATCGCGATCCGCATGGCGGTCCCGCCCCACGGCGTGGCCGTGTACTTCACCATCGCGGTCACGTGCGCGTTGCTGGCCCTGACCACGTCCGCGGCCGCGGCGGTAGGCGGCTGCTGGTCATGGGCACTGAAGACGGCGGCCGTGCTGCCCGCCGCGATGGCGACCGCCGCGGCCAGGGCCAGCGCCGAGCGCCACCGGCGGTTCCGCCGCCGGGCGGTCACCCGGCGCAGCAGCCCGCTCAGCAGCTCGGCCGGCGGCTCGGCCGGCTCCTCGCCGAACCCGCCGCCGGCCATCCGCTCGGCGTCGGCCACCGGAACGCGGCTGAGCAGCGCGGGCAGGCCCGCCAGGCCGCCCAGCTCGGCCCGGCACTCCGAGCAGACCGACAGGTGCGCGTCCACGAGGGCCCGCTCGGCCGGGTCAATCGCGCCCACCACGTACACGCCCAGCAGCTGGCGGATCTCACGGCAGCCCGGCCTGGTCATGTCCGTCATGTCAGTCATGGCGCAAGCCCCCGTTCCTCGAGTGCGAGCTTGAGCGCGCGGAGCGCGTAAAAGGTCCGCGACTTGACTGTTCCGGCAGGTATGCCCAGCACAGCGGCGGCTTCCGCCACCGACCGGCCGTGGTAGTAGGTTTCCAGCAGGACGCTGCGGTGCTCGGTGCGCAGCGACCTGATCGCGTCGGCGACCGCCCAGGACTCCAGGGCGCGCTCGGCCTCGTCGGGCACCGACAGCATCTCCAGGGCGCCCTCACCCACCTCGGAGGGCCTGGCCTTGCGGGCCCGGAACGAGTCCACGGCCAGGTTGCGGGCGACCGCGAACAGCCACGGGCGGGCAGGCCGGTCGGCGATAGCCTCCGGGTGCTGCCAGGCTCGCAGCAGCGTCTCCTGCACGATGTCCTCCGCGCGCTGCCGGTCCCCGCTCATGAGGTGCAGCGCATATCGCAGCAGCGGGCCCGCGTGCTCGGCATACAGCGCGCGTACCAGTTCCTCATCGGACGCCGGGCCCCGCTGGTGCCGGGCGCCCGAGCCCTCTTGCCCAGCCACGCCTATGGAAACGTGCCACGGCCTCTTCTGGTTCACGCTCCTCCCGCTTCGCCCCAGGTAGGCAGCTTAGGCCGGGCTCGTGCCCGCAGCCGCCGGCCGTCTGCCCGGATGCAACAGCTAGCCGCCCGCGAACGGCGGCAGTACCTCGACGATGGCGCCGTCGGTCAGGGTGACGGACTCCGCCGCCCTGGTGCCGGCCGGCTGGCCGTCGATCAGGAAGGACGACCGGGCCAGCACGGCGCTGAGCCGGGCTGAGGGCCGGACGGCGGCCAGGGCAGCGGCGAGGGTGTCAGCGGCGACCTGCTGCTCGGCCACGCCCGCGGCCTCCTTCGCGGCGGCCCAGTAGCGCATGGTGACGAGAGCCATGTCAGCTATCCTCGCTCATAACGACCTCGGACAACGGCGACCCCGGGTCATGCCATGGGCGTTAGCTACTCGCGGCTGGTACCGCGGGCCGGAGGTGGCACGGGTTGAGCAATGTGCTCCTGCTGACTAGCGGCACCGAGCCGTCCGCCGAGATCCTGCCCTCGCTGACCTTGCTGCCGCACGCCGTCCGGGTGGCCGCCGGGCTGCCCGCGCCCGGCGGCGGGGGCCCGCAGCCCGACGTCGTGCTGGTCGACGCGCGCCGGGACCTTGTCGGGGCCAGGCGCCTGGTGCAGGCGCTGCGCGGCCGGGACCAGGCCATCCCGGTGATGGTCATCGTGACCGAGGGCGGCTGGGCGGCGGTCTCGGCGGACTGGGGCGCTGCTGACGTCGTGCTGCACACCGCCGGGCCGGGCGAGGTCGACGCGCGGCTGCGGCTGGCCGTCGGGCGGGCCGCGAGCCCGGCCCCGGAGCCGGCCGGCGAGATCAGGTCCGGCGAGCTGGTGATCAACGAGGCCACCTACTCCGCCCGGCTGAACGGGCGCTCCCTGGACCTGACCTTCAAGGAATTCGAGCTGCTGAAGTTCCTGACCCAGCAGCCCGGCCGGGTCTTCAGCCGGGCCCAGCTCCTGCAGGAGGTCTGGGGCTATGACTACTTCGGCGGCACCCGCACGGTGGACGTGCACGTCCGCCGGCTGCGCGCCAAGCTGGGCGCCGAGAACGAGGCCCTGATCGGCACCGTGCGCAACGTGGGATACCGTTTTGTCCCGGCCAAGGGCGGCGGCCGGGGCCGCGGCGCGGACGCCAGCGCGGACGCGGCGGACGGCCAGCCAGCCGGAGACCAGCCAGCCGGGCCGGCCAGCCCGGAGAGCCCCGGTCCTGGCCAGGACCCCGGCCCGCGGGCAGCCGCCCGCCCGCCGCACGCCCCGCCCAAGCCCAGAGCCGACAGGAAGCGCCGTGCCCTCAGGTAATCCCGTCCCGGCGGCAGGCCCGGGTGCTGAGCTGCAGGTCACCAGCCAGCTGAGCGCCGAGGAGGCCGGCGCCGCGCTCGGCCTTGTCCAGCGCGCCGCCGAGGAGGACGGCGTCGGGCCGCTGTCCGAGCACGTCATGCTGCACCTGCGCTACGGCGGCGACCCGCAGGCAGGCGAGCCGCAGGCCCGTGACGTGCTGGCCTGGCAGGACGGCCAGCTGGCCGGATACGGCCACCTGGACCTGACCGACCCCGTCGAGGGGCCGAGCGGCGAGATGCTCATCGACCCGCCGGCCCGCCGCCAGGGCCTGGGACTCGCGCTGGTCCGCGCGCTGATCGCCGAGGCCGGCCCGCAGCGCCTGCGGCTGTGGGCGCACGGCGACCTCCCGGCCGCCAGCCGGCTGGCCGCGGCGGCCGGATTCCGGCGGACCCGGTCCCTGTGGCAGATGCGCCGGTCACTGACCAGCCAGATCGACCGCCCGCGGCTCGCCGACGGCATCACGGTGCGGACCTTCGCGGTCGGCCGCGACGAGGACGCCTGGATCGAGCTCAACCGCAAGGCCTTCGCCAGTCACCCCGAGCAGGGCAGCTGGACCAGGGCCGACCTGGACCTGCGCGAGCGGGAGCCGTGGTTCGACCCGGCCGGCTTCTTCCTGGCCGAGCGCGACGGGGCGCTGGCCGGCTTTCACTGGACGAAGGTGCATCAGGCCGCCGGGGGCGCCATCGGCGAGGTCTACGTGGTGGGCGTCGACCCGGGCGAGCGCGGCACCGGCCTGGGCCGGGCGCTGACCCTGACCGGGCTGCGCTACCTGCGCGGCCGCGGGCTGTTCCAGGTCATGCTGTACGTGGACGGGGACAACACCCCGGCGATCCGGCTGTATGAGTCGCTCGGGTTCACCCGCTGGGACACCGACGTGATGTTCACCAGGGCCGGGCAGGCCTGAGCTCAGCCCGCGCAGGCCGGAGCGGCGGCCGAAGGCCGGACCCCGAGCACGTCGTCGAGCTCGGCCAGGGTCAGCGGCCGGTCGCTGGCCGCCACCGCGCTCAGCACCTCCGCGTACAGCTCGATCTCGTCGAGTGCCACCAGGTCGTGGACGCGAAGGTCGACGTACTCGCCCATCGCGCCCACCTCCATTGCCGAGCCAAAGACACGGTCCTCATCAGGCTAGGCGAACAAGGCCCGGCCGCACATGACCCATCGGGGCCATTTCCGCACCACCCGCAAAGCGGCCGATACCGGCACGGGGGCCGAAACTACCGAAAGGTCTGGCCCGATATGTCGGGTAACCGGGGAAACGGACGTCCCTTCGGGTCAGCCGGGCTAGCTACGGGCTACTCCGCCCGGGTCATCCGGTCATGGTCATCCGGTGCCTCGTCCCAGCAGGCCGCCTGGTGCCGGGCGGCCCGGCTGACATAGTGGTCGGCGGTCTGGGCGAACCGGCGGCGGTCGCGGTCATCCAGTTCCCGGATCACCCGGCCGGGCACCCCGGCGATCAGGACGCCGGCCGGGAACTCCCGGCCGGGCAGCACGACGGCGCCGGCGGCGACCAGCGAGCCCGCGCCGATCCGGGCGCCGCCCAGCACGATGGCGCCGATGCCGATCAGCGCCCCGGCGCCGATCCGCGCCCCGTGCACGGTCGCCCGGTGGCCGAGGCTGACCCGGTCCTCCAGCACCGCCGGCTCGCCGGCGTCCACATGCAGGCAGGACAGGTCCTGGATGTTGCACTCCGCGCCGACGATGATCTCGTCCTCGTCGGCGCGCAGCACCGCCCCGTACCAGACACTGGCCGCCCGGCCCAGCCGGACGGCGCCGACGATGACCGCGCCGGGCGCCACCCAGGCCTGCGGGTGAATCTGCGGTACCGCGTCGCCGAGCGACCCGATCAGCCGGGCAGGAGCCACTCAGCCCTCCGTTATCCCAGGTCCTGACCGCCGCGAGAATCAGGACAAAACATCGTTTCGGTTGCGCGCCAGGGCCCATCAGGACAAGAGTCGTCCCGGACATTCAGCATTGCACGCGCGTCCGGACGGTCGGCCGGTCCCCTGCCGTATCGGACAAAAATCGCAGCTCAGCCGCAGGCTCGGCCCGCCTCACCGGTCCAGCTCGCACAGCCGGCCCGGCCGAGCTGCCTGAACCACCGACGGGTGTGAACCATGAGCGAACATCACGACTATGACCCGAACACCGGAGACCTCTTCGAGCGCGAGGTACGCGGCTATCACCGCCGCCGGGTCGAGGAATATGTAGCCAGGTCCCGGAGCGAGGCCCGCGACCTCAGGACCGAGCGCGATCAGGCGCTCGAGGCCAACAAGCAGCTGCGCGCCGAGCTCTCGGCGCTCCGCGAGTCCCCGGCGGAGAAGCCGGCCCACGAGGAGATCAGCGAGCGGATCGGGCAGATCCTGAAGCTGGCCGAGGACGAGTCCAAGGCCCAGCGCAAGCGGGCCGACGATGAGATCGCCCAGATGCGCGAGGAAGCGCGCCTGGAGACAGTCAAGCTGCGCGATGACGTCAAGGCCGAGACCGACAAGACCCGCGCCGAGGCCCACGAGCAGGCCGAGCGCATGCTCAGCGCGGCCCAGGAGCAGGCCGAGTCCACGGTCGCCAGCGCGACGGCCGAGGCGGACAAGACCCGCAACTCGGCCCGGTCCGAGGCCGAGCGCGCCGTCACCGAGGCGACCAAGCAGGCCGAGAGCGCGCTGTCGACCGCCAAGGCGCAGGCCAAGCAGCAGCTCGACGAGGCCACTGCCCGGGCGACCGCGATTCACGATGGCGCCGAGCGGCGGCTGAACCTGCTGATGTCCCGGCACACCGAGGCCATCCGGCGGCTGACCGAGATCCGTGACGTCGTGACCACGCTGGTGGCGGGCGAGGCGGCGCGCGGCTCGCTGGAGGAGGAAGTCGCCAGGGCCGTGGCCACCGCGCAGGCTGACGGCAACGGCGGGCCAGGCAGCAGCGGGCAGCCCGCTGCCGGGGGCCGGCCGGCGGCCGAGGGACGGCGCACGGCCGGCCAGGCGCAGACCACCCAGCAGGCGGCTCAGGGCGCCCGCGCGGCGCAGAACGCGCAGGCGTCCGCCGCATCACAGCGGTCGGCGCTCGCGGCTGAGCGGGAGGCGGCCACGAAGCAGGCCACGCAGCAGCCGGGCAACAGCGGCCGGACAGCCACGGCCCGGCACGCGGGCACCCCCGGCGATGCCCGGACCGACAGCATGCGGGCCGCACGCGACTAGCAGCCCCGCGCGAATGGCCTGCCACGATCAGGTGGCAGGCCATTGGCGTACCTGGCTGGCGCCCGGCTTCCGGCCGCGTCAGCGCGTCAGCATGTCCAGCCGCCGCAAGATCACGCCCTCGCGCAGTGCCCACGGGCAGATTTCCAGCTCGGGCAGGTCGAACAGGTCCATGGCCGCGTCGGCGACGATTGCCCCGGCCGCCAGCTGCCGGGCTCGGCCGGCCGAGACGCCGGGCATCTCGGCCCGCTGCTCGACCGTGGTGCCGGCCAGGCGCTGCGCGATCTGGGTGACGTCGGCGTGCCGCAGCCGCCGCCGGACATACGGACCCTCGCTGGACGGCGCCGCGCCGGCGATCCTGGCCAGCTGCCGGAAGGTCTTGGACGTGGCGACGGCGTGCGTCGGCCGGCCCTCCCCCAGCACCGCGCCGGCCGTGGCCGCAATCTCGGCCCGGACATGCTTGCGCAGCCGCCGGACGTCCTCGGCGGGCGGCGGATCGCCGTGCAGCCACTCGCGGGTCAGCCGGCCGGCGCCCAGGGGCAGCGAGATCGCCACGGCCGGGTCCTCGTCATGGCCGGCCGCGATCTCCAGCGATCCGCCCCCGATGTCGATGACCAGCAGCCGGCCAGACGACCAGCCGAACCACCGGCGCGCCGCCAGGAAGGTCAGCCGCGACTCATCGGGACCCGGCAGCACCCGGATCGTGACCTGGGTCTGCTCCTCGATCTGGCTCAGGACCTCGTCGCCGTTGGCCGCATCGCGGACCGCCGAGGTGGCAAAGGCCAGCATCTCGTGCACGCCCTTGTCCTCGGCGATGCGCAGCGCCTCCTCCACGAACAGGCGCAGCTGGCGCGCGCAGTCGGGGGTCAGCCGGTCCTCGCTGTCCAGGTGCTCGCCGAAGTGCAGCTCGGCCTTGTGCGAGAACGCCGGCAGCGGGCGGGCGCCCTGGTGCGCGTCCACCACCAGCAGGTGCAGTGTGTTCGAGCCGACATCCAGGACCCCAAGTCGCATACCTTGACGCTACTGGACACCGGTCGTGCCGGGCGCCTGGCGGCGCCGGCCCGCCCCGAGCCGTCCGCTAGCGGGCCTGGCCACGGCGGTATGTTCGGGTTATCGGGATGTCCGGACCCAGCCTGCAGGAGGCCTGCATGACCGCCAGCGCCGCCACCGCAGTCCAGGTGGAGAGCAGCCCCAAGCGCGTGCGCATCTACCTGTCCGGCGAGCTCGTCGCCGACACCAGGGGCGCGCTCCTGGTCTGGGAGATTCCGTACTATCCGGTCTACTACGTCCCCGCCGCCGACGTCCGCGCCGACCTGGTCCCGGCGGGCCGCGAGGTGGTGCCCGGCCTGGGCGAAGCCGAGCTGCTGCACGTCAAGGTCGCCACGGCGACGGCCGGGTCCGCGGCCCGGCGGTACCCGGACTCGCCGGCTCCGGAGCTGCGCGACGCGGTCCGGTTCACCTGGAGCGCGATGAGCGAGTGGCTGGAGGAGGACGAGCCGGTCTACGTCCACGCCCGCGATCCCCACAAGCGGGTGGACATCCTGGCCAGCTCCCGGCACGTGCGGATCGAGATCGACGGCGTCACGGTGGCCGAGTCACGGCAGCCGCGGATCTTGTTCGAGACCGGCCTGCCGCAGCGCTACTACCTGCCGCTGGCCGACGTGCGGATGGAGCTGCTGCGCCCCTCCGACACCCAGACGTCCTGCCCGTACAAGGGCACGGCCGGCTACTGGTCGGTGGACACCGGGCAGGACCTGCACACCGACGTCGTGTGGATGTACCGGGCCCCGCTGCCGGAGAGCCAGAAGGTCGCCGGGCTGGCCTGCTTCTATAACGAGAAGGTCGACATCTACCTCGACGGCGAGCTGCAGCCGCGGCCGCAGACGCCGTTCAGCTGACCGCGTCCAGCTCCTCGATCCGGGCCGCCGAGGGCCCGCGCCGGGCGGCGATCTCGGCCGCGGCCGTCTCGGCCTCGCGCAGCACCCGCAGGATGTTGCCGCTGGCCAGCAGGCCCAGGTCAGCCTCGCTCCAGCCGCGCCGGGCCAGCTCGGCGAACAGCGCCGGGTAGCCGGAGACGTCCTCCAGGCCGGCCGGCAGCCGGTCGACCCCGTCGTAGTCGCCGCCCAGGCCGACGTGCTGCACCCCGGCTACCTCCCGGACGTGCTCGACGTGGTCGGCTACATCGGCCAGGGTGGCGCCCGGCCGCGGGTGGATGGCCGCCCACTCGTCCTTCACCTGCCCGCGCTGGGACACGTCACGGAAGTCCAGACCGCGCCGGATCATCTCCTCCTTCAGGCCGAGCTCCCAGTTGCGGCACTCCTGGGAGACGAAGGACGGCACGAACGTCACCATGCAGACTCCGCCGTTGCCCGGCAGCCGGGACAGCACCTGGTCGGGCACATTGCGCGGGTGGTCGCAGATGGCCAGGGCACTGGAGTGGGAGAAGATGACCGGCGCCTCGGCGGTATCGAGGGCGTCGGTCATCGTGGACACCGCCACGTGCGACAGGTCCACGAGCATGCCCAGGCGCTGCATCTCGCGGACGACCTCGCGGCCGAATGCCGTCAGCCCGTCATGGGCCGGCTCGTCGGTACCCGAGTCGGCCCACGGCACGTTGATGTTGTGAGTGAGCGTCATGTACCGGACGCCGAGCTGGTACAGGGCCCGCAGCACCGGCAGCGACGAGGCAATGCTGTGCCCGCCCTCAGCCCCTATCAGGCAGGCCAGCTTCCCGGAGCCGGTGGCCCAGTCCACGTCGCCGGCGGTCAGCGCGAGCTCCATCGCATCCGGGTAGCGCCGGATGAGCTGGCGGACCAGGTCGACCTGCTCGATCGTGGTGGCGACGGCCGACTCGCCCTGCAGCTCGGCGGGCACGAAGACCGACCAGAACTGGCCGCCCACCCCGCCCGCGGCCAGCCGCGGCAGGTCAGTGTGGGTGAAGTCGACGGGCCGGGAGATGTCGGTCCTGGCCGGGTCCAGCGACCCGGCCTCGCGCAGGGCCCAGGGCAGGTCGTTGTGACCATCGATGACAGGAAAGCGGGTCAGCAGCTCGCGCGCGGCCGCCAGGGCGGGGGATTCTTCGGCGGATATCACGGCCCTACCTTAAAAGCCTGATGCCGGCGCAGGTGGCGGCCTTGCCAATGCGGATGCCAGGATGGGACCTGTGGATCTTCGACGCCTGGTGCTGGTCATCGCCGCGATCATGCTGGCGTGCGCGGGCCTGGGCCTGTGGCTGGGCGCCACGGTCGCCGACGACGTCGGGTCGATCGTGCTGATCACGCTGGGCTGCGCCGTGCTCGGCTCGTTCGCGCCGGGCACGATCCGGTGGATCGCCGGCAGCACCCGCCGCGACCGCAGCCCTCGCTAAGACGCAGGTAATCTCCCGGTATGGGACTGGATCTGCAGCGCCTGCTGGGCGTCACGCTGTACCGGGGATTCGACACCGACAAAGACGGCCGCATCCTGGCCGGCAGCGACGAGAGCGGCTCGACCCAGCTCACCGAGATCTCGCCGGCGGGCGAGGTGACCACCCTGACGGCGCTGCCCGGCCCGTGCACCGGCCGCTACCTGGCCGGTGAGCGCGCCGTGATCGTGTCGCACGATGACGGCGGCAACGAGCGGCACCAGCTCTCGGTCCTGCCGCTGTCCGGCACCCGGCCGGCCGGGCCGGGTGACCTGCAGCCGCTGGTGCGCGACCCGCGCTACATCCACCTGCTGGCCGACGTCGCGCCCGGCCGCGTCTGCTACTTCACCAACCGGCGGAACGGGGTGGCCTTCGACCCGGTCGTCCGCGACCTGGCCACTGGCTCGGAGCGCACGATCGCCCTGGGCGACCACTCCTACGCCGAGGCCGCCCTGTCGCCTGACGGCCGGCGGCTGGCCCTGTCGGTGTCCTCGCCGGTGACGGCCGCCTCCGCCCACGTCCTGGTCGTGGACCTGGCCGGCGAGCCCGGCTCCGAGCAGGTCACCGAGGTCACGCAGCCGGACGCGCCGGCGATGAACGGCCAGCTGTGCTGGTATCCGGACAGCTCGGCGCTGATCTTCACGTCCAACTCCGGCCGCGAGTTCACCGCCATCGCGCGCTACACGCTGGCCACCGGGCAGCGGGACTGGATCGTCACCGACGACAGCGCCGACCTGGCGGGCTCGTTGTCTCCCGACGGGACGCTGCTGCTGGTCGAGCGCAACGACGACGGCGCCTCGGTCCTGGCCCTGCATGACGGCCTGACCGGCGCCTGGCTGCGGGCGGTGGCGCTGCCCGCATCGGGGTGCACCATCTACGACGGGCCGCTGCCGCCGCCCCGCTGGTCACCGGACTCGGCCACGGTGACGTTCTCGGTCACCGGCGCGCAGCTGCCCGGCGACGTGCTGACCGCCGACACCAGCAGCGGCACGGTCCGGCGGGTCACCAGGTCGGCCGACAGCCTGGGCGGGCTGGCCGCCGCGGTGCCCGAGCGGCACCGGGTGCCGGCCCCGGACGGCGAGCAGGTGCCGTGCCTGGTGTACCGGGGCGCGCAGCCGGCCGACCCGGCGCTGGCCGGCTCGGCGGTGCTGGTGGTGCACGGCGGGCCGGAGGCACAGGCCCGGCAGAACTTCAACCCGTACGTCCAGGCCCTGGCCGCGGCCGGGCACACCGTGCTGGTGCCGAATGTCCGCGGCTCGGTGGGCTACGGCAAGCGCTGGTACTCGATGGACGACGTCGAGCGGCGGCTGGACTCGGTGGCCGACCTCGCCGCGCTGCACGCCTACCTGCCCCGGCTGGGCCTCGACCCGGCCCGGGCGGCGCTGTGGGGCGGCTCGTACGGGGGCTACATGGTGCTGGCCGGGCTGGCCTTCCAGCCGGAGCTGTGGGCCGCGGGGGTCGACATCGTGGGAATCTCGTCCCTGGTCTCGTTCCTGGAGAACACCTCGGCCTACCGGCGGGCCTACCGCGAGCGGGAGTACGGCACCCTGGCCCGCGACCGCGAGTTCCTGGCGTCCGCCTCACCGCTGACCAGGATTGACCAGGTGCAGGCGCCGCTGTTCATCATCCACGGCGCCAACGACCCGCGGGTGCCGCTGAGCGAGGCCGAGCAGATCCACTCGGCACTGACCGGCCGCGGCCAGGAGTGCGAGCTGGTGGTGTACGCCGACGAGGGACACGGCCTGGCCCGGCGGCACAACCGGGAAGACGCCGTGCCCAAGGCACTGGCGTTCCTGGCCCGGCACCTGGCCGGGTAGGCCGGGCCGGCCGGGGCTCAGCGCCGGTAGGCGGCCAGGAAAGCCCGGGCGATGACCGCGTAGCCGGCGGTGTTCGGGTGCTTATTGGGGCCGCGCGGCGGCGCGGTGCAGACCCAGGTCCAGGCGCATACGTCGGCCACGTTGCGGGGCAGCACGCCCAGGCCGGGCAGCCGGGCCCGGCCGGCGAAGTCGGTGCTGCGGAACGCTCCCGCGACGTCGGCCATGCCGGCCCCGTGTGCGCGGTAGACCCGGGCCAGCACCTGATTGAAGGCGAGCGCGAGCCGCGCGCTGCGCCGGGCGGCCGCCGCCCCGGCTGGCCCGGCGCGCCACGCGGCCAGCTCGGGCAGGTAGTAGCTCATCCCGATGACCGGCACCTGCGGCCCGGCTGCCGCATGCAGCCGGGCCAGGATGACCGCCAGGTTGGCAGCGGTGGCCGGGGCGGGCCCCGCAGCGCAGGACGGGACCAGGCCGGGCACCGGGTTGGTGAAGCACGAGCCGGGGTCGTTGGCGCCGATGTCCAGCGTGATCAGCTGGACGGCGCTGCGGTGCCCGCGCAGGAAGGCGACGGCCTGCGCCAGCTGAGATCCGTCGCGGTACGGGCAGTGCCGCCCGCCGATCATCGAGGCAGTGGTCTCGCCGGGGCACCCCAGCTTGACCAGCCGCAGACGCGGGTCAGCGCCGCGCAGCCGGGCGTAGAGCTGGTCGGGATACCCGTCGCGGGTCGGCACGCTCGCTCCGGCGGGGTCAGCCTGCACGCCGCGGGCCAGGGAGTCACCCAGCGCCACGTAATAGCGGGCGGCCCCGCCGACGGCGCTGCCCGGCCGGACGGCGCTGGCGGCGCAGCCGGCGGCCAGCACGACGGCAGCCAGCATCGCCAGGACGCGCGCGGGCTGCAGGCGGCGCATGGCTCCTCCCCACCAGGCAGGCGGAAACTTTACCCGCTCGCCGCTGGAGGGCGCTTGAATGATCACTCTCCGTAGCCGGCGATAATCGCTGGCAGCACACCGGGCAGGCGGCGGCGCGGCGCCCTGGCCGGGCTGAGGTCCAGCACCAGGCATGCGACGGGGGGCATCGCAGGTGGCAGCGACGGCGGCGGGCAGCACGGCTCCGGCGGGCAGCAGGAAGTTCCTGATCCTGGCGGCGATGATCTTCGCGGTCGCCATGACGTTCATCGACCAGACCATCGTGTCGATCGCCGTCCCCAAGATCCAGTCCGAGCTGCACCTGACGACCAACGGGGTGCAGTGGGTGGTCAACGCCTACCTGCTGGCCCTGGCCGCCGCCTTCACTTTCGGCGGGCGGCTGGCCGACATGGTCGGGCACCGCCGCATGGTCATCATCGGCATCGCGACCTTCGCGCTGGCCTCGACGGCCTGCGGGCTGACCCCCAAGGGCAGCTACGCCGCGGCGTGGATCATCACCTGGCGGGTCATCCAGGGCATCGGCGGCGCGATCATGTACCCGGCGGCGCTGGCCATCGTGGTGTCGGCGTTCCCGGTCCGCGAGCGCGGCCGGGCCATGGCCATCTTCTTCGGCGTGGCCGGCGGGCTGACCTCCGTCGGCCCGGTGCTGGGCGGCTACCTGAGCGAGTGGACCTGGCGGGCGATCTTCTGGGTCAACATCCCCGTCGCGATCGTCGCGCTGGTGCTGATCGCCATCTCCCGGCCGGTGACGCAGAACCGGCCCGGACGGCTGGACTGGACCGGCCTGGTGCTGATCTCCGGCGGGGTCGGGCTGGCCATCTTCGGACTGCAGCAGACCCAGGTATGGGGCTGGGCGAACGCGACGGTCATCATCAGCATGGCGGCCGGGGTGCTGCTGCTCATCGCCTTCGTCTGGGCCGAGTTGCGGGTCCGCCAGCCGCTGATCGACGTGCGGGTCTTCACCATCCGCGCGTTCGCCGTCGAGAACATCGTCCTGTTCACGTCCATGATCGTGTTCATCCCGATCTTCTTCTTCGCCAGCATCTATGCCCAGGTCGGGCTCGGCGAGGGCGTCCAGGAAGCGGGCCTGTACCTGCTGATCTTCTTCGCCGGGTTCGCGCCCGGCATCCAGGTCGGCGGCCGCGCCCTGGACCAGCGCGGCGCCAAGGGCGTGGTCGTGCTCGGCTGCGCGGTGGCCGCTGTCGGCCTGGCCCTGTGGGCGAGCCGGGTGACCGGGCTGAGCCTGGGCACGCAGTGGTACTTCATCGTGCTGGCCGGGCTCGGGATGGGCCTGATGGTCGGCCCGGCGAACACCGACGCCATCAACCAGGTCGGCCGGCTGTCCTACGGCGAGGCCACCGGGATCACCCAGACCGTGCGGAACTTCGGGGCCAGCTTCGGCCTGGCCGCGCTCGGCACGCTGCTGGTCACCGTCGAGCGCAGCCACGTGGTCAGCGGCCTGGAGCGGGTCGGCCTGTCGCCAGCGGCGGCGCACAGCGCCGCGACGCAGATAGCTGCCACGCACGGCGCCGGCGGCGCGCCCGGTTCAGTGCCGCCTGCGCTCGCCCGGCAGATCTTCCACACCGCGCAGCTCGGCCTGGCCGAGGGCACCCGCGCGGTGCTGTACGCGATGGCCGGGGTGATGGCGGTGGCGGCCATCGTCGCGGCGACCGGGCTGCGCAAGGGCCTGCACGCCGCTCCCGATGCTCAGGCCGGGCCGGTCGAGCAGGAAGACACGGCCGCCTCCGCCCCGGCTCCCGGGCGTACTGCCGCCAGCGGCGACTAGCGCGCTGCGGGCCGCCATGCCGCAACTGCTGTCAGCCAGTGCAGGCAGCATCGCCGGGCCCTGATCAGTGCCCGCTCGCCCCGTGCTCCCGGCCGGCCTTCCCGGTCACAGCACGCCGAAGCCCAGGGCCACGCCGACGCCGATCAGCGCCACGCTGCCGACCAGCCCGCTGTACTCGCCCAGCGCCGCGGATACCCGGCGGCCGACCTCGACCCCGAGCAGGGACATGCCCACTCCGACGATCGCGAAGGTGGCGACCGAGATCAGCAGCGGCACCCGGTAGGCGCCGAGCGCCAGCCCGACCACCAGGCTGTCCAGGCTCAGTACCGCGGCCGTCAGCCACAGCCGGGCGCTGCCCGCGCCGGGCACGGCCGGGCGCTCAGCCGCGGCCGGGGCCGATCCGGACCGGCGCTCCCGGATGGCGCTGACCAGGCCGGCCAGGCCGGCCAGGCCGAGTACGCAGGCAGCCGCCGGATCAGCCGCGTCGCCCAGCACGTCACTGAGCCGGGCGCCCAGCGCCAGGCCCAGCAGCGGCATCAGCCCCGCGAACAGGCCGAAGATCAGCGCGACCTCCAGCCGCCGCCGGCCGCCCGCCCCGGTCATGCCGAAGGCGGCAGCCACCGCGAAGTTGTCCAGGCCCACCGAGACGGCCACCAGCAAGACGGCGGTCATGAGCCGCTGGTCCTCGCCACGGCCGTCAGCCGCGCGGCCTGCTCGCCGTCAGGCCGGCCCCGAACCGGCGCTGCAGCAGCAGGAAGAAGGCGACCATCGCCAGCAGCATACGACCGTGCTGACCAGCGCGCAGGTCTGGGCATAGCGGATTATTCACCACTTACTGGGCGCCCTACGCCGTGCGATCGAGGAACTGCCCGTCGCGCCCGGCATGCTGACCACCGCCGCCGGGGACTTCCGGGCAGCATCGCGCTGCTCAGCCAGTCGCGCCCGGACGCCGGCGGCGGCTCGTAGGGTGGGTGCATGCCCGACCTTGCCGGCCAGGTCGCCGTCGTCACCGGCGCTACCCGCGGCGCCGGGCGCGGTATTGCCTGCGTGCTGGGCGAGGCGAGGGCGACGGTCTACGTGACCGGCCGCAGCGTGCGCGGCGAGCCCGCCGACCCGGAGTACCCGGCCGGCGTGGAGGACACTGCCGACGAGGTCACGGCCCGCGGCGGGACCGGCATCCCGGTGCGCTGCGACCACACCGATGAGGACGCCGTGCGGGACCTGTTCGCGCGGGTTCAGGCCGAGCAGTCGCGGCTGGACGTGCTCGTCTGCAACGCCTGGAGCGGATACCAGCCCTATTCCGAGCACCTGGGCTGGTTCCGGCAGCCATTCTGGGAGCAGTCCATGCAGCGGTGGGACGGGATGTTCACCGGCGGGCTGCGCGCCCATCTGCTCACCGCCCGGTACGGGATCCCGCTGATGCTGCCGCGGCGGCACGGCCTGGTGATCATGACCACGTTCACCATGGGCCGCAAGTACCTGGGCAACGTCTTCTACGATGTCGCGAAGAACGCGGCCTGCCGGGCCGCCGAGGTGCTGGCCACCGAGCTGGAAGAGCACGAGATCGCGGTCATCGCGCTGTCGCTCGGATGGGTCCGGGTCGAGCGGATGGCCCGGCTGGACGAGCAGCTGCGGGCGCAGACCGAATCGCCGGAGTACGCCGGGCGGGCGGTGGCCGCGCTGGCCGCCGACCCGGCGGTGACCCGCCGCTCGGGACAGGCGCTGGCCGTCGGCGACCTGGCCCGCGAGTACGGCTTCACCGATATCGACGGCCGTCAGCCCACCGCCTACCCGATCGTGCGCTAGGCCGGAGCGCCCGCCCGCCGGCGTCGCAGCGGCAGCCGGAATGGTCCACAATTGGCACTTCTGGCATTGAGCCGAAGTGGGGGGATTATGCCGGCCATGCCATCCGTGGTCATTGTGGGGGCGGGCTCGGCTGGCCTGGCCGCCGCCGCCGCGCTGCGGAAGGCCGGCGTCGAGTCGGCCATTCTGGAGCGCGGGCCGAGCATCGGTACCTCCTGGCGGAACCGCCATGCGCAGTTGCGGCTGAACACCATCCGGTGGCTGTCGGACCTGCCGGGCCTGCGCATCCCGCGCTCAGCGGGACGCTGGGTGAGCCGCGATGATTACGTCAGCTACCTGGAGCGCTTCGCTGCCGCGCACCGGCTGGACATTCACCTCGGCGTCCACGTGCAGCGGCTGGACCCGGCGGACGGCGGCTGGCAGATCACCAGCTCGGCTGGCACGCACCTGACCGGCCAGGTGGTGGTGGCCACCGGGTATGACCGGGTGCCCTGGGTGCCGGACTGGCCCGGCCGGGCGAGCTTCGCCCAGCCGGTCCTGCACGTCTCCGGCCTGCGGGACGCCACCGACCTGGCCGGCCTGCGGGTGCTGCTGGTCGGCGCGGGCAATTCCGGAGTGGAAATCGCCGGGTACCTGGTCAGCGCCGGGGTGGCGGCGCTGTGGGTCTCGGCCCGGACCCCGCCGACCATCGTGCCGCGGGTCCTGGGCGGCGTGCCGCTGCACCCGGTGAGCCTGCCGCTGCAGGTGCTGCCGGAGCGAGCGCGCAACGCCGTCATCGGCCGCGCCGCCCGGCTGGCCTTCGGCGACCTGACCCGCTATGGCCTGGCCGAGCCGCCGCAGGGCGCCTACACCCGGCTGCGCACGACCGGGGTGACCGTCGCCGTCGACGACGGGTTCGTGGCCGACCTCAAGGCCGGGCGGCTGGAGATCGTGCCCCCGGTCGACCGGCTGCAGGGCAGGCAGGTCATCCTGCGCGGCGGCCGGGTGCTGGCCCCCGACATCGTGCTGGCGGCTACCGGCTACCGCCGGGGCCTGGAGCCGCTGGTCGGGCACCTCGGCGTGCTGGACGCCGCCGGGCTGCCGCGGGCCGGGTCGGCTGCCCGGTCACCGTCGGCTCCCGGCCTGTGGTTCATCGGCTACCGCAACGAAATCGAGGGCAACCTGCGCCTGCACCCGATCGAGGCCCGGCGCATCGCCCGTGCTATCGCCCCGCGCTGACGGCGCCTGCCATTCCCTCGCCGCAAGCTCCTCAGTCCAGCGGCATCGTGCCCCTCCGGTTCAGTCGCGGGTGCCCGGTGGCGGGGCCGACTCCTCCGGGATGTAGAACATCCGCAGCTGCATGCACCGGGCGCCGGGCGGGGCGTCTCGTGCCGTGTGCCCGTACTTGCCCAGCAGCGCCATGTACTCCTCGCGCAGCGCGATCAGGTCCTCATCGGTGTAGTAGCCACCGGCCCGCGACGCCCAGGCCCAGCCATGATGGCGGCGTACCTCGTCGATGAACCGCTGCACGAGCGCCAGCTCGCCGGGGATCTGGGTCGCCCGCCACTCATCCAGCGCGGCGCGCTCCTGCGGGCCGAGGCTGTCGTAGTCGGGCTCGCGCAGGTCGACGGTGCTGATCCGCCACCAGCGCTCCCGGCCCCGCGACCGCTCCGGCACCTCCTCGATCACGCCGGCATCGGCCAGGATGCGCAGGTGGTAGCTGGTCGTGCCGGTGTTCTCCCCGAGAGCCCCGGCGATCGTGGTGGAGGTGGCCGGCCCGCCGGCATCCAGCTGCCGGAGCATCTCCCGGCGCAGCGGATGCGACATGGCCTTCCAGCGCGCGGTGTCGCCGGTGACGCGGCGCTGATCCAGGCTCATCTTCGGAGCGTAGCAGGGAAATCTCTGCAGAAAATAACTTGCAGAACTTTCTCTGCATGCCTAGCGTGGCGGTCATGCAGACCTCCGCGCTCCAGCCGGGCAGCCGCGCCGGCTGCCCGGACCAGGGCACCCCCGATGAGTTCTGGGCCCGGTTCGGCGACGTGATCGACGACCGGGTCGCCGAGTTGCTGGACGACCTGCTCGACGAGCGGGAGGCGGCCAGGCCGCCCCGGCCGCGCGGCCGCCGCCTGGCCGTGTTCGGCGTGGCCATCGCGGTGGCGGTGCTGGCCAGCATCGCGCTGCGGCGCAGCGAGATCGCCGTGTGCGCAGTCTGGGCACTGCTGGGTGCCGCGTCCCTGGCGACCACGCTGCTGGCCGGCCGCCGGGCCTAGCGGCCGCGCCCGCCAGCATGGCGGCCCGGCCACCGGGCTAGCGCAGGCCGCGCTGCCGGCCAGCGGACGCGCACGCTGCCGCCCGTCTGCCATGTCCATCCCGAGTGGTCCCGGGACGCGGCTAGCTGGCCGCCTGGAGAAACTGGGCCAGCCTGGCGAAATGTACATTGGTGGCTCGCTCGGAGCCCGGTTCGCGGCCGGCCGGATCGCGGCGGCCCGGGCACGGCGGCGAGTGGTGCGGGCGGCGGACGCGGAAGGGTGCGCTATGCGGGCAGCAGGCGGGCTGGCGATGTCGCCGGTCATGAGCGAGCCGGTTCCTGAGGTAGGCCCGCCCGACGCCGGGCGGGCCGCCGCGGAGATCTTCGGGGTGACCGCGACGGCCACAATGCTGCGCAGCGAGCGGGACCGCAACTTCCTGCTCGCCGCCTCGCCCGAGCCGCTCGTGCTCAAGATCTCCAACTCAGCCGAGGACGACCAGGTGGTCGACCTGGAGAACGGCGCCCTGGCGCACGCCCGGCAGCACGCGCCGGAGGTGCCGCTGCCCCGGCTGGTCCCGGCCAGGGACGGCAGCCTGGTCAGCCGGTTCACCGCCGCCGACGGCCGCAGCCACCTGGTCCGCCTGCTCACGGTCGTGCCGGGCACACCGGCCGACGGCGCGCAACTGGGGCCGGGGTTCGGGTTCGAGCTCGGCCGGGCCAGCGCGGCCCTGGCCCGCGGGCTGCGCGGGTTCAGCCACCCGGCGGCCACGCGGTACCTGGAGTGGGACCCGCGCGAGGTGGCCCGGCTGCGCCCCGCACTGGCCACGCTGCCCGGGCCCGGGCAGCGTGATCAGCTGCTGGCGCTGGCTGACCGGCTCGCCGACCTGCCCGAGCGGACCGCGAGCCTGCCGTCTCAGGTAGCCCACGGCGACGTCACGCTCAGCAATGTGCTGACCCAGGACGGGCGCGGCGTCAGCGGGATCATCGACTTCGGCGACATTCACCACACCGCCCGCGTCTGCGACCTGGCCATCAGCCTGACGGCGCTGCTGCGGGTGGCGCCGGAGCCGTGGCCGGCGGCAGCGGAGTTCCTGCGCGGCTACCAGGGCGTCACGCCGCTGGAGGAGGACGAGGTCGAGGTGCTCGGCGACCTGGTGCTGGCCCGGCTGGCCGCGACCATCGCCATCTCGGTCCTGCGGGGCGGCTCGGATCCCGAGCACGCTGCCACGGTCGCGGAACTGGACCGCGGCAGCTGGGCGGTGCTGGGCGCGCTCGGCAGCGCCGGCAGCGCCGAGATCACCCGGCGGCTGGGCCGGATGACCGGGCTGGCCCGCGGGTCGGCGGCCCGGCGGCCGGATCCGGGCCTGCTGGCGCGGCGCAATGAGCTGCTCGGCGGCCGTCAGCTGTCCCCGCTGTTCTACGCCGAGCCGCTGCAGCTCACCCACGGTCAGGGAGCGTGGCTGTGGGCCAGCGACGGCACCCGCTACCTGGACGCCTACAACAACGTCCCGGTCGTCGGGCACGCGCACCCGGCGGTGGCGCAGGCCATCGCCTGCCAGTCCCGCGCCCTCAACGTAAGCTCCCGGTACCTGCACCCGAACCTCGCTGAGCTGGCCGGCCGGCTGCTGCAGACCATGCCGCCCGAGCTGGACACCTGCCTGTTCATGAACTCCGGCAGCGAGGCCAACGACCTGGCGTGGCGGATGGCGGTGCTGGTCACCGGCCGGGCGGGGGCCATCGTCACCGACTCGGCCTACCACGGCGTCAGCGCCGCGACCGCGCCGCTGTCCGCCAACACCTGGCTGCCCGGCCAGCAGCCGCCGCACGTGGCGACGTTCGCGCCGCCGCGTGCCGAGGACGGGCTAGCACCGGGCCGCAGGCACGCGGTCGGGCGGATCGCCGCGGCCCGCGACTGGCTGGCGGCGCGCGGGCTCGACGTCGCCCTCGCGCTGGCTGACCCGATGTTCACCAGCGGCGGCATCCTGGACGCCGGGCCCGAGTTCATGGCCGGGCTGTGCGACGCCGTGCACGAGGCCGGCGGGCTGTTCCTGGCCGATGAGGTGCAGGCCGGGTTCGGCCGCTCGGGCTCGGGACTGTGGAGCTTCGCCCGGCACCAGATCACCCCGGACTTCGTCACGCTGGGCAAGCCCATGGGCAACGGGCACCCGGTCGCCGCCCTGGTGACCCGCCGCGAGATCGCCGCCCGCCTCGCCGAGGTGGACGAGTACTTCTCCACCTTCGCCGGGAACCCGGTGTCCTGCGCCGCAGCCCTGACCGTCCTCGACATCATCGAGGACGACGGCCTCGTCGGCGCCAGCGCGGCGACCGGGCGGCTGCTGCGCCGGCGGGTCGCCGAGGTAACCGCGGGCCTGCCCGTCCCGGTGACGGTGCGCGGATCTGGCCTGCTGGCCGGCATCGAGCTCGGCGGCATGCCGGACGGACTGACCCCGCGACTGGTGGAGCGACTGCGCCAGGAGCGGATCCTGGTCGGCAGTACCGGCCCCGGCGGGCGGGTGCTGAAGGTCCGGCCGCCGCTGGTGTGGACCGCGGAGCACGTCGAGATTTTCGCGGCCGGGCTGCGCCGGTCGCTGGATGACGTGCTGACGGCCGGCTAGCCAGCGGCGCCTTCGCTCCCGGCGCGGAGGTGCTCCCGGCGCGGGAGATGGCCCCCGGCACGGGAGGTGCACCTCGCGCCGGCCCGGCGTCGCCCGTTGGGACGAGCCCGGCAGCGGCCGCCGCGTGGTGTTCGTCCCCTGGCTAGCAAGCGAGGCGACAGCCGGGACCGGGCATGTCCCGCGCAGTGTCACCCGCGGGTGCCATGCTGGGCTAGTGAGGTGGGGGCCGGCCGAGTGCCGGCGCGCTGGCCGGCCCCGCAGATGCCTGAACGGGGAGGTCAAGGCCATGCTCAGCACCAACTTCCTGCCGGGGGCGCCCAACTGGGTGGACCTGGGCACACCAGACACCGATGCCGCGGCGGCCTTCTACGGCGCGCTGTTCGGCTGGCAGTTCCAGCCCGCCGGGCCGGACGCAGGCGGGTACGGGATGTTCATCAAGGACGGCAAGACGGTGGCTGCGGCCGGCCCGCTGTCCGAGCCCGGCGCTGCCCCGTCGTGGACGCTGTACTTCTACTCACCGGACGCGGACGCCACCGCCGCAGCAGTCAAGAAGGCCGGCGGCAGCGTCCGGATGGAGCCGATGGATATCTTCACGCAGGGCCGGATGGCTCAGTTCAGCGACCCGGCCGGGGCCCAGTTCGCGATCTGGCAGCCGGGCGAGACCACGGGCCTGCAGGCGGTCAACGACCCCGGCACGCTGTGCTGGACGGAGCTGCACACGCCGGACGCGGGCGCGGCCAGGAGCTTCTACCAGTCGGTGTTCGGCTGGGGCAGCGAGGACATGTCGATGGGTGATTTCACCTACACCGTCCTGACGCCCGCGGGCGGCGATGACTCCAGCGGCCAGGGCGGCATGATGCCGATCAGCCCGGAGATGGCGGCCGCCGGCGCCCGCGCGCAGTGGTGGCCCTACTTTGAGGTCGCCGACTGCGATGCGGTCGTGAGCGAGGCGTCCGGTCGCGGCGGCGCGGTGATCGTCAGCGCCCAGGACATCCCGAGCGTCGGCCGGTTCGCGATGCTGGCCGACCCGGCCGGGGCGCCATTCGCGATCATCACCAGCGCCTCCTCCTGAGCGCCGGCACCGGCGGCGTGCTCAGCGCGTCGCGCTCGGCACGACTGCGCTCATCACACCGGCACGCGGGCTAGCGGTAACCGTGCCGTAGCCCTCACCGGCCGCCGCCACGAACTGACGCAGCGCGGCGGTCAGCCGGGCCTGGTCGGCGGGCGGGAGCTGGGACACGATCCGGCCCAGTTCCCGCTCCCGCCGGCTCTCCACCTGGCTCACCAGCTGCTGCCCGGCCGGGGTGAGATCAAGCGTGACAACGCTGCGGTTCCCGGCCTCCCGGCCGCGGCGCACGTGACCCGATGCCTCCAGCCGGTCGGCCAGCCGTGTCACGGTGGATGCTTCCAGCCCGAGCGCCCTGGCGACCCGCGCCGACCTGACCGGCCCGAGATCGCCGAGCACGGACAGCATCCGGAACTGGGCCAGCGACACCGCCCCGTCCAGGACATCCAGGCTGCCCAGCACCACCCCGGCCAGGACCCGGGTCGCGGCCTGCAGCTCGCGGACGGCGGCGTCGATGCCGGGTACCTGGGCAGGCTGAACGCTTGTTGATGTTCCCATAGCTAAGTATTGTATGAAGCAACACTTGCCTTATGCCACAGCCACGGCGCAGCGGGAGAAGGCGACTGACGTGAAGCTAGTCAAGTTCCGGGCTCTGCTCACTCTGGACCCGGCCGGACCGCAGGACCAGCCGACTCAGTATCCGAGCGGCACGCACTCCCTCATGGTGCGGTTCCCCGGCACCAGCGTGGCCCGCCACTGGCCGTGCTTCGCCGCGGCCATCTACCGCGTCGACGAGCAGCCGCTGCGGCGCGGCGACGCGGGCGTCGTGGTCACCGTGGAGCTGGCGGGCGACGATGCCTGCGCCGGGCTGCGCGCCGGCCAGCCATTCACGGTCTGGAACGGCGCCGACATCGGCCACGGCGTCATCTCCCGCCGCGTGGTGTTCACCTCGGCGATCTAAGTCGGGACTGCCCCCGGCCACCGCTGCTGCGGCGTCCCGGCGGGCCAGCCGCGCCCTACTGCCGCAGGCGCGGCACCAGCTGCCCGGCATTGGCCGCGTAGACCTGGCGCAGCACACCGGGAGCCAGGCCCAGGCCGGAGATCTTCCAGCGGCCCATGGGCGGCGGATCCTCCAGGCAGTGATCGAAGGACTCATCCAGGGTCTGCAGGAAGCGGAAGTAGATCGCGTACACGCGCGTGTCGAACGGGATCTCGTCGGTGCCGAACAAGACCCGGCCGGGGTGGCGGGCGATCAGCCCGGCCGTGGCCCGCGGCTGCCGCCCGAGCTCGGCGATGCGCGCCGCGGTGTCGACGTAGAAGTTCGGGTAGCTGTCCAGCATCCGGCTGACCCAGCCCAGGTTCTCGGCGTAGCAGCCGACGTGCACGCCCACGAAGGTGGTCTGCGGGTGGGCGGCCACCAGCTCTTCCAGGCTGTCCATCAGCTGCGCGAAGGACGGGAAGCCCGGGCCGGCGAACGACCAGTCCGGCCGGCTGAGCAGCTGCTCCAGCCGCTCGTTGCGCTCATCGACCGGGTCGAAGAAGGCGACCGGGTCGGCGGTGTGAATGAAGATCGGCAGGCCAAGCTCGCCGGCCACGGCCCAGACCGGGGCCAGCCGCCCGTCACCGGGCAGGACCAGCTCGCCGCGGTCATCGCGCAGGTGCAGGCCCAGGTCCTTCCAGACCTTCACGCCCGCCGCGCCGGCCGCCGCCGACGCGCGCAGCCCGGCCGCGAGCCGGTCGCCGAACCCCGGCTCGGACAGCTCCCGCCAGTCCAGGTGGCAGCAGGTGGCGAACCGGCCCGGGTAGGCGTGGTCATAGCGCGCCAGGTTGGCGGCCAGCTCCGCGCCCCAGCGCCCGTCGAGATTGACGATGCCGGTGATGTTGCACTGATCCATCTCCGCCACCAGCCGGGCCACGTCCGGCGCCATCCAGGATCCGTCCGGGCTGAGCCACCGGCCCAGGTGGGCATGGGCGTCGATCGCGGGCACGGCCGCCGCCGGCACCTGATGCTCCGCCATGATCATCTGGGATCGCGGCCGGTAGTCCCGCAGCGGCAGGTCCCGCAGCCGCCCGGCACCGGTATCGGTGGCCATGTCCCCTCCCGCATGGTCAGGCGGCGCCCTGCCAGCCGAGTCTTGCAGCCCGGGCCATGCTGCGGCGTCGCAGGCCGGACCGCCACGCCGGCGATGAGGAAACGCGGTGCAGTAAGCCCGGCCGCGCCCGGGCCGCGGTCACGGCCCGGGTGCGGCTCCCTCCCTCGGGCTCGCGCCTGTTCAGGCGCGCGCGAAGGACGCCTGCTCGGCGATGTCGGCCCTCGACCGGTCGGGCAGCAGCGCGACCGCCACCAGG
>DASUBV010000289.1:0-32754 GCA_035763085.1 Streptosporangiaceae bacterium | reverse complement strand
AGTCCCAGGCCACCGCCCCTCGGCCCGGCAGTCCGGCGCCCGGCAGCCCGCAGCCCAGCAGTCGGCGGAGCGCGCCGGAGTACCCGATCCGCCCGGTCGGCACCTGCTCGTGCTCGCCCGCGACCCGGACGGGTACGGGCGACTGTGCCGGGTGATCAGCGCGGCCCAGCTGGCAGGCGGGGAGAAGGGGCGCCCGATCTACGACGAGTCGGCGCTGGCCGACGCGCACGGCGGGCACTGGGTCATCCTCACTGGCTGCCGCAAGGGCACCGTCCCTGCGGCCCTCGAGTCCGCGGCCTTCGGCTCCGCCGCCCTCACCGCCCCCGTCACCCCCGCAGGCCACGCCGCCGCGCTGCGCGAGCTCCGCGCCCTGACCGACCGGTTCGGCCCGGAGAACGTCAAGGTCGAGCTGGTCATCGGCAGCCAGCCCGCCGACGACGAGCGCAACGACGCCCTGGCCGAGCTGGCCGCGATCGCCGACGTGGCCACCATCGCGACCAGCAACGTGCACTACGCCGCACCCGGCGATGCGAAGCTGGCCCAGACCCTGGCCGCCATCCGGGCCCGCAGCAGCCTGACCGAGATGGACGGCTGGCTGGCCGCCTCCGGCGGCAGCTTCCTGCGCTCGGGGGAGGAGGTGGCGGCCCGGCTGAGCCGTTACCCCGGCATCATGGAGCGGACCGTGGAGCTGGCGCAGGCGTGCTCGTTCGACTTCACGGTGGTCGCGCCGCGGCTTCCGGACTTCCCCGTGCCCGCCGACCACACCGAGGCAACCTGGCTGCGGGAGCTGGTCCGGCGCCGGGCTCCGGACCGCTACGGCCCGCTCGGTGCCGAGCGGGTGCCCGGCGCCTACCAGCAGATTGCCCGCGAGCTCGACGTCATCGAGCAGCTGGAGTTCCCCGGCTACTTCCTGATCGTGCACGACATCGTGCAGTTCTGCGAGGACAAGGGCATCTTGTGCCAGGGCCGCGGCTCGGCGGCGAACTCGGCGGTCTGTTACGCGCTCGGCATCACCAGCGTGGACCCGGTGCAGCACGGGCTGCTGTTCGAGCGGTTCCTGTCCGCCGGCCGGGACGGCCCGCCGGACATCGACCTGGACATCGAGCACCAGCGCCGCGAGGAAGCCATCCAGTACGTCTACGGCAAGTACGGGCGGGAGCGGGCCGCGCAGGTGGCCAACGTGATCTCCTACCGGCCGCGGATGGCGCTGCGGGACGCCGGGCGCGCGCTGGGCTACTCGCCGGAGGAGCAGAACCAGTGGTCCCAGCAGGTCGGCCCGCGTGCCTACGCGCCCGGCCAGCCGGTGCCGCCGGACGCGGGAGTCCCGCAGCCGGTCATCGACCTGGCCGAGCGGATGCAGCGGCTGCCCCGGCACCTGGGCATCCACTCGGGCGGGATGGTGATCTGCGACCGGCCGGTGGGGGAGGTGTGCCCGGTGGAATGGGCGCGGATGCCCGGCCGCACAGTGCTGCAGTGGGACAAGGACGACTGTGCCTACGCGGGCCTGGTGAAGTTCGACCTGCTGGGCCTGGGGATGCTGACCGCGCTGCGGGACTGCTTCGAGATGGTGAACGCCGCGCACGGGACCAGCTGGAGCCTGCACTCCATCCCGCAGGAGGATCCGGGCGTCTACGCGATGCTGCAGGCGGCCGACACGGTGGGCGTGTTCCAGGTGGAGTCACGCGCGCAGATGGCGACGCTGCCGCGGCTGCGCCCGGAAAAGTTCTATGACCTGGTCATCGAGGTAGCGCTGATCCGTCCGGGCCCGATCCAGGGCGGCTCAGTGCACCCGTACATGCGGCGCCGGCACGGGGACGAGGAGTCGGAGCTGCCGCATGAGTCGATGCGCCAGGCACTGGGCAAGACGCTCGGCGTCCCGCTGTTCCAGGAGCAGATGATGCAGATCGCCATCGACTGCGCCGGGTTCAGCCCGACCGAGGCCGACCGGCTGCGGCAGGCGATGAGCTCCAAGCGCGCGCCCGAGCGGATCGAGGAGCTGCGCGAGCGGCTGCTGGCCGGGATGACGGAGCGCGACATCCCGCTCGAGGTCGCCGAGGACATCTACGTCAAGATCCTGGCCTTCTCCAGCTACGGATTCCCCGAGTCGCACGCGATCAGCTTCGCCTACCTGGTCTACGCCAGTGCCTGGCTGAAGTGCTACTACCCGGCAGCGTTCACCACCGCGCTGCTGCGCGCCCAGCCGATGGGCTTCTACGCCCCGGCCAGCCTGATCAGCGACGTGCGGCGGCACGGCGTCGAGGTCCGCGGGGCGGACGTGAACGCCAGCGGCGCGCTGGCCCGGCTCGAGCCGCGGCCGGGACCAGGACTTACCCAGAACGAAACGGCCCGCCCTGCTCCGGTTTGCCCCGGACCCGATCCCGGCCCCGCTCCGGACGGGCCGGCCATCCCCGCTCCCGCTCGTCCCGCGAGCCACCCCGGCGCCAGTCCCGAAGCCGCTGCTCCCGAAGCCGCTGCTCCCGGCGGCGCTGCTCCGCGCGGCGGTGTCCCGGTGCCGGGCCAGCCCGCGATCCGGCTCGGGCTGTCCGAGGTGCGCAACCTCGGCTCCCGCGCCGCCGAGGCCATCGAGGCCGGCCAGCCCTACCGCGACCTTGAGGACTTCGCCCGCCGCACCGCCCTGCCGGTGGCCGCGCTGGAGGCGCTGGCGCTGGCGGGCGCGTTCGGGTGCTTCGGGCTGAGCCGCCGGGAGGCGCTGTGGGCGGCCGGCGCCGCGGCCACCATCAGGCCCGGCCAGCTGCCCGGCACCACCCTGGGCCTGGCCGCCCCGCCGCTGCCGGCGATGACCGCGGCCGAGGAGACCTTTGCTGACCTGTGGGCGACCGGGACCTACGGCACGCACCCGATCGAGCACATCCGCGGCCTGCTCGGCGAGCAGGGCACGCTGCCGGCCAGCGCACTGGCGACCGCGCGGGACGGGGCGCTGGTGACGATCGGCGGGCTGGTCACGCACCGGCAGCAGCCGGGGACCGCGCGCGGCGTGGTGTTCCTGAGCCTGGAAGACGAGACCGGGATGGCCAACATCATCTGCCCGCCGGCGGTGTGGCAGCGCTACCGCAAGATCGGCGTGTCGGCCACCGCCTTGCTGATCCAGGGCCGGGTGGAGCGGCTGGACGGGGCGGTCAGCCTGCTGGCCACCCGGCTGCGGAAGCTGCGCGTGGTGGCCGCCGCCCGCAGCCGCGACTTCCGCTAGCCGGCGACCGGGGCCGCCGAGCCCTCCTGGCTCCGGGACCGCAGCGCCCGCTGCACGGCGTCGCGCTGCTCGACCAGCAGCCGCACCAGCGCGGGGTCGCGCTCGCTGGCCAGGAACTCGCCGACGCGCGCCACCAGCTCCTCGGAGGCAGCCGTCGCGGGGAACAGGACCCGGGCGAGCAGGGCCCGGAAGTGCTCGCCCCGGCTCGCCCAGATGCCCGGCAGTTCCTCGAAGTAGCGCTCGGCGTAGGGGGCGACCAGGTCGGCATGGCCGGGCTGGGCGAAGGCGCGGGCCACCTCAGGGGTGCCGTGGGTGCCGAGCTCGTCGCTGTGCACCAGCAGCTGCCAGGCGGCCGCCTTGTGCGCGGCGTCCGGGATGGCGGCCCGGCAGCCGTGGGCGTGCCGCTGCCCGGCGCTGCTCGGGTCGCGGGCCAGCTCGGCGTCGATCTCGGCGTCTCCGGCCCGTCCGGTGCTGGCCAGCCGCTGCAGCATCACCCAGCGCAGGTCGGTGTCGACCGCCAGCCCGGCGACGGTGACGCTGCCCTCCAGCAGCCCGCTGAGCAGGTCGAGCTGGTCCGGGCTGGTCGCCGACCAGCTGAGCAGCTGAGCCCAGGCCAGCTGATGATCGCTGCCGGGCACCGCCGAGTTCAGCAGCCGGGCCGCCGCGGCGGCCAGCTCGGTGGTGCACCGGGCTGCGTCCTCCGGGCTGGCCAGTCGCACGATCTGGTCGGCGACGTAGTGCATGACCTGCACGAGGTTGATGACCGGCTCGCTGCCCATCTGGCTGGCCACGACCCGCGCGAACTCGGCCGGCGGCAGCTCCGCCTGGCGGGCCATGTCGATCAGGGCGGTCCAGCACACGGAGCGGGCCAGCGAGTCGCTGAGCTGCGACACTGACTCGGTCACGGTGCGCAGGGACCGCTGGTCGAAGCGGATGACGGCGTACCCGAGGTCGCCGTCGTTGATCAGGATCAGGTCCGGCTGCGGCTGCCCGGCCAGCGCGGGCACCTCGGTCCGCGGGCCGGTGACGTCGACCTCGACGCGCTGCACGCGCTCCAGCCCGCCAGCGCCGCGGTCATACAGGCCGACGGCGATGTGGTGCGGCCGCGGCTCCGGGTGCCCGGAGAGGGCCTCCTGGGCGATGGCGAACGAGGTGATCCGGCCGTCGGGGCCGGTCTCGAGGACGGCCCGCAGCAGGCTCGGCCCGGCGGTCTGCAGCCAGGCCCGCGACCAGTCGGCCAGCGACTGCCCGGAGCTGGCCTCCAGCGCGTGTAGCAGGTCGGCCAGGGTGGCGTTGCCGAAGGCGTGCTCGGCGAAGTAGGCGCGGATCCCGGCGAAGAAGTTGTCCCGGCCGACCAGTGCGCACAGCTGCTGCAGCACCGAGGCGCCCTTGGCGTAGCTGATCCCGTCGAAGTTGGCGACGGCCTGGCTGAGGGTGGCGACGTCCGCGGCTACCGGGTGGGTGGACGGCAGCTGGTCCTGCTCGTAGGCCCAGGTCTTGCGGATGGCGGAGAAGGTGGTCCACGCGCCGGTGAACCGGGTGCACTCGGCGCTGCTCAGCGTGGCGCTCAGCTCGGCGAACGACTCATTCAGCCACAGGTCATCCCACCAGCGCATGGTGACCAGGTCGCCGAACCACATGTGCGCCATCTCGTGCAGGATCATCATGGCCCGCAGCTCGTACATCGTGTCGGTGACCTTGTAGGGGAACAGCATCTGATCGGTGATCGCGACGCAGCCGACGTTCTCGGTGGCGCCGGCGCTGTAGTCCGGCACGAAGGCCTGGGCGTACTGGGCGAACGGGTAGCTGCCGCGGAACAGCCCGGTGTAGAAGTCCAGGCCCTGCCGGGTGATGGCCAGCACGTCGCCGGCGTCGAGGTGGGCGGCCAGCGAGGCGCGGCAGGCCAGCGTGAGCGGGATCTGCTGCCCGGCCGGCGTGGTGTGCTCGGCGCGGACCACCTCGTACTCGCCGGCGACCACGGCGGTCAGGTAGGTCGAGATGACAGGCGTGGGCGGGAAATGCCAGGTGACAGCGGACGGCCCGGCCGGCTCGGTGACCGGGGACGGCTCGTTGGACAGCACGGTCCAGCTCTCGGGCACGGTGACGTGGAAGGTGAACCGGGACTTCAGGTCGGGCTGCTCGAAGTTGGCGAACACCCGCCGGGCGTAGGCGGGCTCGAACTTGGTGTACAGGTACACCTTGCCGTCGGCGGAGTCGACGGTGCGGTGCATCCCGGTGCCCTCGCTGGAGTAGCGGCAGTCGGCCACCACGCGCAGCTCGTTGTCGGCGGCCAGGCCGGGCAGCGTGATCCGGTCCCCGGTGTAGGCCGTGGCCGGATCGAGGGCAGTGCCGTTCAGGGTGATCTCGCGGACCTGCTCAGCGATCAGGTCGGCGTAGCTGGCCGCGCCCGGCTCCCGGCAGCTGAACCGGATCACCGACTCGGAGCGGAAGAGCTGGTCGCCGCCGGTGTAGTCCAGCCGGACCTCGTAGGAATCCACCTGCAGCAGGGCCGCGCGCTCGCGTGTCTGGTCGCGGGTGATCTCAGTAGGGGCCATCGGGATTCCTCGGGGCTTGGCGGCGGGTGCGATGTCTCAGGCTAGCCAGGTCGTGATGCGATGGGTTCATGAAGGTCCGCATCGGAATCAGCCTCGGCCCGGGCACCGGGCCGGAGAGCTTCGCCGGGGCCGTGGCCGAGCTGGAGGCCGCGGGCATCGACTCGCTGTGGGTCAGCGAGATGGTCTACGGCTCGCTGCTGGAGCCGTTCACCGCCATGACCTACGCGCTGGCCCGCACGACCAGCCTCAAGGTCGGCACGGGGGTGGCCGTGCTGCCCGGCCGCCATCCGGTCCTGGTCGCCAAGCAGCTGGCCTCGCTGGCCGCGCTCGCGCCGCGCCGCGTGCTGCCGGTCTTCGGCCTGCAGCCGGCCCGGCCCGCCGAGCGGGTGCTGTTTCCCGCCCCGCCGGGCCGCCGGGGCGCGATGTTCGATGAGGCGATGGTGCTGCTGCGCCGGATGCTAGCCGAGGACCAGGTCACCTTCGCCGGCGAGTTCTACTCGGTGCAGGACGCCAGCATCGGCCCGCGGCCGGACAAGCCGCTCGACATCTGGCTGGGCGGGACCGCGCCGGGCGCGCTGCGGCGGGTGGGCCGGCTGGCCGACGGCTGGCTGGGCAGCTTCCGCACGCCCGCCGAGGCCGGCCAGGACCGGCTGGCGATCCAGGCTGCGGCGAGCACCGCCGGCCGGGAGATCGAGGAAGATCATTTCGGCATCAGCCTGGCCGTCGGGACCGACGGCATCCCGGCCGGGCTGGCCAGCGCGATCGCCAGCAGGCGGCCGGACGCGGATCCCGCGACGCTGGCCGCGGGCAGCTGGGCGCAGGCGCGCGCGATGATCGAGGCTTACATCGCGGCCGGGCTGAGCAAGTTCGTGGTCCGGCCCGCCAGCCCGGCGACCCCGCTGACCCCGTTCCTGGACGACCTCCGCCACGAGCTGCTCCCGCTGCAGAATTAGCGCGAACGGGCCTGCGGAGCTGCCGGGGCTCGCGGGCCCGTCAGTCGTTGCGCCCGGTCAGCGCCAGCCTGGCGCCGATGCCGATCATGACCAGGCCGCCGGTCCCGCCGATCAGCTCCAGCCGCCGCGGCGAGCGGGCCAGCCAGCCGCGCGCGGTGCCCGCGGCCAGCGCCCAGGCGCTGTCCGAGATCAGCGCGATGCCGATGAAGATCGCGCCGAGCAGCAGCAGCTGCAGCGGGACGTGCCCGGCGGCGCGGTCGGCGAACTGGGAGATCACCGCGGCGAAGAACACCGCGACCTTGGGGTTGGTGGCGCCGACCGTCAGGCCGTCGACCAGCATCCGGCGCACCGACTTGCGGGTCTCGGCGACCTCCAGCGCCGCGACCAGGGACCGCCGGTGCCGGATCGCCTGGACGCCGAGATACACCAGGTACGCGGCGCCGACCAGCTTGATCACGTTGAAGACGAGCATGGACCGTTCCACCAGCGCGCCGATCCCGATGGCCACGGCGATGATCTGCAGGTAGACGCCGAGCGCCCCGCCGACCACGGCGGCCAGCCCCGCGGCCCGGCCGAGCTGCAGCGACCGGGTGATGACGAACAGGACATTAGGCCCGGGCACGACAATAAGCGCCCACGACAGGAGCGCGAATTCGAGCAGCCTGGATGATGACGGCATCGGTCCAGTCTGCTCCCGGACCGGGATCCTGGCCAGCCGGTTTCGCAGGCCGCGGCCCGGCCGGCCAGGACATGACCGGCCCGGGCAGCGCCCGCCAGGCAGCGGCGGCAAACCCGCCCGCGGGGCGGCGAATGACCCCGCGGGCCCGCTCGGTACCGGCTAGCGGCTGGCGGGGCCGGCCTGGTCAGCGGTCAGCTCCGCAGCTTCGGCAGCGAGCTCTGCCGACTCCTCGGACTCTTCGGCCTCGGCCGGCTCCGCGGCCGACGAGCCCGGCTCGGGAACCATGTAGCCCCAGGTGGCGCACATCTTGGCCAGCTCCTCGGGGAACTTGGCGAGTTCCGGCGGTGCCGTGGCGGGCTGGATGCGCCCGGACTTGAGCTTGGCCGAGGTGTCCCCGAGGCCCGCGCCGATGCGGCCGTGGCCGAACTCGCCGTACTCGAGCATCGCGGGCTCGAAGGGCACGCCGAGGAACTTGCACAGCTGCTTCACGATCGTCTCGGGCTCGGCCGTCAGGTCCTCATAACGGATCGTCTTGCCGGGCAGCGCCTTCCGCGCCTCCTCGAGCTTGTTCATGTACCGCAGCGCGCGGCTCATGGACTCGTCGAGGGTTCCGGAGTCCTCGGGCCGCCAGTGCTTGCTCCACGCCTTGTTCAGCGAGGACACGCAGTGAGCCGGGTTCCGCATCAGGAAGATGAAGCGGGCGTCCGGCCAGCACTTGGCGATCCGGTCGTAGATGAGCACGTTGGCCGGGGTCTTGGCCACCAGCGTGGGCTTGCCACTACGGGCCAGCACGTCTGCCAGCACCCGGTCCCACAGCAGGAAGTCCAGCTCGTCCTCGGAGATCTGAAGCTCCTTCAAGGACGTCTTGATCCACTTGGTCTCCGCGCGGACACTCATGTGACGCAGCGGCATCTCCGGCGGCGCGTACAGGCGGGAGTGACTGCCCAGGATCATGCGCAGCAGAGTGGACCCCGCGCGGGCCGGAGACAGGATGAAGATCGGTGCCGTCAGCAGGCGGCCGCCCTCCGGTGCCGTCATCCTGCGCGAGGGATGACCGGGGGGACGCGCGAACTGGTACCCGACCGTTCGCGCCAACATTGCGTTAACTCGCCGTTCCCATTCCATGGGCGGTGAGTGTAAAGCACCGGTCAAACAGGGGGCACGCGTTTCCGGCCACCAGATAGAGATCTCACAGGATAGAGCGGGAGACATCCCGCAAAGCGGGCGCCAGCATAGCGTGCCTGAGAAGTCGCTGAGAGTAGCGCGGAGCTCGCCTGAATCAGCATTTCCCCTGGCTGGGGCATGGCAAAGGGCTCCGGGAAATCCGGGCATCACATCAGTAACGATGGCACCATGCACAACTAGGCATCCGTCCGGCAGCCCGGCCGCGCCCGGCGGTTCGCGGCGCGTTCAGCTTTTATGGAATTACGTTTTGTAATCACCGGCGGGCAAGCCCGGCGCTGGCCGGACGGCCCGCCGGGGACTCGTGACGGGCTCAGCGACCCTGGCGGGCTCCCGGGGACTCCTGGCGGGCTCAGGGACCCGTGGAGGACTCCGGGGACGACTCACCGAGCCTTGTTCGCTGCCTAATTGTTCAGTATGCCGGCAACGCCAGCCACACGATCCAGGGCGACTACAACTTCTGGTTCCTGCCCCAGGCCGAGGACCGGCTGGACGTCAGCTAGGGCGGCAACCCCGGGCCGAGCGCCTACTACGTGAAGTACCGGCCGGTGTTCGAGGCCGCGCCGCCGGGCCTGAAGTTGGACCGGACTTCGCCGGCCGGCTCGCAGTGGAAGAGCGACATGCTGTGGGGCGCGGCGGGGATCGCGCTGGCCGACGAGGCAGTGCACGCGCGGCCGGCCTGGGTCCGCGCCGACCTGCGGCCGGGCCCGGTGGTGACGGCCGCGCCAGTCCGGACCGGGTGGTGAGGGCCCGGCCCGGCCGGCTAGCCGCCCTCGGCTTCGAACGCGCGCCCGAACCGGCGTACCTGGTCCGGCCGGGCCACGGCCAGCCCGGCCACCACCAGCAGGCCGGCCGCCAGGCAGCCGACCGAAATCCACAGCGCGTAGCTCAGCGGCGCCGGCGGCCGCGGCAGCACCGAGTTGTAGATGGTGTAGCCGCAGATGGCCGCGGCGGCGAGCGGTAGGAGCACGTCGGCCAGCACGTTCCAGGACTGGCCCGGCTGGTGGCGGATCCGCCAGAAGTACACCGCGCCGGCGAGGGCGACCAGGACGTAGACGAGCAGGATGCCCAGCGACCCGGTCGTGGCCATCAGCGCGAAGTAGGTGGATACGCCGTAGTGCCGGCCGAGCGTCGCGCCGAGCACCAGGGTGAGCAGCACCGAGGCGGCGATCCCGGCGTACGGGCTGCGGAACCGGCGGGTGGTGGCGGCGAAGACGCGCGGCAGGGCGCCGTCGCGGCCCATCGCGAACAGGGTCCGCGCGGTCAGGTTCACCCCGGCCAGGGCGGCGACGAAGGCGTCGACCACCACGACGATGTCGACGAGCGTGGCGAACCAGTGCCCGACGTACCGGGTCGCCAGGGTGTCCAGGGCGGTCGGGCCGGCTGCGGCCCACTTCGCGGCGCCGGCCGGGCTGGCGCCGAAGCCGACGGCCTGGGTCCAGGCCGCGAACACGAAGTAGATGGTGGCCGCGATCACGGTGCCGAGGATGGCCCGCGGGATGACCCGCCGCGGCCGGGCCGCTTCCTCGCCCAGGACGGCGGCCGCCTCGAAGCCGATGAACCCGGTGAAGGCCAGGATCACGGCCAGCGCCAGGCCATGCCCGCTCGGCGCCTGGCCGGGGTCGAAGGGCCGCCAGGACAGGCCGGACGCGCCGCCCCTGGCGGCGATGGCGACACCCAGGATCAGCACGACCAGCACGCCCGCCACGGCGACGGCCAGCTGCACCCGCATCGAGACCCGCACGTCGGCCAGCGCGATGATCAGCAAGACGGCGAGCAGGATGCAGTACAGCGGGAACCAGCCCAGGTGCACGGAGGTGTTCGCGGTCAGCAGCACGGACAGGAAATCGGCCGAGATGATCAGCACGAAGGAGACGCCGAGCGCGAACGCGATCGCATACATCCAGCCGGCCAGGAAGCCGATCTGCGGGCCGAGGCCGCGGACGGTGTAGGTGTACAGGCCGCCCGCGTGCGCGATGCGCCGGGTGAACCGGACGATGACCGAGGCCAGGCACAGGCTCCCGGCCCCGGCGATGACGTAGGCCAGCGGGACGGCGCCGCCGGCGGTGACCGCGGCCTGGGCGGGCGCGGCCGTGACGGCGAAGGTCAGGGCCAGCAGGGCCAGCGACTGGGCGATGGCGTCGGGGGTGCCGAGCACGCCGCGGCGCAGCCCGTCAGCTCCTGGTGATTTCGCGTGGGATCCGGACGGCATGGCGCCCTCCACGGGGATTAGTCGCCGATGAGTGCGAAGACGCGGGCAGGTGCGCCGTTGGCCTGCGCGACCTTGAGCGGAGCGACGATGATCTGGCACCGGGCCGGGAGCTCGGCGAGGCTGGCGAGGTTCTCCAGGATGATCCGGCCGGCCGACAGCCATATCTGGTGCAGTTCGTAGTCGGTGGACTCGACCGGGTCGGCCGAGGGCCCGTCAAAGCCGATGCCCGACACCCCGGACACCACCAGCGCCCGGCTCGCCGCGGCGTCCGGGTAGCACCAGCCGTGCCAGTAGGCGCCGGTGCCCCAGTTCCCGGCGTTGCCCGACCGGATCAGCACGATGTCGCCGGGCCGGACCTGCGGCAGCCAGGGCCCGATCACGTCCAGGCCGACGGGGCCGGGCGGGTGGTCGCTGACGTCGATGGTCAGCGCCTCGGTGACCAGCCGGTCCAGCGGGATGTCGTCCAGGGTCGCGCCGCCGGGCACCTGGTGGGCGGGGGCGTCGACGTGCGTGCCGGTGTGGTTGAGGAAGGCGTACTCCGACATGGCGTACCCGTCCGCCACGACCTGGGCCAGGTCGCGGAAGCGGGGCGGGGCGATCCCGTCCATCACCGGCATGCCGTTGGTCATCGGCTGGGTCAGGTCGACGACCTTCACGGCGCGGCCTCCGCCCCGGCGGCCTGCCGCGGTCCTGCCTCCGTCTTGGCGGCGGGGCTGCCGCCGGGCTGGAAGACGCCGAGCACGACCAGGGTGCCCGGCCCGGCGTTCTCCAGGCAGTGCTGCTGACCGGGCGGCAGGTACACGCAGGTGCCCGGCTCCAGCCCGTGCCCGGCGCCGTTGACGTGCGCGATCCCGGCGCCGGCCAGGACCAGCACGACCTCGTCGTAGGTGTGACTGTGCACCGGCGCACGGCCGGGCGGGATCTCGCCGACGAACTGGGTCGCGGCATCGCAGCCGCGGCCGGGCCCGAACAGCACCCGGAAGGTCCGGTTCCCGGTTCGCTCCACCGCGCACGAGCTGAGGTCGCTCACCAGCGGCGCGGCCGCGCCGCTCTCCGGCGAACTGCTCGAACCGGTCTCCGGCGAACTGGTCTCCGTTGGCCTTGTCTCGGGCGAACCGGCCTCCGGCGAACCGGAGGCCCGGCCGGCGCCGGGCAGCACCACGGAGTCGAGCCGGGCCGGCTCTGGGCCCGCGGCTCGCAGCTCATACCTGATCCCGGCCGGGAGCCAGATGCCCTGTCCCTCGCGCACCCGCTGCGCAGTGCGCTCACCCGGCTCGCAGCGCAGCTCACCCTCGCCGGCGATCATGAACCACAGCTCGCCGCCAGGCCCGGCCGTTCCGGCGTGCGCGGCCGCGGCGCCGACCTCGACCAGCCGCCGGACCAGCCGCCCGCCGACTCCGCGGGTGTCCAGCACGGTGGTGACCAGTGCGCCCGTGCCGGTACGTTCTGGGTCGATCTCCGAGGCGCGGGCAACCGTGGCGGTCATCGGCGGTGCCTACCCCAGCTGGCCGGCCAGGTCGGCCAGCGTCTGGTTGAAGCGGTCGACCTCGGCCAGCGTGTTGTAGTGGGCCAGGCCCACGCGCAGCGCATCGCCCCAGGCCACGCGCTCGTACAGGCCGGGCGCGTAGTAGTTCTCGCCGCTCCACACCCCGAACCCGCGCTCGCCCAGCGCCTCCGACAAGGCGGCCGAGGAGATGCCGGGGAAGTTGAGCAGGAAGGTGGGGACGCGGCCGTCCACGCCGGGCAGCCCGTACAGCCGGGCCTGGCCGGGCAGGCCGGCCAGCAGCCGCTCGCCCAGCTCGCGCTCCCAGGCGGCGGTCGCCTGTACGCCGCCGATGCTGTCCAGGTAGGCCAGCGCGGCGGTCAGGCCGGCCAGCAGCTCGTACGGCAGGGTGCCGGTCTCGAACCGGCGGCCGACCGGCGACTCGGGCGACGGCCGGACCTTGTAGGGCCGCCAGGTCTCCAGCAGCTCGCCGCGGCCGCAGGCGACGCCGACGTGCGGCCCGCAGAACTTGTAGGGAGAGCACAGCAGGACGTCGGCGCCGACGCCGCGCAGGTCCATCGGCTCGTGCGGGGCATACTGCACGGCGTCGATCCAGGCCAGCGCGCCGGCCTGGTGAGCCAGCTCGCATACCGCGCGGGCGTCCACGATGGTGCCGGCCGCGTTGGAGGCCCAGGAGAAGGCCACCACCCGGGTGCGCGGCCCGAGCTGGCGCTCGAGGTCGGCCATGTCCAGGGTGGTGTCGGGGTGCACGTCGGCCTGCCTGACGACCAGGTCGTGGTCGCGGGCAAGCTCCAGCCAGGGCGCGATGTTCGCGTCGTGGTCGAGGCGGGTGACGACGATCTCGTCGCCGGCCGACAGCGTGCGGCCCAGGGTCCGGGTCAGGGTGAAGTTCAGCGACGTCATGCTGCCGCCGAAGATCACCTCGTCCGGGTCGCAGCCCAGGAACCGGGCGGTGGCCGCCCGGCACTCGGTCACGATGTCGCTGATCCGGCGGCTGGTGGCGTACGGGGCGCCATAGTTGCCGGCGGCTTCCCGGTACACCCGGGCGACCGCCTCACCGACCTCATCGGGCAGCTGACTGCCGCCGGGAGCGTCCAGGAAGACGAAGTCATCGGACAGCGCGGAGAAGCGCTTGCGCACGGCCTCGACATCAAACGGCACCGGCTCAGTCCCTCCCGCCCGGCCGGGCGGGGCGCGCGCGGCCGGGACCTTGTTCAGGCGTCCCGGTCTGTCCCGAGATTGCCCCTTCAGGGCGAAACTAAATCAATCGCCCGACCCGGTCAATGGACGTCGTGCCTGGTCGCTGCACTGATCACGATTGCCGGGGCAGGCGGTGACGGCCCGTGCCGGCCAGTTGATAACAGCAAGAGGCGGCCGCGCGGGACTGCCGGACCTGCGGGATCACTGCCCGCGCAGCCCGAATACCGCTGCCGCGTTGCCGCCTAGTGCGCCGGCTACCTCGGCGTCGGTGCAGCCGGCCTCCAGCAGCACCTTCTCCAGCGCGCGGGCGTTGCGCTGCACGCCGGGGACGCCCGGCCAGTCGGTCCCGAAGATCATTTTTCCGGCCAGCCGGCGCAGCGCGGCGCCGTAGTAGTCCGGCAGCCGCCGCGGCGGCAGCCCGGACACCTCCAGCCACACCTGCGGCCGCATCAGCGCCACGAACGCGGCCTGCTGGTACCACCAGCCCCGGCCGCCGTGCGCGAGCACCACGGTGAGCTCGGGGAAGTCCCGGAAGACCGGCTCGAGCAGGATCGGGTCGGCGTAGGCATTGGCCGACCCAGCGAAGGTCGAGGTGCCGCAGTGCACGATCACCGGCAGGCCGCGCCCGGCCGCCCACGCGTAGGCCGGGTAGAGCATCCGGTCACTGGCCTCGAAGCCGCCGTGCACCGGGTGGATCTTGAGGGCCACGGCGCCCAGGTCCGCCTGGCGGGCCAGCTCGGTGGTCACCGGGTAGTGCAGGTGCGGGTTGATGTTGGCCACCGGCCGGAACCGCGCCGGGTTGGCCGCCACGATCGGCAGCACGTCCTCGATCGGCTGGATGCCGGTGGCCTTGGGGCTGTACTCGGAGAACAGCAGCACGTGGTCGGCGCCCTGGGCGGCGAAGTGCTCGTCGATGGCGGCCGGCCGCGGGGTGCCGTCGGCGTCGTACAGCTCGCCGATGCCGGCGTCGCCGCCGAACTCGGTGACCCAGGCCCGCCAGTCGGGCGACACCGAGGTCAGCCGCGCGACGTGGACGTGCGCGTCGACCAGCAGCTTGTCGTCGAGCACCGGCTCAGCCCTGCCCGGCCGGCGCGGGCTGCGGGGTGCCCAGCACCTCGATCGCGTGCTCGCGCAGCCGGAACCGCTGCACCTTGCCGGTCGCGGTCAGCGGGAACTGGTCCAGGAACAGCACCTGGCGCGGCCGCTTGAACGCCGCCAGCCCGGCCCGGCAGAACTCGATCAGCTCCGCCGCGGTCGGCTGCGTCCCGGCCCTGGTCACCACGCAGGCCACCGACTTGTCCAGCCCGTCGCGGTCCGGCACCGCGACCACCACGGCCTGCTCGACGGCCGGGTGGGCGCGCAGCCGGGTCTCCACCTCGGTCGGGGACACCCACATGCCCGCGACCTTCATCACGTCGTCGCTGCGGCCCAGGCAGGTGTAGTAGCCCTCGGCGTCGCGGGCGTAGATGTCGCCGGTGCGCAGCCACTCGCCGCGGAACACCCGGCGGGTCACCGCGCTGCGGCACCAGTACCCGGTGGCCACCGAGTCGCCCCTGACGTACAGGCTGCCCGGCTCGCCGTCGGGCACCAGCGCGCCGTCCGGCCCCTCGATGCGCAGCTCGTAGCCGGGCACGACCTCGCCGGTAGTGCCCGGCCGGACCCGGCCCGGCCGGTTGGACAAGAAGATGTGCAGCGCCTCGGTGGACCCGATGCCGTCCAGGATCTCGATGCCGAACCGGTCGGTGAACCGCTGGTACAGGTCGGCGGGGAACGACTCGCCCGCGCTGACCCCCAGCCGCACGCTGGCGAAGGTGTCGGCCGGCAGGTCGGCGGCCAGCATCGCGGCGTAGGCCGTCGGCGCGGCGAAGAACAGCGTCGGGCGCAGCGTGGTCAGCACGCTGGCCAGTCGCGCGGGCGTGGCCCGCACCTGGTCCAGGACGGCCCGCGCCCCGACCGAGAACGGGAACGTCAGGGTGTTGCCCAGGCCGTAGGCGAAGAAGAACTTGGCCGCCGAGTAGCAGACGTCATCGGGCCCGATGCCCAGCACCTGCGCGGCGTAGGTCTGCGCCGTCACGCGCAGCGCGTCGTGCCGGTGCATGGCCGCCTTGGGGGTGCCGGTGGTGCCCGAGGTGTACAGCCAGAACGCCGGGCTGTCAGGCCGCGTCGGCGGCGCGGCGCGGGCCGCCGCCTGGTCGGCCGGCCCGGCGGCGGCCAGGAACGCGCGCAGCGTCCGGATCCGCGGCCCGGCCCGGCCGCGCTGCGGCGCCAGCAGCGGCTCCAGGTCCTCGGTCGTCCCGGCCACCACCACCTCGCGGACCGCCGGCCGCCCGGCCGCGTCCTGCGCGGCGGCGATGAACTCGGCGCTGACCGCGAGCAGCGCGGGCCGGCTGTCGGCGGCCAGCGTGGCGAGGTCGGCCGCGGTCACCATGGTGCTGACCGGCACCGGGACGGCGCCGATGTACAGCCCGCCCAGGAACAGCGCGACTAGCTCGGGGGAGTCGGCCATGCACAGCAGCAGCCGCTCCTCGGGCCGGACCCCGGCCGCGACCAGCGCCCCGGCCGCCTGCCAGGCCAGCTCCTCCAGCTGGCCGTAGCTCAGGTCCAGCCGCGCGCCGCTGGCGTCCACCGCGGTGACCGCGGCCCGGTCCGGCGTCGCGCTCGCGTGCCGGCCCAGCAGCCACTGCGCGGCGTTGAAGAACTCGGGCTCGCTCACCAGTTCTCCCAGCTCTGACTCGGTGGTGCCTCAGAATCGCACGTAGTCATACTCCACCGGAAGGTCATTGATGCCGACGCCGGGCGGGGCGATCCAGGACGCGAAGTCGCCTGTCTCGTAGTGCGGCTGCATGAGCTCCGCGACCTGCGCCCGGTCCTGGCCGGTGGGCAGCCAGCCGGCGGACCGGCGCTCCCATTCCGCGGCGTCCAGCAGCTCGCCGGCCGGGCTGACGTGGTGCCCGGCGAACACGCCCACCCGGCGGCAGAAGCCCTCGTGCGGCAGCGTCAGCCGCTGCTCCAGGCCCGCCCGCTCCAGCTCGGCGTTCCACTTGCGCAGCCCGCGGCCGCAGTCCAGCACGTACTCGTTGCGCAGGTCCAGGTTGAGCGCGGTCAGCATCGGCACCGTCCGGGTGCCGATCACGCCGCCGTCCAGCACCGGGACCTCCGTGGTGGCCCCGGTGAGCTGGTGGTCGTCGTCGCGCCGGGTTTCCATCCAGCGGCCCTTCAGGCCGGCGGTGAAGTAGCCCGCCACGTTGGAGGAGGTCTCCGAGCCGAACAGGTCCAGCGACACCGCGAACTGGAAGTTCAGGTACCTCTGGATCACCGGCAGCGGGATCGCCCCGTACGGCCACACATCCTCGGTGCCGTGCTGCGCCATCAGCTCCGCCGTGCGCCGCACCGTCCGCTGCACGCCGGTGGTGCCCACGAACATGTGGTGCGCCTCCTCGCGCAGCATGAACTCGCAGGTGCGTGCGAGCGGGTCGAACCCGCTCTCCTTCAGCGTGCCGAGCTGGTACTTGCCGTCCCGGTCGGTGAAGTAGGTGAACATGAAGAACGACAGCCAGTCGGTGGTCTCCTCGTTGAAGGCGCCCAGGATCCGCGGGCTGTCGGCGTCGCCGGAGTGCCGCCGCAGCAGCTGCTCGGCCTCCTCCCGGCCGTCCCGGCCGAAGTAGGCGTGCAGCAGGTAGACCATCGCCCACAGGTGCCGGCCTTCCTCGACGTTCACCTGGAACAGGTTGCGCAGGTCATACAGGCTCGGCGCGGTGTTGCCCAGGTGCCGCTGCTGCTCCACCGAGGCCGGCTCGGTGTCGCCCTGGATGACCAGCAGCCGCCGCAGGTCCGCGCGGTACTCACCGGGCACCTCCTGCCAGGCCGGCTCGCCCCGGTGCTGGCCGAACGGGATTGCCCGGTCCGGCGTCTGCTCGGACAAGAAGATGCCCCACCGGTACTGCTCCATCGGCACCCGGGCCCAGTTGGCCCAGCCGTCCCGGCCGATCGCGGTGGCCGTGCGCAGGTACACGTCGCGGGTCGGCAGTGACGGGCCGAGGGCCGACCACCAGTCCAGGAACCGGGGCTGCCACGACTCCAGGGCGCGCTGCAGCCGCCGGTCGGTGGCCAGGCCGACGTTGTTGGGGATCCGCTCGGAGTAGTCGATGATCGAGACCGGGCCGTCGGGCGCGGGTGCCGTGCCGACGATCGGCTCTTCACTGCTGTGGCTAGTACTGCCAGCACTCCCGGGCGTCGGCATCAGACTCGCCTCCTGTCATAGTCGGCCCGCTGCCCGGTCCCGTACCGGCGCAGCGCGCCCTGCGGCCCGGCCGCGTTGGGTCGCTGGAAAATCCAGTTCTGCCACGCGGACAGCCGCCCGAGGATCTTGGTGTCGCAGGTCTCCGGCCCGGCGAACCGCAGGTTGGCCTCCATCCCGGTCAGCGCGTCGGGGGAGAAGCTGGCCCGCTCCTCGGTGACCAGCCGGATCTCGTCGGCCCAGTCCAGGTCGTCGGGGGTCTGGGTGACCAGGCTGAGCCGCGCGGCCGCGGCCGCGTCCAGGTCCTGGCCGGCCGCCGCCTCCGCCGCCTTCAGCGCCGCATCGCTGCCGCAGAACCGCACTGCCAGCCGGGTCAGCCCGCTGGCCGCCGGCAGCAGGCCCAGGCTGAACTCATCGAGCCGCAGCACCGCGGGCGGCGCCGGGTCCGGGTCATCGGCGAAGATCCCGTCCAGCATGTACTGGCGGTCGGCGGCCAGCGCGACCTCGGCCAGCGGCCCGGCGAAGCAGCTGCCCGGCTCGATCAGCGCGAACAGGCTGCGCGAGGTGGCCTCCAGCCGCCGCACGGTCCGCTTCCAGTACTGGATGATCTCGCCGGCCAGCCAGTCATCCCGGTGCGCCGCCAGGAACTCGCTGACCGCCGCGACCGCGCCGGCCTCGCCCTCGGTTTTCAGCAGCCAGGTGCCCAGCTCGCTCTCGTTGGCCCGCAGCGTCAGGATCGCGTCGTCCAGCTCGCGGACCGCGGCCAGCGGCCACGCCGCCGCCCCCGCCGCGTGCAGGGCGGCCAGGCTGGCGGGCGGGCTGCCGGGTCCCGTGCCGGCCGGTCCCGCGATGACGATGGTGGCGGTCCCGGCGCCGGGGTCCCGCTCGATCCGGACGTAGTCATAACGAGTGACCGCGCCGCTGGTCTCGCGCCGCAGCGGAGTCAGCTGGATCCCGGCGGCATCCGGGCGCGGTGCCGACTCGGCGGCCTGCCGGGCGCGGCGCGCGATCACCTCGGCGAACTCGCTGGCCTTCACCGTCTCGTCGACCAGGCCCCAGGCCACCGCCCGGTCCCCGCGGACGCCCTCGGCGGTGGTCGCGAACACGTCCGCCAGGTCTCGCCGGACGCCGCGCTTGTCCACCAGCCGGGTCAGCCCGCCGGTGCCCGGCAGCACGCCCAGCAGCGGCACCTCCGGCAGCGCCACCGCCGACGAGCCGTCGTCGATCAGCACGATCTGGTCGCAGGCCAGCGCCAGCTCGTAGCCGCCGCCGGCCGCCGTGCCGTTCAGCGCCGCGATGTAGGTCTGGCCCGAGCAGGCCGTGGCGTCCTCGATGCCCGAGCGGGTCTCGTTGGTGAACTTGCAGAAGTTGACCTTCCAGGCGTGCGAGGCCAGGGCGAGCATCTTGATGTTGGCGCCGGCGCAGAACATCCGGTCCAGGCCGCTGGTCATGATCACCGCGCGAACCTGCGGGTACTCGAACCGGAGCCGCTGCACGGCGTCATAGAGCTCGATGTCCACGCCCAGGTCGTAGCTGTTCATCTTCAGCTCGTAGCCCTCGGTGAGCCCGCCGTCCTCGGCCACGGCCAGGGTCAGCGTGGCGACCGGCCCGTCGACGGCCAGCCGCCAGTGCCGGTAGCGGCCCGGCTCGGTCTGGAACGACACCGGCTGGAACGACACCTGCGCAGCGGCGTCCATCGTCCGTCGCCTCCCTCGCTCGTGGCGCGTACTCCCCATCCTGACGTACTACAGCAACGTAATCAAGGTCCAGAAAATTGTAGACAATCAGGACACCGGGCGATCGGGGGCACCGGGCCGTCAGGACTCGGCCAGCATGGACTCCCAGTGCGCCCGGGCGCCGGAGTCCCAGTCGGCGTGCCGGGAGTGGAACAGCCGCGCCGCCGCCGTGCCGGGCCAGCCGGCGGGCAGCAGCTCGGCCGGGAGCTGCGGGTCCAGGAACGGGAACCGGCGCCAGGCGTGCACCAGCCGCGTCTGGGCCACCAGCTGGTCGGCCCCGGTCTGCGGGTCCAGGCCGGCGAAGCCGTCGATGAAGGCCTGGTACAGCGCGCCGACCGCGTCCAGGTCCCAGGCCTGCCGGGCCACCGCCTCCGGCGAGCCGACCGAGCCGTAGCCGCCCAGGAACGACAGCGCCCCGCCGGCCAGCCCCAGCCCGGTCAGGATGTCGCGGGCCTCGGCCTCGCGGGCCGGGTCGGGGGATACCCACACCCCGGCCGCCAGCGCGCCGAACCCGGCCCAGGCCAGCCGGGTGCGCAGCCGGTGCCGCAGCTCGCGCTTGGCGTCCGGGACGCTGATCAGCAGCAGCAGCCAGCGGCCGTCCCAGTCTCGCGGCTGGCGGCCGAAGGAGTAGATCCGCTGCGCGCCGTCGGTGAGCAGCTGGCGGCCGGGCCCGGTCAGCTCCCAGCGCACCCGGCGCCCGTGCCGCTCCGGGCGCAGCCAGCCCTCGGCCGAGGATCGCAGCAGGGCCTGGCGGGCCGACTTCTCGGCCACCCCGAGCAGCCCCAGCGCCCGGACCAGGACGGCCGTCCAGACTGGCTCGCCGCGGGGCAGCACGTACTCGCCCAGCACCGTCATCAGCAGCGCCCGCGCGCTGGCCCCGGCTAGCTCACGGCGGCGGCTCAGGGCCGGCGCCGGGCTCACGGGCAGGGCGCTCCCAGGCACGGCGCTCCCTGGCACGGGGCTCCCTGGCACGGGGCTCCCAGGCACCTCCCGGATCTCCTTCCGCAGGCCAGCAATCTACAGCGACCACGTCAGTCTGGCGGACATGGCAACATCGATGGCGATGAACGAGCTTCACGTCACCCTGGGTGGTCGCCGTTTCAGCTTCGACGACGGCACGACGGTGCGGATCGGGCGCAGCCCGGACAACGACATCGTGGTCGGCGACCCCACGGTCTCCCGGCAGCACGCGCAGCTGAGCCACGGCCCGGACGGCTGGGAGTTCGTGAACGTCGGCCGGGCGCTTAGCTACCTCAACGGGCAGCCGGTTACCCGGGCCGTGCTGAGCGGGCCCGCGCGGATCCAGCTGGCCTCGCTCGACGGGCCGGACCTGGCCATCACCCCGGTGGCCGCCGCGCCGGAGCCCGCCCGGGCCGAGCCAGTCGCGGACGCCCCGGTCGCGGACCCCCCGGTCCCGGACGCTCTGGTCCCGGACGCGCCGGACCCTGATGCTCCGGTCCCGGACGTTCCGGGCGCGGCCGCCGCGGAGGCGAGCTCCGCGGACCCGGCGGGCCCGGGGAACCCCGCGCCCGTCCGGCACGACGCGACCAGCGTGATGGCCAGCCCGCTCGCCGACCCGCTGGGCAGCGAGCCCGGCTTTCCCGGCGGCCCCGCCCTGGCGGCCGGCTATGGCTATCCGGGCGGCTCCGGCTTTGCCAGCCACGGCATCCCGCGGGCCCGGCCGTCGGCCGGCGAGTCGGTCGATGAGATCGCCACCGCGCTGCACATCCTGATCCCGGTCCGCAGCTGGCTGCATGACCCCGGCTGGCGGCAGTTCCTGCGGCTGCTGGTCATCCCCTACGGCCTGCTGCCGCTGATCTTCATCGCCCTGTTCGCGAGCTCGGACAGCCTGGCCACGCCGGGCTGGGCCTACAGCCTGTACATCGCGCCGCTGTGGGCGATCGTGTTCTGGCTGCTGATCCGGCCGGGCCCGGTCGGCCGCCGGGAGTGGCTGCTGGGGGCCGGGGCCATCGCCTTCTCGCTGGTCTGGATCCGGCTGGTCACGGTGAACCTGAACCAGTTCATGGCCCGGCCGGGCAAGCCGATGTCCTTTCCCGGCGCGCTCGGGGTGGGCGTCAACGAGGAGGTCACCAAGGCACTGCCCATCCTGGTGGCCGCGCTGCTGCTGCTGAAGCTGCGGTCGGTCAAGCTGGATGTCCGGATGTGGATGTTCCTCGGTGCTGTCGTGGGCCTGGCCTTCGGTGTCACCGAGCAGGCCGGGTACACCCTGCAGGACATCCAGGCGATCACCGCGGCCCAGGCCAACAGCGAGGCCATCGTCGAGGTGCTGGCCTTCGCCGAGCGGGTCTTCGTGGACGGCTTCCAGCACGCGCTGTGGGCCGGGGTCTCGGCGTTCTTCATCGGGATGGCGGTCAACTACCCGCGGCGGCGGCTGCCGCTGATCGCCCTGGGCCTCGCCATCCCGGCCGCGCTGCACGGGCTGTACGACTGGAGCCAGGGGGTGTTCGCGTCGCTGTGGGTGCCGATCATCATCCAGGGGCTGTCGGTGTTCCTGTTCCTCGGCTACACCATGTCGGCGGCGGCCATCGAGCGGCGGGTCCGGCAGACCCCGATGTTCCGGGGCGAGTCGATGCTGTTCGACCGGATCACCGACAGCGGCACGTTCCGCCGCGGGTCGGTCCCGCCCCGGAGCTAGCGCCGGTCGCGGTGCTCCAGGCGGCTGTGCTCGGGCAGCCGCTCGGGCCGCAGCCCGAAGAACATGCCGAACATGACGGCCAGGTCCAGGATGGCGATCAGGCCGCCGATGTACGGGCCGGGGCCGCCCAGCCAGGCCAGGTAGCCGCAGAACGACAGCACGATGATCAGCGCGCCCAGTGCCCGCGGCCGGCCGGACTGGGCCAGCCGCTCGGGCACCTCGTACGGCGCCCGGTCCACGTAGTTCGCGGTGGCCGCCTTCTCCTGGGCGATCCGCAGCCACAGGTCGTACATCTCCGGTGCCTGCTCGCGCAGTGCGATGGCCTGCTCGACCGAGATCTCCGGCACCGGAGGCCGGTGCGCTGACGCTGACTGTGCTTCTGGTTGGCGGTGCTCCGGCTCCGTGCCCGTCATGTCGGTCATGCGGGTAACGCCGCGCCGTTGTCGTCGTCAGCGGAGGCCATCGCGTCGTGGTGGGCACTGAGGATGGTGCCCATGGCCGACCGGAACGGATCCGCGTCATCCTCGGCGCGCGGCGGCGCGGGCGGCAGGACGCTGCGCATCGTCCGGTAGATCGTGGTGCCGGTCAGGTCGAACACCGAGGCGATGCCCATCGCGAACGACAGCGCCTGGCGCGCCCCCAGCCGCCGGCTCCGGTCCCGCCGCGCCCGGCGTGCCCGGCGCGGCCGGCCCAGGGTCGCCAGCTGCGGGACCGCCGGCTCGGCGGCGCCGTCCGCTGTGGCGGGCTCGGCGGAAGAGACTTCCGTGGTCGACATCACCGTCGGCATGACAAGCAGGATCCCCGGTCCGGCCCGCCGCAAACCCGGCCGATCAGCGGTCACGGGCCGCAGCGGCCCGCTGACCCTCATAGAATGCGTTCTTCGGCGTCAACTTTCCCGGATCATCAAGTAAAGGCTGCTACATGCGCTGGTCACAGCTGCACATCCCGACCCTCCGCGAGGACCCCGCCGATGCGGACGCGGCCAGTCACCGGCTGCTGCTGCGGGCCGGGTTCATCCGCCAGCTCTCCGCCGGGCACTACAGCCTGCTGCCGCTGGGGGTCCGGGTCCGGGCCAAGGTCATCGCCGTGATCCGCGAGGAGATGAACCGGATCGGGGGGCAGGAGTTCCTGCTGCCGTCCATGCAGCCAGCCCAGATCTGGGAGCGCAGCGGCCGGCTGGCGGTGATGGGCGAGGAGATGTTCCGGCTCAGGGACCGCAAGGGCGCCGAGATGGTGCTGGGCATGACCCACGAGGAGATCTTCGCCTCGGTGGCCAGCGAGCTGTCCTCCTACCGCGAGCTGCCCCAGTTCTGGTACCAGTTCCAGACCAAGTTCCGGGACGAGCCGCGGCCCAAGAGCGGGCTGATCCGGGTCCGCGAGTTCACCATGAAGGACTCCTACAGCTTCGACGCCGACGAGGCCGGCCTGGACGCCTCCTTCGAGGCCCACCGCGGCGCCTACCAGCGGATCTTCGCCCGGCTCGGCATTCCCGCCATCCCGGTCGAGGCCTCCAGCGGCAACATGGGCGGCAAGGACTCGGTGGAGTTCATGTGCCCCACCCCGGCCGGCGAGGACCAGGTGGCGGTCTGCCCGGCGGGTGACTATGCCGCCAACCTGGAGAAGGCGACATCCGCGCTGGCCCCGGTCAGCGACGAGCCCGGCCCGGCCGGGCCCGTCCGGCTGGCCACCCCCGGCGTGCGGACGATCGAGGACCTGGTGCTGCGGCACGGCAAGGCCGCCGACCGGCAGATCAAGACGCTGGTCCAGGTCATCAACGGCCAGCTCACCCTGGTCCTGCTGCGCGGCGACCACCCGCTGGCCGACCAGAAGCTGATCGATGCGACCGGCGCCACCAGCGTCCGGCCCGCCCAGGCCGACGAGATCGTGGCCGCGCTGGGCGCCTCGCCGGGCAGCCTGGGCGCCGTCGGCATCACCGGGCTGCCCGTCATCGCCGACCTGGCGCTGCAGGGCCGGGCCAACATGACCACCGGCGCCAACGCCGACGACTTCCACCTCACCGGCGTGGACGTGGCCCGCGACATCACGGTGAGCACCTGGGCCGACCTGCGCGAGGTCGCGGCGGGCGAGCCCTGCCCGAAGTGCGGCACGCCGCTGGAGGTCATCCAGGCTGTGGAGGTCGGGCACATCTTCAAGCTCGGCCGCAAGTACACCACCGCGCTCGGGGTCACGGTCCTGGGCGCGGACGGGGCCGCCATCATCCCGATCATGGGCAGCTACGGCATCGGCGTGGAGCGAGCCATGGCCGCCATCGCCGAGGTGCACCACGATGACGCCGGGCTGGCCTGGCCGGTCCAGGTGGCGCCGGCTGAGGCCACCGTCATCCTGCTGTCGCACCGCGACGAGGGCGCCCGGGCCGCTGCCCGCGAGCTCTACCAGGGCCTGCTGGAGGCCGGCGTGGACGCCGTCCTGGATGACCGGGAGGAGCGGCCCGGCGTGAAGTTCAAGGACGCCGAGCTGACCGGGATCCCGTTCCGGCTCACCGTCGGCACCCGCGACCTGGCCGATGGCCTGGTGGAGATCACCAGCCGGGCGACCGGCGAGAAGGAGCGCGTCGCGGTTGGCGAGGCGGTCAGCCGGATAAGGGCACTCATCGAGGGATAATCACCAGACGACCGGTCTGGGTGGAGGTGCGATGAGCCGGATCAACGATGTTGGCGGCCTGCAGGGTTTCGGCCCGGTCGAGCAGGAGCTGGACGAGCCGGCCTTCCACGCCGACTGGGAAGCGCACGTCTTCGCGCTCAACCGGGCCCTCATCCGCCAGGGCGTGTACAACCTGGATGAGTTCCGGGACGCCATCGAGCGGATGCCCCCGCAGCAGTACCTGGCCGCCTCCTACTACGAGAAGTGGCTGCACGCCATCGTCACGCTGCTCGACGAGAAGGGCATACTCAGCGCCAGCGAAGTGAGTGGCCCGCGTGACTGAGGCATTCAGCCCGGGCGACCGGGTCCGGACCGCCAGCGCTGACCCGGCCCACCACACCCGGCTGCCGCGGTACGCGCGCGGCGCCACCGGTACCGTCGTCGAGTTGCTGGGCCGTCACCCGCTGCCCGACCTGCGCTCGCGGTCGCTGCCCGCCGAGCCCGAGCCGGTCTACACCGTCGCCTTCGCCGCCCGGGACCTGTTCGGCGCCGGCGACCATGCCGTGACCGTGGATCTGTGGCACAGCTACCTCAGGTCAGCTGAGGCAAAGGAGGACCGGGCGGAGGCGGACCGGGCAGGGGAGAACCGGGCGGAGGCGGACCGGTGAGCCACGGCGAAAGCCCTGTCCGGGAGTCAGTGAGTGTGTGGCAAGAGCGCTCCCCGGGAGCGCCCGATGACGAAAGAAGGTAGTGCCATCAGTGGCGATCACGCCGGCCCCGCGGGCACGGTAGCGGCGCGAGTGCGCCGCCTGGAAGGCCTCCTGGAGCAGCGCGGGCTGGTTGATGCCCAGGAGCTCGACCGGGCCATGGAAGCGTTCCTGAATCGTGCTTCCCCGGCCAACGGCGCGCGCCTGGTCGCCCGCGCGTGGACCGACGAGGGCTTCCGCGCCAGGCTGCTGGCCGACGCTAACGCGGCGCTGCCCGAGGTCGGCCTGTCCATGGGCGGCGGCCTGCAGCAGCAGCGGCTCAAGGTGGTGGAGAATACCGCGGACCGGCACAACGTGATCGTCTGCACGCTGTGCTCGTGCTACCCGATCGCGCTGCTGGGCCCGTCACCGACCTGGTACAAGAGCGAGGCCTACCGGTCGCGGGTGGTCCGTGACCCGCGCGGCGTGCTGCGCGACTTCGGCTTCGAGCTCGACCCCGGCGTGCAGATCAGCGTCTGGGACGCCAGCGCCGAGGCCCGCTACATGGTCCTGCCTCGCCGCCCCTCCGGCACCGAGACCGCCACCGAGGAAGAACTGGGCGCTCGGGTCACCCGCAACGGCCTCATCGGCGTAGCCCCCGTCTAGCCCCCGCAGGCCCGCATCACCAGCGCAGTTCCGGGCGGGCGCCGTGGTGTCTGGACTGAGGAGCGAGGCACGAGCGACGAGGGAAGACGCCACGCCCAAGCGTCCGCCCGGAACTGCGCAATGTCAGCCGGCGCAGTTCCGGGCGGGCACTGCGCCATCCAGCACAGCAACTGCCGGCGCCGGACCCTCAGCCCTGCGCCGGCAGTTGCCCGACCCGCGGTTGACGCCCCGCAGATCAGCTCGTGGGGGGGCGGCTAGCCCCGGAACTGGAGGATCATGCCCCGGTGGGCGGTGCGCCGGGTCCACAGCGACCGCCGGCCGGAGCGGTGGCTGCCGTCACCGTGGCCTGCCGACGGGGCCCGATGCTCGATGTCCGGGCCAGCGCTGGTGGCCGGAGCCGGGACCGGGACGGTGACCAGTCGCTCGTTGTGGCTGGCCAGGGCGCTCCAGTCCGGAGTGCTGCTCGGCATGTGCCCTCCTGGGAATGCTGTGGTGCTGTCTGCGGCGGTGCTGGGCCCGGCGGGTACTCCTGCTCTCCGTACTGCGGCCCTCCCTAGGTAAGACCCCCGGGGCGGCCGATTTGGCGATGCGGAACTGGTCACAACTGTGTAACTCTCGCAACCGCCCTGGTAGCCGGCCAGTTGGGCGATCCGCTCGCTGGGTCCGGACATGGTGCCTCCCGCTGCCGCTGGTGCCGGGTCACGATGACGCGAGCCCCGGCCGTCACAGGTAGGAGTCGCGCGGCGCGGAAACCCCAGCGGAAATTCTGGTAACGAAACAATAACGGTACTCGACGCGCCGGCGGCTGACACTATTGGCGCGCTCCCTGCGGGCACCATTCAGGAAACGGAAGGACATGGCAATGTCATCAGATGCCCGGCGATTGCGGTCGTGCAGCGGCTGGCTGGCGGGAAGCGCCAGGCCGGCCGCCCGGACCGCGGCACCCGCCGCCGCGCTGGCCGCGACGGTGACGCTGCTGGCCGCCGGCATCGCCGGCTGTGCCTCGGCTTTCGGCTCCGGGCCCGCGCACTCGGTCCGGCAGACCCGTACCTACACGCGCGGCATCACCCGGATCGACCTCGACGTCAGCGCCGGGAACATCACCCTGTCGCCGGGCAAGGGCAAGGGCAAGCGCGTCACCGTCACCCGCCGCCTGGAATGGAGCCGGAAACGGCCGGGCGTCACCCAGACCTGGACCGGGACCACCCTGCACATCACCGCAACGTGCCCGGACCAGGGCCAGTGCGCCGTCAACTACACCATCACCGTCCCGATCGCCGTCGCCGTGCAGGCGCGCACCGGCGCGGGCAACGTGACCATCAGCCGCCTGGCCAGCGCGGTGACCGTCACCGACAACGCGGGCCACGTCCGGCTGGCCGGTGTCGCCGGCGCGGTCCGCGTGACATCCCGGGCCGGGGACGTCACCGGGGTCCGGCTGCGGTCGGGCAGCGTCAGCGTCCGCGGCACGGCCGGGAACATCTCGCTGCGCTTCACCGTGGTGCCCGGCACCGTCAGCGCGATCACCCAGGCCGGCCCGGTGCTGCTCGAGGTGCCGGCCGGGCAGTCCGGCTACCGCGTCGCCGCGCACACGCAGGCCGGGCAGCGCCACGTGAGCGTGGCGCTGAACTCACGGAGCCCGCACTCGCTGGTGGCCCGGACGAACGCCGGCAACGTCACCGTGCGCTGAGCCCCGGGAGCCGCATCCGTACCTGACCCGGACTGGCAGGCTGGCGGATGAGGGGCTAGGCCGCCTTGCGGCGGCGCCACGAGGGGCGCCGGAAGCTGCCCGTGTGGCTGTCGCGGTGGTCCCGCTTCTGGTCCCGCGGGCCAGCCGCGCGGATCGCACTCATGGTCCCGCCGGGGAGCGTGTCCTCCGGCCGGGCTAGCCGCTCATTCGGGCTGGCCAGCGCGGCCCAGTCGCGGCTGATACTCATGGCGCCTCCCGTCGCGCAGGGCCCGGCCCCTGCCCCGATCGCGCTGGCCGGCACCCTCTACTGTTAGACACGCCAGAGGGCACCAAGAGGTAGCACGAATTCGGTCACGACTTGGTAACGAAAGTCGTGAATGATCGGACAGATCCGGCAACAGGTGCCAACGGGTGTCATCGGGACCGCCCGGCACCACGGAGATCCGCGGGTATCCGGACGGGCGGGCGCCGGCTACCTGGATTCCAGCACCGCCAGGTCGCGCACCGCGAACCGGTAGTGCTCAATCTCCTCGTCCATCACCACGGCGACGCACTCGGCGACAGTGTGCTCTTCGTCCGGGTAACCCGGTGCGGGCGACCGGCGGCACCGGCGGCCGAGGTCGTCATCGGTCAGCCCGGCCACGATTCGCCGGATCACGGCCATCCGGTCCGCACGGGCGGCCAGGATGTCGTCGTAGCCGGGCTCAGCGGCCAGGTCGATGCCAAGCCCGGCCGCCGCGGCCGCCGGGTACCAGCTCTGCGGCAGCCCGGCCGGATGGTACGGCATGTCCTCGTCCAGGATCGTCCGGCTCGCCCAGGCGTCGGTGATGAAAATCAGATGACGCAGAGTCTGCGCGAACGACCACTCCTCATTGACCTGCTCAGTCAGTGCTGCCGCCGGCAGCCGCCCGGCGCGCTCGGTGGCCTGTGCCCACAGCCGCTCGATGGTGTCCCACATCGCCCGGAAATCGCTGGCGTCCTGGCCCTCGCGGAACTGCACGCGCTCGGGGTGACGCCGGTCCAGCTCGGCGCTGACGAAGTCGCTGACGTCGACGCCATTGACGGTGACGTTACTGAGGTAGCCGGAGATGCTGACGTCGACCAGCCAGCCATCGCGGATCGTCAGGCCGGTCAGGTCGCAGTCGGTGAACCGGGCGCCGCGCAGGTCCGCGGCCTCGAACCTGGCGGCCCGGAATTCCTCGCTGCCGCCGCCCTCGCCGGCGTAGAACCGGTGCGGTCCGAACTGCGCCTGCACCGGGCCATCGTCCGCGGCCGGCGGCGGGGCGGGCTGATCGCTGGCTGCTGTCATGGGTCGCATGCTAGAGCCTGTCCCGGACGTTTGCCTTCCCGGAATAGCCAGGACCGGTCAGCGCCTGGTTACAGCCGGGACCAGGCCTCGGTGAACACCGAGCGCAGGATCTGCTCGATCTCGTCGAACTGCTCCTGGCCGCAGGTCAGCGGCGGAGACAGCTGGATCACCGGGTCGCCCCGGTCATCGGCGCGGCAGATCAGCCCGGCGTCGAACAGCGCGTGCGACAGGAACCCGCGCAGCAGTCGCTCGGACTCGTCGTCGTTGAAGGTCTCCCGGGTGGCCTTGTCCTTGACCATCTCGATGCCGTAGAAGTACCCGTCGCCGCGGATGTCGCCCACGATCGGCAGGTCGTGCAGCTTCTCCAGGGTGGCCCGGAAGGCGCCCTCGTGGGCCCGGACGTTGCCGAGCAGGTCTTCCTTCTCGAAGACGTCCAGGTTGGCCATCGCGACGGCGCAGGACACCGGGTGGCCGGCGAACGTCACGCCGTGCAGGAAGCTGGTGTCGCCATGGGTGAACGGTTCCATGATCTGGTCGCGCACCAGCATGCCGCCCAGCGGGGAGTACCCCGAGGTGACGCCCTTGGCGAAGGTGATGATGTCGGGCTGGTAGCCGTAGCGCTGCGAGCCGAAGTAGTAGCCCAGCCGGCCGAAGGCGCAGATGACCTCGTCGGAGACCAGCAGGACGCCGTACCGGTCGCAGATCTCGCGGACCCTGGCGAAGTAGCCGGGCGGCGGCGGGAAGCAGCCGCCGGAATTCTGCACCGGCTCCAGGAACACCGCTGCCACCGACTCGGGACCCTCGCGCAGGATGGCCCGCTCGATCTCGCCGGCGGCCCAGTGGCCGAAGGCGGCCTTGTCGCCGGCGACGAACTCCGGCGCCCGGTAGAAGTTGGTGTTGGGCACCCGGACGCCGCCCGGCGGCAGCGGCTCGAACGGTGCCTTGATGCCGGCCAGGCCGGTGATGGCCAGCGCGCCCATCGAGGTGCCGTGGTAGGCGATCTCGCGGCTGAGCACCTTGTACCGGCCGTACTGGCCGATGGTCTTGAAGTACTGCTTGGCCAGCTTCCAGGCCGACTCCACGGCCTCCGAGCCGCTGGTAGTGAAGAACACCCGGTTCAGGTCGCCCGGGGCCATGCCGGCCAGCCGCTCGGCGAGCTGGATCGCCGCGGGGTGCGCGTAGGACCACAGCGGGAAGTAGGCCAGCTGGCTGGCCTGCCGGGCGCCGGCCTCGGCCACGTCCGTCCGGCCGTGCCCGATCTGGCTCACGAACAGCCCGGCCAGCCCGTCCAGGTAGCGCTTGCCGTGCTGGTCATAGACATAGTTGCCCTCGCCGCGGACGATCGTGGGCACGTCAGCGTCATGGTAGGAGGACATCCGCGTGAAGTGCAGCCACAGGTGGCGCTTGGCGGCCTCCTGCAGCTCGGCGATGTCCTGCGGGTGTGAGGTCATCTCGTCCCCCAGCTGTAGGTCTGCTTGCACAACTTCAGGTACACGAAGGTCTCGGTCATGGTCACGCTCGGGATCGAGCGCACCCGGCTCAGGATGTCCAGCAGCTGGTCGTCGTTCTCGCAGACGACCTCGATCAGCAGGTCAAACGAGCCGGCGGTGATCACGACGTAGTCGATCTCTTCCATGCCCGCCAGATGCTCGGCCACGCGCTCCAGCTCGCCGCCGCACCGGATCCCGATCATTGTCTGGCGCAGGAACCCCAGGCTCATCGGGTCGGTGACCGCGACGATCTGCATGGCGCCGACCTCGATCAGCCGCTGCACGCGCTGGCGGACCGCCGCCTCGGACAGCCCCACGGCCTTGCCGATCGCCGCGTATGACCGGCGGCCATCCTGCTGGAGCTGCTCGATGATCTGCTTGGACACGTTATCCAGGACGACCCGGACACTGTCGGCATCCCGGCCGCCTGCGGCGCCGCGGTAGCGCGCGACGGAGGCGAGCGGAGTGCCCGGCGTGTGCGCCATGATCAGCCTCCTTCGCAAGCTCAATCGTGCCACGCAATCGGCCCGTGTCAACTGATTCCGCAGCAGGCGCGCCTTTCTGTCACTGATTCACTTGTGCAGGACGGCATTCTCTGTCAGGGTCGGAGGAAGCCGGGAGACACCGGGTGAACTGCGCGCTGACGTCCGGGTTTGTCCCGAACCACGGCACTTGGTCGGCGCTGATTCACGGCGATCGCAGGAGGCCGCGTTGGCATCGGAGCAGGCACCTGGCAACGGCGTTCTGCAGAACTTCGTGGGCGGGCAGCTGGTCCCGGCCAAGGACGGCCAGACCACCGCCGTGGTGGACCCGAGCACGGGCGCGGAGTACCTGCGGGCGCCGCTGTCCGGGCCGGCTGACGTGGACGCCGCGCTGCGCGCCGCGGCCGAGGCGTTCGAGGGGTGGCGGGACACCACCCCGGCCGAGCGCAGCCTGGCCCTGCTGCGGTTCGCCGACGCCATCGAGGCCCGGACCGAGGACCTGGTCGGGGCCGAGTCCCGCAACACCGGCAAGCCGGTCGGCATGACCCGCACCGACGAGGTGCCGCCGCTGGCCGACGAGCTGCGCTTCTTCGCCGGCTGCGCGCGGCTGCTGGAGGGCAAGTCGGCGGGGGAGTACCTGCGCGGCTACACCTCGATGGTCCGGCGCGAGCCGGTCGGGGTCTGCGCCCAGGTCACGCCGTGGAACTACCCCATGATGATGGCGGTATGGAAGATCGCCCCGGCGCTGGCGGCCGGCAACACGGTGGTGCTCAAGCCGTCCGACACCACCCCGGTGTCCACCCTGCTGCTGGCCGAGATCGCCGCCGAGTTCCTGCCGCCGGGCGTGCTCAACGTCATCTGCGGCGACCGCGACACCGGCCGCGCGCTGGTCTCGCATGACATCCCCCAGATGGTGTCGATCACCGGCTCGGTGCGGGCGGGCACCGAGGTCGCCCAGGCCGCCGCGGCCGGGCTCAAGCGCGTGCACCTGGAGCTGGGCGGCAAGGCGCCGGTCGTGGTGTTCGACGACGCCGACGTGGCCACCGCCGCCCAGGTGATCGCGGACGCGGGCTACTACAACGCCGGCCAGGACTGCACCGCCGCCACCCGGGTGCTGGCCGGCCCGCGGATCAGCGCCGAGCTGACCGACGCGCTCGCCGAGCGGGCCGCCAGCCTGCGCACCGGCGGGCTGGACGTGCCCGACGCCGACTTCGGCCCGCTGAACAACCCGGCCCAGCTGGCCCGGGTCGAGGGGTTCGTGCAGCGCGCGCCGGAGCACGCGCAGGTGGTCACCGGCGGGCACCGGGTCGGCGAGCGCGGCTACTGCTACGCGCCGACGGTGGTGGCCGGGCTGCGCCAGGACGACGAGATGATCCAGGACGAGATCTTCGGCCCGGTGATCACCGTGCAGCGGTTCAGCTCCGAGGACGAGGCGGTCACCTGGGCCAACGGGGTCAAGTACGGGCTGGCAGCCAGCGTGTGGACCCGGGATCACGGCCGCGCCATGCGGCTGGCCCGGCAGCTCGACTTCGGCGCGGTGTGGATCAACACGCACATACCGTTCGCGTCCGAGATGCCGCACGGCGGCTTCAAGCACTCCGGCTACGGCAAAGACCTGTCCAGGTACGGATTCGAGGACTACACGCGGATCAAACACGTGATGAGCTACCTGGGCCACTAGCGCCTGATGTTACGCTCTTGTAACCGAATC
>DASUBV010000288.1:0-2473 GCA_035763085.1 Streptosporangiaceae bacterium | reverse complement strand
GGCTCGTTTCGGAAAAGGCCCGGACCGGTTCGGCCTGATCCATGCCGACATGCGGCTGGCCAATCTGCTGGTCAACGGCCCCGACATCCAGGTCATCGACTTTGACGACTGCGGGTTCGGGTGGTTCCTGTTCGACCTGGGGGCCTCGCTCAGCTTCATCGAGCACGACCCGCGGGTGCCCGAGCTGTGCGACGCGTGGCTGCGCGGCTACCGGACGGTGCAGCCGCTGCCGGACGCCGACGCCGCGGAGATCCCCACCTTCATCTTGCTGCGCCGGCTGCAGCTGGTCGCCTGGGTCGGCTCGCACCGGTTCGCTGACTCGGCGCGGGACCTGGGCGCCGACTTCACTGCGGGCACCTGCGAGCTGGCCGAGCGCTACCTGTCCGGCATGTCCTAGACCTCTCACCCCACGGAGACTTCATGTTCAGCTCAATCAGCGGCCGGTCGGTGCTGGTAACCGGCGGGACCAAGGGCATCGGCAAGGGGATCGCGGCCGGGTTCGCCGACGAGGGCGCGCAGGTGGTGATCACTGGCCGGGACACCGAGGCCGGCGAGCGCACGGCCGCCGAGCTCACCGCGGCCAGCGGCCCCGGCGAGGTGACCTTCCTGGCCGGCGACGTCAGCGACCCGGCCAGCTGCGAGTCCGTGACCGCCGCTGTCCAGGAGCGGCACGGCGGCCTGGACATCGTGTGCTGCAACGCCGGCGTCTTCCCGTCCTCGACCCTGGCGGACATGACGCCCGGGGAGCTGGACGACGTGCTGGCCATCAACCTCAAGGGCACGTTCTTCATCGTCCAGGCGGCGCTGCCGGCGCTGCAGCGGTCCGGGCACGGGCGGGTGATCGTGACCTCCTCGATCACCGGCCCGCTGACCGGCTACGTCGGCTGGACGCATTACGGCGCCAGCAAGGCCGGCCAGCTCGGATTCGTCCGCTCGGCCGCGCTGGAGCTGGCCCGGTCCGGGATCACGATCAACGCGATCATGCCCGGCAACATCGCCACCGAGGGACTGGACGACCTGGGCGAGGATTACCTGCGGTCAATGGAGGCGGCCATTCCGCTCGGCCACCTGGGCAGCACCGGGGACATCGCCAGCGCTGCGCTATTCTTCGCCAGCGATGAGGCCGGGTACATCACGGGGCAGACCCTGGTCATCGACGGCGGCCAGACCATTCCTGAGTGCCCGGAGGCCATGAGTTGATCCCGATCCCGGAGGAAGCAGCCTGCGGTGAGCGACCGGCTGCATGATCCCCTCGCGCCCGCCGGGCAGCCGGACAGCAGGCTCGTTGAGGAGGCCCGGCACCGGCTGCTGGAGCTGATCACCTCGGGCAGCCTGCGGCCCGGCGACCGGCTCGGCACCGAGCGGGAGCTGGCCGCCCAGCTGTCGGTGAGCCGCTCGACGCTGCGCCAGGCCCTGACCGTGCTGGCCCGCGCGGGCGCGGTGCGGCGGGTGCCCGGCCGGGCGGGCGGCACGTTCGTGACCCACGCCAAGCTGGACCGCGACCTGTCCGTGGTGGTCGGGCTGCCGGAGTACCTGCGCCGTCAGGGCTTCGTGGCCGGCACGCAGGTGCTGTCGGCCACGATGGCCGGCGCCGACGAGGTCGCGGCCGAGCACCTGGCGCTGCCCGCCGGCAGCCTGCTGCTGGACATCGCCCGGATCCGGCTGGCCGACGGGGTGCCGATCTCGCTGGAGCGGGCCCGGCTGCCCGCCGAGATCTTCCCCGGCCTGCTGGAACTGCCGCTCGGCGGGTCGCTGTATGAGCTGCTGGACACCAACTACGGGGTCCGGCCGGACGACGTGGTGGAGCACCTGGAGGTGGTGGACGCCACCGCGGAGGAGGCCGGGCTGCTCGGGGTGAGCGTGCGAACGCCGCTGCTGGCCATCACCCGGACCTCCAGCACGGCCGAGGGCGTGCCGTTCGAGTTCTCCCAGGACCTGTTCCGGGCGGACCGGACCAGGGTCACCTTCCGGACCAGGGCCGACCGGGCCGAGATCGTGCGGATGGAAGCGGGAGTACGAGGCGAGCGGGGCCCGGACGCCCGGCCGTCGGTCGGGGCCTGGTGAGCAGAGCACCGGCCGCCGGAGCTTGGTAGCCGGGGCCGGTCGCTCGGGCCTGGCAGGTGGGCCCGGTAGCTGGGGCCTTGTAGGTGGGCCTCGTAGCTAGGGCCTCGTAGGTAGGGCCTGGTCATCGGGTCTGGTCGCCGGGTCTGGTCGCCGGGGTCAGGTCATCGGGCTCTGGCTGCGCATCTGGTCGCTGGCCTCGCGGCTGGGCCTGGCCGGCCGGCATTGCCGCCCGCGGGGCCGGGTAGATCCAGGTCCACGCAGGGTACCGGCGCGCCGGGGAAGCGCGCCCGATTTCGGGGGGTAACTGACATGAGCGTTCTCGTGACGGTGAAGTTCCAGGGCGACACTGACCAGTTCCGGCAGGCTCTCTCGCAGCGGGCCGACGAGTTCGCGCAGATCGCTGACCGGG
>DASUBV010000287.1:0-6865 GCA_035763085.1 Streptosporangiaceae bacterium | reverse complement strand
GGCTACCGAGCGACTGTTCAGCGAGCTGGCCAGCCAGGCTGCCATCCCGGCCGGCTCCTACTCGGTCGGCGAGGAGGTGGACGGCGCCATGTGCCTGCTGGAAACCCCCGAGGGGTTCGAGGTCTTCAGCTCGGCCGGCGGGGCCCGGCACGAGGTCCGCGTCTTCTCCGACGAGGAGTCGGCCTGCTTCTACCTGTTCGGAGTGCTGGCCGCGGACGCGGTCCGGACCGGAGTGCTGGCGCCGGCGGCTGGCCGGACCCCGGCTTCCGCCAGCGGCATGCCGGAAGGCGCCCTGCGCCGCTAGCGGGCGCCCCGCCTTACGCATGGCTGTCCGGGTTTTCCGCTGACACCCATGACTGCCCGCCTTCGCTGCAGACTGCCCGGCTCCTTCCCCTGACACTCCTGGCTGCCCGGCTTTACCTCTGGCTGCCCGGCTTTACCCTTGACTGCGCGGCTTCACCCCTGGCCGCCTGACCTCACCCACCGGCGGTCCCGCGCCTCACCCTGCGGCACGGCTTAACCCGGGAGGGCACGGGAAGGAAGCCGTGCGACAGGTCGCTGGGCTGCGGGGGTCTGATGCTGCACTGCACGGAGCGCCGGGTGCCTGGCCGGGCACCTGGCCAGGCTGGCCGCGAGCCCGGCCGTGCCGTCGTCCGGAAGCGCCCAGATGCCTGACCCCGGGCTGAACGGCAGCCAGATGGACGGCCCGCCGCACAACGGCCGTCGCATGCGCAGCCGCCGGGCGGACGGCAGCCGCAGCCCCGGCATCTCCTGGCTCAACCTGATCGCCGTCACGCTGATCGGCAGCGGCATCGTGGTCGCCCTCATCGGCCGTAACACCCTGCGCTGGTCGCCGCCGCCGCTGCCGCCCGCCTGGGCCGCCGGGCGCCCCGGCCTGTCGCCACGCGACCTGCCCGGCAGCCAGTCCCGGGCCGCCGCGCACCGGGTCCCGGCCGCCGACCCGGCCAGCATCGAGATCCCGGCCATCGGGGTGAGCGCGAAGATCATCGCCCGCGGGCTCAACCCGGACGGCAGCATCGCCGTCCCGCCGCTCAAGACGCCGTTCGTGACCAGCTGGTATGACCGCGGGCCCACCCCCGGCGAGCCGGGCGCTGCCGTCATCCTGGGCCACGTCGACGCCGACGGCGTGGGCCCGGCCATCTTCTACAAGCTGGGCGACCTGCGGCCAGGAAACCGGATCTTCGTGCGGCTCCGCAACGGCCGCACCGCGGTCTTCGAGACCTACTCGGTGGCGTTGTACCTGAAGACCCGGTTCCCCACCTCCCGGGTGTACGGGTACACCAGCTGGCCGACCCTGCGCCTGGTCACCTGCGGCGGCGAGTTCGACCCGCGGACCGGCCACTACCTGGGCAACACCGTCGCCTTCGCCAGCTACGTCGGCCAGCGCGGCCAGCACCGCTAATACGCAGCGCACAGCCAGGGCAGCGCCTGCAGCGGGCCGACGGCCGCCGTCAGCTGGCACTTCCAGGCGATCCGGCAGGCCCCTCGGGCACGGCGTTTCTACCCGCATCAGAGCACATGGTGGCGAGGTAGGCCCTAGTCGGCACCTAGATTTCTAAACGTGGCATCGGCCGTCCCGATGAAATGACTATTCACCGTACGCAATGTGCAGCACTCTTGACGGTCCAAGATCGCCGAATCTAGCTTTGAGGAATATCCAAGGAATTCCCATGCTGTGCGGCTTCCTGGCTGAGCTGGTAAAGCAGGCCGATTCCTGGGACCCGCACACACGCGCATCTGTGCGCAGGCGGCCAGAGGGAGGTCCCATGAAATCATTCGCTCGCCGGGCAGTATCCGCAGTTCTCGGCCTGGTGGCTGTCGCCTCCATGGCGACTCTGGTGGCCGCGGCGCCGGCCGGCGCTTCGACCACCGCTGCGACAACCGGGAAGCCAGCCTGGTTCACCCATGGGCTGCGCTGGCCCACCGTGGGGCCCGGAGCCCGCGGCGAGCGGGTCGTCACGATTCAGTACCTGCTCCAGCAGAAGGGCTTCCACCTGCGCGCCGACGGCGCTTACGGCCCGATCACCACGCGTGCGGTGAAGTCGTTCCAGCGCCAGCACGGGCTGCGCGCCAGCGGCGTGGTCAGCTCCTCGACCTGGAACCGGCTGATCGTCACGCTGCGCCGCGGCGACCGGGGCTCGGCCGTCCGCGCCGTCCAGCACAGCCTGAAGTTCGCCTACGGCTTCCGGTTCGTGCGAGTGAACGGGAACTACAACCACGAGACGTGGCTGGCGGTCCGGGCCTTCCAGCGTGGCTCGAACCTGTTCGTTAACGGCCGCGTCTACAAGGACACCTGGAAGACCATCGTCGTATTCGAGTGATCAGGGAAAACGGGCCCGCCGCGGGCCCCGGCTGAGAATAGGCCGCGCATAGCCAGCGTCACCGTGGCGCTGGCTATGCGCCTGCCTGCATTAATTCCTGCATTGTTGCGGCGCTCGCCGGCCCGCCCGGCGCGGCCTATTCCGCGGCGGCTGCGCTACTGCGAGGCCGGCCGGCTGCCCGGCTGCGCGAGCCACTCGCGGACGGCGGCGTCGTGCTGGCCGAGCAGCGGCGGCGCGGTGTGCTGACGCGGCGGCTGGCCGTCGAAGCGGAGCACCGGTCCGGGCAGCTCGATCTTGCCGAGCGTCGGATGGTCCACGCCGACGACCAGGCCCTGGGACCGGGTCTGCGGCCACTCATACACCTCGTCGATGGAGCGGATCGACCCCGCGGGTATCCCGGCCTCCGCCAGCAGCGGCAGCCAGTGCGCCCGGTCCTCGCGCTGCAGGGACTGCTCGATCTCCGCGATCAGCTCATCGCGCCGGGTGACCCGCAGCTCGTTGCGGGCGAACCGGGCGTCAGCCGGGTCCAGCCCGGCCACCGGCGCGAAGCGCTGCCACTGCTGCTCGTTGGCTACCGCGACCTGGATCATCCCGTCCCGGCAGCGGAACGCCCCGTACGGGGCGATGGCCGGGTGATGATTGCCGGTCGCCGCCGGGACCTGCCCAGCGACCGTCCAGCGGGTGCCCTGGAAGGCGTGCGCGCCCACCACCGAGGCCAGCAGTGAGGTGCGGACCACCCGGCCGGCGCCGGTGGCGGACCGCTCGTGCAGCGCGGCCACGATCCCGAGCGCGGCGTTCGTGCCCGCCAGCACGTCGACCACGGACAGCCCGGCCTTGGTCGGGTGGGCAGGATCCGGCCCGGTGACGCTCATCAGCCCGGCCTCGCCCTGGACAATCTGGTCATAGCCCGGTCGCGCGCCCTCCGGCCCGTCATGCCCGAACCCGGTAATCGAGCAGATGACCAGGCCGGGATTCAGCTCGTGCAGGTGCTCGTAGCCGAACCCCAGCCGGCCCAGCACGCCCGGCCGGAAGTTCTCGGCCAGGACATCCGCGTGCCGCACGAGCGCGGTCAGCAGCTCGCGCCCGGCGTCACTGCGCAGGTCGCAGGTCACCGACTCCTTGTTCCGGTTGCAGCTGAGGTAGTACGTGCTGACCGGCTCGCCGTCCGGGTCCCCGGGCGGCGCGGCGAACGGCGGTCCCCACAGCCGCGACTCATCTCCGGTGCCTGGCTGCTCGACTTTGATCACGCGAGCGCCGAGGTCGGCAAGCAGCATCGTGGCATGCGGGCCAGCCAGCGCCCGGGTGAGGTCGATGACAACGATGCCCTGCAGCGGTCCGGTCACAGGCTCTTCTCCTCAGCCTTGGCGAAACAGAACTACCCGCAGTGTTGCCGAAGTTCGCACGGAGGGGTTTCCGGGGCAGCTATGGTGCAATTGCCGGCGGGGCTGAAGGTCCCCCGCTCCCCAAGCAGCCCCGTCGGCACACACCCCGCGGACAGTACTCGTCACTGGCGTGCCCGGCCCACTGCGCCCAGGAAGGGACCCCATGACCGAGTCGTCTGCGACACCGCTGACCGGTGCCCAGCACGACATCTCCGCAGGTGACTACCGTGCCACCGTCACCGAGCTGGGGGCGGGCCTGCGCCGCCTGAGCTACCAGGGCCGGCCGCTCATTACCGAGTACGCCGCCGACGAGGCGCCGCCCGCCGGGGCCGGCCAGCTGCTGGCGCCGTGGCCCAACCGGGTGGACGGGGGCCGGTACTCCTTCGGCGGAGCCGGCCACCAGCTGGACCTGAGTGAGCCCGCCCGCGGTAACGCGATTCACGGCCTGACCCGGTGGGACAGCTGGCAGCCCGCGGGGCTGGACGCCAGCCGCGTCGACCTGGCCCTGGTCCTGCTGGCCCGGCCCGGATACCCGTTCTGCCTGGAGCTGACGGCCAGCTACCGGCTGTCAGCGAGCGCCGGCCTGGAAGTGTCGGTGACGGCGCGCAATGCCGGCCGTGCCGCGGCGCCTTACGGGACCGGATCGCACCCGTATCTCACCGCGGGCACGCCGCTCATCGACGAGTGCGAGCTGCAGCTGCCCGCCGCGCAGTGGCTGCCTGCCGACGAGCGGGGCATCCCCGACGGCGGGCCGCGGGACGTGGCCGGGACGCCGTATGACTTCCGCGAGCCGCGGGCCATCGGCGACACTCGCGTCGACCACGCGCTCACCGGCCTGACCAGGGACGCGGCGGGTCGCGCCTGGGCCCGGCTGGCCGGGTCCGGCACCGAGCTGCGGTTCTGGGCCGGACCGGGGTACCGGTGGCTGCAGGTGTTCAGCGGGGACGCGCTAGCCGCCGGGCACCGGCGCCGGGCGCTGGCCATCGAGCCGATGACCTGCCCGCCGAACGCGCTGGTCACCGGGACAGACCTGCTGACGCTGGCGCCCGGCGACAGCGTCACGCACAGCTGGGGCCTGCAGGCCGCCCGCTCCTGATCACGGCCGCCCGCCGCGCTGCGCCCATCGCGGCCGTCCGCCGTGTAGTGCTACCAGTCGCGGCCGAGCGCCGCGCTGCGCCTGGCGGGCCGGCGGCCGGGCAGCAACACCACTGCGCGGCTGCCGGCCATGAAACCCGTCCTTGCTGTTATCTGCTCTTGCTGTTATCAGCAGAATGGCCGCCGGGCTTACGGCTCGCCCGCGCTATCCGCGCCCTCGGTCAGCTGCCGGGCAATGCGCGTCAGGTCGGCCCGGGTATCAATGTCGTCCGGACGGCCGGTATCCCCGCACTCGACAAGCGTGACCAGGTCCGGGTGTGCTCGCAGGAACCGGCGGGCGCCCGCGTCGCCGACGGCCAGCTCGGTCACCTCGGCCCAGTGCTGGCGGCCCAGCAGCACCGGGTTGCGCGGCTGGCCCGAGTAGGCGGCGACCACGACTCCCGCGCCGCCGCGGTGCGCGGCTATCAGCCGGCTGACCGACTCGGCGCCGACCAGCGGCTGGTCGACCAGCGCGATGACGGCGGCGGTGCAGGAGTCCGGGACGGTCGCCAGCCCGGCGGCCAGCGAGGAGCCCATGCCCGTGCGCCAGCGCGGGTTGTGCACGGTGATCACGCCGGCCAGGTCGACGTCCGCGGCACCGGTAACCACGATGACCGGCGCGGCTCCGCCGGCTCGCAGCAGCTCAACGCCGCGGGCGGCCAGCGGCTGCCCGGCCACGTCGACCAGCGCCTTCGGCCGGCCCAGCCTGCTGCCCTCGCCCGCCGCGAGCAGGATCCCGGCAACGTCGGCGGCCATCTGGCTAGCCTAGGCAGCCGCGGCGGGCCGCGCCGCCCGCTCCGCGCACAGCCGGGCAGGCACCGTGGTCAGCGGGCCAGGCCCTCGGTGAGCCGCTCGTGGTGGATCCGGCCGGATGTATCGGTCAGCGGCTGCCCGGACCCGCCCCAGCGCAGCTGGATCAGCTCCGCGGCGATGGCCACGGCCGTCTCCTCCGGCGTCCGGGCGCCCAGGTCCAGGCCGATCGGCGAGCGCAGCCGGTCCAGTTCCGCTTCGGTCAGGCCGGCCTCGCGCAGCCGGGCCAGCCGGTCGTCATGGGTGCGCCGGCTGCCCATCGCGCCGATGTAGGCGGCCGGGCAGCGCAGCGCCACCTCCAGCAGCGGCACGTCGAACTTGGGGTCGTGGGTCAGCACGCAGATGACCGTGCGGGAGTCGGTGCTGATCTGCGACAGGTACCGGTGCGGCCAGTCGGTGATCACCTCATCCGCATCGGGGAACCGCGATGCCGTGGCGAAGACCGGCCGCGCGTCGCACACGGTCACGCGGTAACCCAGGAACTTGCCTGCCCTGGCCACGGCCGCGGCGAAGTCGATCGCGCCGAACACCAGCATCCGCGGCGGCGGGGTGAACGACTGCACGAACACCGACAGCTCGTCCCGGCGCCGCTCGCCGTCGGGACCGTACCGCCGCACCCCGGTGAGCCCCTGGGCCATCATCCCGCGCGCGTCGTCGTCGACGGCCTGGTCCAGCCGGGCCCCGGAGCCGAGTGAGCCGGCCGAGTCACGCTCGCCGTCGGCCCAGATGAGCCGCCGGGCGCCGGCCTGCCCCGGTCCCGCGATGATGGTCGCGACCGCGACCGGCGTCCCGGCCTGCACGGCCGACGCGATCTCGCCGAGGCCCGGGAAATGCTGCCTGCTGACCGGCTCGACGTAGATATCGATGATACCGCCGCAGGTCAGGCCGACCGAGAAAGCGGTGTCGTCGCTGATCCCGTACCGCTGCAGCACCGGCTGCCCGGACGCGGCCACCTCGGTCGCCAGCTCATAGACCGCGCCCTCGACGCACCCGCCGGACACGCTGCCGACAACCTCGGCCCCGGTCGAGACGGCCATGGCCGCTCCCGGCTCACGCGGCGCGCTGCTGAACGTGCGCACCACCGTGGCCAGGCCGAACGTCTCCCCGGCGTCCCACCATTTGGAGATATCGTCCAGAATGTCCCGCACTGCCGACCACCCTCAGAGCTTGGCGAGTCTACGCATTCAGCGTATGTGG
>DASUBV010000286.1:0-2749 GCA_035763085.1 Streptosporangiaceae bacterium | reverse complement strand
GGCCAGGTCGTCGGCAGCCGCCCGCCCGGCTCGGCCGCCCCGGTCAGCACGTCGCCCAGCGCGTGCCCGGCTTCCTGCCCGCCGAACCAGCCCAGCAAGATCGCCGCGGCGTCCTCCCGCCAGGGCAGCTCGACCGGCGCGCCGGAGTTGACCACCACGATGGTGCGCGGGTTGACGGCCAGCACGGCGCGCGCGAGGTCGTCCTGGCGGCCGGGCAGCGCGAGGCTGGCGCGGTCGAAGCCCTCGCTTTCCACGTCGCTGCTCGTCCCCACGACGAGCACCACCGCGTCGGCGGCGGCTGCCGCGACGGTGGCCTCGTCGATCAGCTCCTGCGCGTCGCCGGACGGCTCGGTGCCCAGCCGGAACGACAGCGCGCCGAACCCGGCCTGCGCGGCGGGCCGCTCGAAGCTGGCCGTCAGCACCACCGGCACCCCCGCGACGACGTCGACCGGCGCGGTGCGGCTCGGCGGCGACAGCAGCGCGGCGCCCAGGTCGGCGCCGTCGGCCGCCGCGGTCTCGTCCAGCAGAACCTGGCCGCCGGCCGTGATGATGCCGCGGCCGACCCCGGCGAAGCCGAGCCGCACCCGCCCGGTCTGGCCGGGCGTCCAGGTGGTGTCGATCTCCAGGCGGGCCAGCCGGCTGACCGGCGCGTCGCCGCCCAGCCAGGTCAGCGACGTGGCGCGGCGGTCCTCGGCCCAGATCTCGGCGCCGGCGGCGTCCAGGAAGCGGACCCGGATGCCCGGCTCCCCGGTCGCCGGGTTGACCAGCTCGGCGGCCGGCAGCCCGGCGACGCCCTGCTGCACGATCGCGCCAGGGGCGTAGCTGACCTCCGCGTCCGGGTAGGCCGCGCGGACGCCGTCCAGCGGCGAGACCACCCGCTCGGGCAGCACCGTCGCGCTGCCGCCGCCCTGGATCCGCGCGGCGCTGGCGCTGTGCCCGATCACCGCGATGCGGGCGACGGACTCCGGGGGCAGCGGCAGGATGCCGTCGTTGCGCACCAGCACGGTGCCCAGGGCGGCGGCGCGGCGCCCGAATGCGGCCGCGGCGGCCGGCTCCAGCGGTGCAACCGCGGCCGGCCGGGCGTCGCCCAGGGCGCCGACCCGCCGGGCGAGCCGCAGCAGGCGGCTCACCTTGCGGTCGATCGCGGCCTCGGGGATGTCACCCGAGCGCACCGCGGCCGCCAGCGCGTCGCCCCAGGCACCGCCGGGGCCGGGCATGGCCAGGTCCTGGGCGTGCCGGGCCGCCTCGGTGCTGCGGACCCCTCCCCAGTCCGAGACGACCACGCCGTCGAATCCCCACTCGCTGTTCAGCGGCGTTTCCAGCAGCTCGTTCTCGCTGGCGGTCGCGCCGTTGACCGAGTTATAGGCGCTCATCACCAGCCATGCCCGCGCCGCGGTGACCGCCTCCTCGAACGGCGCCAGGTACACCTCGCGCAGCGCCCGGTCGCTGACCTGCACGTCGGCGGTGAACCGGTCGGTCTCGAAGTCGTTGGCGACATAGTGCTTGGGCGTGGCGCCGACGCCGCGCTCCTGCAGCGCCGCGACATACGCAGCGGCCAGCCGGCCGGTGAGCAGCGGGTCCTCGCTGAACGCCTCGAAGTGCCGGCCGCCGAGCGGCGAGCGGTGCAGGTTGATGGTCGGCCCGAGCACCACGTCCACGCCCTTGCGCCGGGCCTCGGCCGCGGCCACCGCCGCGTACTCGGCTGCCAGCCCCGGGCTCCAGGCCGCCGCCAGCGCCGTGGCCGACGGCAGGCTGAGCGACGGGTCGCGCTCGTCCCAGCGCGGCCCGCGGACACCCGACGGCCCGTCGGACAGCGTGATGCTGCGCAGCCCGATGCGCTGCAGCGGGACCGTGCTCCAGATGTCACGGCCGGTCAGCAGCCGGACCTTCTCCTCCAGGCTCAGCGTGGTGATGAGCGGCGAGAACTCACTGAGCTGCTTCTCCATGAAGATCCGCCGGTAGCCGTCCTCCGCCTGGCGGTCCACCTCGACGTAGCCGAGCCGGGCATAGATGGCCTGGTTCTCGGTCATCACCTCGTGGGTGACCAGGGCCATCCGGGTGAGCCCGAGGCGGGTGGCCTCCTGCTCGGCGAAGCTCATCAGCGCACGGCCGAGGCCGCGGCCCTGAGCGTCCGGGTGGATGGCAATGCTCTCCACGTACAGGTGACCGGGGCGCGGGTACAGGGTGAGCACCGCGGTGAGGGGCGAGCCGGCGACCCAGGTGGTGCCCTCCTCGACGGACGGCCCGTAGTCGCGCAGCATCGGCGCGGGCGGCTTGTCCATCCGGGTGAGGTACCGGGTGTAGGCGGCGTCGATGACCGCCTTGATCTCGGGCAGGTCGGCGGCGGTCGCGCGGCGCAGGCCGGACGGCCCGGGCGCGACATCGGGTGACGACGGCACAGAAAGACAGTAGCGGCGCGGGCTGACCGGCAGAAGAGGCGGATAACCGGCGCGGGCATGCCGCGGGCGGAGCGCATGGCGGCGTCCCGGCGGCCGAGCCTGCCTGACCCGGGAATCCGGCCAGGGCCCGGCACGCTGAACATGCCACGAAGAACATGGCCATCCAGCCGCAGTCCCCCGGCCTGGCCGGCCGGATCTGGTGGGGCTCGGGTACCCGGGCGACCGCGCAGTGGGCCGCCCGCGAGGGACTGAACCTGCAGAGCTCGACGCTGCTGACAGAGGACACCGGCGTCCCGTTCGACCAGCTCCAGGCCGAGCAGATCCGGCTGTACCGGGAGGCCTGGGCGCAG
>DASUBV010000285.1:0-12325 GCA_035763085.1 Streptosporangiaceae bacterium | reverse complement strand
CCGCGCACGCCCAGCAGCAGGCCCTTGTGCTCCATGGGCAGCTGGCCCACGTCCGCCCCGGTGACCAGCAGCGGCGCGTCATGGCCGGCGTTGGCGAAGGACAGCGTCCTGGACCAGGCGTCATACACCAGGTAGGTACAGCTGGCCGTGGGCGGGTCCCCGGCGGCGAAGCCGTGCGCCTGCGCGCCGGACGGGCCCATGGTCCGGCACCAGTCGTCCAGCCGCCGCAGGATCTCCGCGGGCGGCTTGTCGTCCTGGGCAAACGCGCGCAGCGCGGCCCGCAGCTGGCCCATGATCGCCGCGGCCCGCGCACCACGGCCCTCGACGTCCCCGATGACGATGCCGACCCGGCCCGCGGACAGCGGGATGATGTCGTACCAGTCGCCGCCGACCTGGGTCTGGATGCCCTGGCCGTGAGTCTCCAGCGGCTTGGCCGGCACGTACTTGTAGGCCACCTCCAGCCCGTCGAGAGCCGGCGGGTCGAGCGGCAGCAGGCTGGTCTGGAAGGCCAGCGCGGTGCGCCGCTCCTCCTCGAACAGCATCGCGTTGTCGATGGCGACCGCGACCCGGCTGGCGACGGCGCTGACGAAGTCCCGGTCGTCGGAGGTGTAATGCCGTTCCTGCCGCTCGGTCAGCCCGGACAGCGCCAGGCTCATCACCCCGAGCAGCTCGCCGCGGGCGACCAGCGGCGCCGAGATGACCGAGGTGAGCACGACGGTCTCGCACGTCTCCTGGCTCTTCTGGCTCGGCGCGGGGAAGCTCTGCTCCGCCATGTCCTCGACGACGACGGTGTCCATCCGGGCCATGGCCTGCTGGCAGAAGTGCCCGGGCGGGTAGCTGATCTGCTCGCCGACCAGGGCCCAGCTGCCTGGCTCGGGCATCCAGCCGCGCGAGTGCAGCTGAGCTCTGCGCACCAGCTTGTCGCCGTGCAGCAGGTCGATGAAACAGTGATCAGCGAACTGCGGGACGAGCGTCTCGGCGACCTGGCTGAGCGTGACCGACAGCTCCAGCGAGCTGGCCAGCCGCTCCCCGATCCGCTCCAGCACGGCGATCCGGTCGGTGTCCCGCTGGCTGCCGCGGTTGCTGGCCTCCCGCGCGATGATGACGATGCCGCTGGTCGTGCCGGGCCCGTCGCGCAGCGGGGCCGCGTAGGCGCGGATGAACACCCGCGAGCCGTCCACCCGCCTGGTCGCCAGGGTGCCCTCCCACGGCGAGCCCCGGAAGACCTGCCGGGTCATGTCCCGCGCCTTGCGCGCGTCGCCATCCTCGAAGCCGAGCGCCAGCAGCGACTGGCCGACCAGGTGCGGCGCGTCGTCGGGGAAGCCGAACAGCGACACGGCGAAGTCGTTGGCATACAGCAGGCAGCCGCTTGAGTCGGTGACTACCACTCCCGCCGCTACCTGGTCCAGCACCGCCTCAGCGCCCAGCAGCGGCGGCAGCGCCGGCCCGGCGGCTTCGCCGCCCTGGCTCACCAGCCGCTCACCTGCCCGCACCGACGGTCATCACGACCGGGTAACGAATACGTGTGACGCGACCTGCTGGGGAATCTCCACCCCCAGGCCATCGACCCTGTCCCCACCTGTCACCAGTACGCCTTCGCTGCTCGCCGCGAGCGTGACCTCGCGACCGGGTTGTATCCCGATGTTCTTGAGTCTAAGCATGAGATCCGCGTCACTCTGGATCTGCTCGCTAATCCGCCGGACCACGACTGGCCCGGGCGCCAGCGGCGCCAGCTTCGTCATCGCCACGCCGGCGTCATCCTCGGCCTGAGCCACGCGCTTGCTCGCCTCGTCGGGCACGCCGAGCTCGGCCAGCCCCGGGATGATGTTGCCGTGCGGGCAGTGCACCGGGTACTCCAGCAGCTCGACCAGCCGCCGCTCCACGCTGTCGGACATCACGTGCTCCCAGCGGCAGGCCTCTATATGGACCTCTTCCCATGGCAGCCCGATGACATTGACCAGCAGGCACTCGGCCAGGCGGTGCTTGCGCATGACCCGCATCGCCAGCGTCCGCCCGGTGTCGGTCAGCGCCAGCTGCCGGTCCCCCTCCACCGTCAGCAGCCCGTCGCGCTCCATCCGGGCAACCGTCTGGCTCACCGTGGGCCCGCTCTGGGAGAGCCGCTCCGCAATGCGGGCGCGCAGCGGCACGATTCCTTCTTCTTCGAGCTCGAAGACCGTGCGAAGGTACATTTCGGTCGTATCGATCAGCCCGTGCGCCGTCACTTGCACTCCCTTCAGCATTGATGCTATTCCGCCACGGCGCAGGAGCGAACTGAGTGCAACGTGAAAGTAATGATCAAAGTAGTAGTGATCAGGGTGCCAGCCGCTCGGGAGCGGACCAGCCGCCCCCGGCCAGCCGCCGGTAGCGGAACCGGTCGTGCAGCCGGTCGGGCTGGCCATGCCAGAACTCGGCGATCTGCGGCTCGACCCGGTACCCGCCCCAGAACTCCGGCATCGGCACGGTCGTGCCCTCGGGCCACCGCCGGGTCAGCTCTGCGTACCGGTCATCTAGCTCGTCGCGGGAGCTGATCACGGTGGACTGGCGGCTGGCCCACGCGCCCAGCTGCGAGCCGCGGCCGCGGGAGTGGAAATAAGGCTCGCTGTCGGCGGTCGACAGAGGCGTCACGGTGCCCTCGATGATCACCTGGCGCTGGATCGGATACCAGGGGAACAGCAGGCTGGCCCGGGGAACCTGGGCCAGGTCGCTGCCCTTGCGGGAGGTCCGGTTGGTATAGAAGGTGAAGCCGCTGGCGTCGTAGGCCTTCAGCAGTACCATCCGGGCCCGCGGCCGCCCGTCGGCCGAGACGGTGGCCAGCGCCATGGCCGATGGCTCCGGCAGCCCGGCCGCGATCACGTCGGCCATCCAGCGGGAGAACAGGTCCATCGGGTCGGCGGGCAGCATGTCCTCGCTGAGCGTGTGGTCCAGCTCACGAGTCTGGTCCTGGTCGGTCACGGGTACTGATCCTCACATATCCCCAGGGCAGGCCGCCACGCTGGGTAGCTAAGCCCGGCAGCCAGGTTCTGGCCAGCCTGCCGGGCCGCCCGGCGCCGGGCAAGCTGGCGTTTTGCTGCTGTTTGCCGGGAGCCTGGTTACCAGTCCGTACTCGGCGCGCGGTTGAATAGGTTCGCTGGCCGTAGACAGGCCCGCTGGCCCCCGCCGCCCGAGGAGGTGCGGCCTGACTGCTGGCCAGCCCGCCGGCCCGCCGCGGACAAGAGACGGAGGATTCACGAATGTCCGACTTCACGCCGGGTCTAGAGGGCGTCATCGCATTCGAGACGGAGATTGCCGAGCCCGATAAGGAGGGCGGCTCGCTCCGTTACCGGGGCGTGGACATCGAGGAACTCGTGGGCCACGTGTCCTACGGGCATGTCTGGGGACTGCTCGTCGACAACGAGTTCGCGCCCGGCCTGCCGCCAGCCGAGCCGTTCCCGATCCCGGTGCATTCCGGGGACATCCGGGTCGATGTGCAAAGCGCCCTGGCCATGCTGGCACCCGCCTACGGCATGCACCAGCTGCTGGACATCTCCGACGAGCAGGCACGCGAGGACCTGGCCCGCGCCTCGGTGATGGCCCTGTCGTTCGTGGCTCAGTCGGCCCGCGGCCTGGGCCAGCCGATGGTCCCGCAGCGCCGGGTGGACGAGGCCAAGACCATCACCGAGCGGTTCATGATCCGCTGGCGCGGTGAGCCGGACCCCAAGCACGTCCGGGCCATCGACGCCTACTGGAGCTCGGCGGCCGAGCACGGCATGAACGCCTCCACCTTCACCGCCCGGGTCATCGCCTCCACCGGTGCCGACGTGGCTGCCGCGCTGTCGGGCGCGGTCGGCGCGATGTCCGGCCCGCTGCACGGCGGCGCTCCCGCCCGGGTCCTGCACATGATCGAGGAAGTCGAGAAGACCGGCGACGCGGTCGCCTACGTCAAGAAGACCCTCGACCAGGGCGAGCGGCTGATGGGCTTCGGCCACCGGGTTTACCGGGCCGAGGACCCGCGCGCGCGGGTGCTGCGCCGGACCGCCCAGGAACTGGGCGCCCCGCGCTACGAGGTAGCCGCGGCGCTGGAGAAGGCAGCGCTGGACGAGCTGCACGCCCGCCGGCCCGACCGGGTGCTGGCCACCAACGTGGAGTTCTGGGCGGCCATCATGCTCGACTTCGCCGAGGTGCCCTCGCACATGTTCACCTCCATGTTCACCTGCGCCCGGACGGCAGGCTGGGCGGCGCACATCCTGGAGCAGAAGCGCACCGGCCGGCTGGTGCGGCCCAGCGCCCGGTACGTCGGCCCCAGCGCGCGCCCGGTTCGTGACGTCCCCGGCGCCGAGGAAGTCCTGGACCATGATGTGTGAAGGGCGCCGCTGACCGCGGCCGCCCGGGCCTGATGCCGGCGTCGTGCCCGCAGGCACGACGCCGGGGAGCATCCGGAGCCGGCTGACACGGCATCATGTCCGGCCTGCGGCAGACGAGGCGGAAACGGAGGAGCCGATGCCTGACGAGCCCGCCAAGATCGAGATCCCGGCCGGGCTGCTGCCCGCTGACGGCCGGTTCGGCTGCGGCCCGTCCAAGGTGCGGCCCGAGCAGGTCGCGGCCCTGGCCGGGCCCGGCGCCGCGCTGCTGGGCACCTCGCACCGGAAGGCCCCGGTCCGCCACCTCGTCCAGCGGGTCCGTGACGGCCTGGCCGAGCTGTTCGACCTGCCCGAGGGCTACCTGGTGGTGCTCGGCAACGGCGGGTCCACCGCGTTCTGGGAGGTCGCCGCCTTCGGCCTGGTCGGCCAGCGGTCCCAGCACCTGTCGTTCGGGGAGTTCTCCGCCAAGTTCGCGGCAGTGACGACGGCCGCCCCGTGGCTGGATGAGCCCACGGTCATTCACGCGGCGCCGGGCTCACACCCCGAGCCCAGCGCGGAGACCGGGATCGACGCCTACGCGCTGACCCACAACGAGACCTCGACCGGCGTGGCCATGCCGGTCCGCCGGGTGCCCGGCGCCGACAGCGACGCGCTCGTGCTGGTCGACGCGACCAGCGGCGCGGGCGGACTGCCGGTGCGCGCCGCCGAGTTCGACGCCTACTACTTCGCGCCGCAGAAGTCATTCGGCTCCGACGGCGGGCTGTGGATCGCCCTGCTGTCCCCGGCCGCGGTCGAGCGGGCCGAGCGGATCGCCGCCGGCGACCGCTACATCCCGGAATTCCTGTCGCTGCGCGGGGCGATCGCCAACTCCCGGCAGCAGCAGACCTACAACACCCCGGCCCTGGCCACGCTGATCATGCTCGCCGAGCAGATCGACTGGATGCTCGGCGCGGGCGGGCTGGCCTGGACGACGCAGCGGACCGCGCAGTCCTCGGGCCACCTGTATGAGTGGGCCCAGCGCGTCCCGTACGCCACGCCGTTCGTCACCGACCCGGCCCAGCGGTCGGCGGTGGTCGGCACCGTCGACTTCGACCCGTCGGTCGATGCCGCCGGCCTGTCGGCCATCCTGCGGTCAAACGGGATCGTGGACACCGAGTCCTACCGCAAGCTGGGCCGCAACCAGCTGCGGATCGGCATGTTCCCGGCCATCGACCCGGCGGACGTCCAGGCCCTGACCGCCTGCATCGACTACGCCGTCGAGCGGCTCTAGCCCCTGCCGCTGCCCGGCAGCCAGGCCAGGCTGCCCGCCGCCGGGCAGCTGTCCCGGCGTCAGCTTCCTGCCGCCTGCGCCGCCCCGCCGCGGTGGCCGGCCGGGCCGCGCCGCGCCCGCCGTCAGCGCTTCCCGCTCAGCGGCCACTGCCCGAGCTCCTCATACACCGGACCCTGGCCGGGCCCGCCCGGATGGCTGCGGATCAGGTGAATCCCGGTGGCCGTCCACGGCGGCCCGGCCAGCCCGGACAGCCCGGCGGCGAGCGGGCGCAGGTCGGCCGGCTCGCGGAGCCGGGCCAGCGTGATGTGCGGCCGGTACCTGCGGCCCTCATCCGGCGGCGGGGCCCCGGCCCGGCGGGCCCCGGCGGCCACGGAGGCAGCCAGCCTGCCGAGGGCGGCCTGATCGGCGCGGATCCCGGCCCACAGCACCCGGGCCCGGGCGGCGCCGGGGAAGGTGCCGCCGCCCCGGACGGCCAGTTCCTGGGCGGGATGGCGGTGCGCGGCCCGCTCCAGTCGCTGCTCCAGGCCCGGCAGGACCTCCGCCGGGACCTCGCCCAGGAAGGCCAGCGTCAGGTGCCAGGCGTCCGGGCTGGCCCACCGCAGGCCCGGCCAGTCTGGGCGGAGCAGGTCCACCTGCTGCGCCAGGGCCGCGATCACAGCGGGCGGGAGCACGATCGCCACGAAGAGCCGCATCGGCCATTCGTACCAGGCCGGGCCGGGTCCGGCGGCTTGCCGGCGGCGAGCCGGGCCCGCCGGGTCAGGCGACCAGGCGGGCCAGCTGGCCGGGCCGCAGCAGCGAGCGGGCCCGGACCCCGCGGCGGCGGCTCAGCAGCAGGCCGACCGCCACGGTGGCGATGACCGAGATGACGCCCCCGGAGATCAGGCTCATCCGCGGGCCGAACAGCTCGGCGACCCAGCCGCACAGCGGCGCGCCGAGCGGGGTGCCGCCCAGGAAGACCAGCATGTACAGGCCCATGACCCGGCCGCGCATGGCGGCGGTCGTGCCCAGCTGCATGGTGGAGTTCGCCGTGGTAGTGAGGGTGAGCAGGGTCAGGCCGGTGGGCACCAGCATGACCAGGAAGGCCAGGAAGTCCGGCATCATCCCGCTGATGATCTCGAAGATGCTGAACGCGAAAGAGGTGGCGACCAGCAGCGACAGGGTCGGCCCGGCCCGCCGGGCGGCGAGCAGCGCCCCGCCCAGCGCGCCGACCGCGAAGACGGCCGAGGCGAAGCCGAACTCGCCGGCCCCGGTATGGAAGACGCCCTTCGACATCAGCGCGGTCGTGACCTGGAAGTTCATCCCGAATGTGGAGACGAAGAAGATCAGTATCAGCGTCATCCACAGCTGCGGCCGGGCCCGCACGTACTGCAGCGCCTCGCGGAGCTGGCCCTTAGCCCGTGGGGCCCGCGGCACCTGGTGCAGCTCCTCGGGCCGCATGAGCTTCAGGCCGATCAGCACGGCGCCGTAGGAGGCCGCGTTGACCAGGAACGCGGCCGGGGTGCCGGCCGCGGCGATGACCAGGCCGGCGACAGCCGGGCCGCTGATCCTGGCCAGGTTGAACACCGCGCTGTTGAGCGCGATGGCGTTGGCCATCCCGTCCCTGCCGACCATCTCGACGGCGAACGCCTGCCGGGTCGGGTTGTCCACGACCGTGACCATGCCGAGTGCGAAGGCCAGCAGGTAGACGTGCCAGATCCGGACCGTGCCGGTCAGGGCGAGCACGCCCAGGATCAGCGCGAGGCCGCCCATCAGGGCCTGGGTGACCATGAGGATGCCGCGCTTGGAGTAGCGGTCGGCGATCGCGCCGCCCCACATGCTGGCCAGCATCGGCGCGAACTGCAGGGCGGTGGTGATGCCCAGCGCGGTGCCGCTGTTGTGGGTCAGGTTCAGGATCAGCCAGTCCTGCGCGACGCGCTGCATCCAGCTGCCGGTGTTGGAGATCACCTGGCCGGTCGCGAACAGGCGGTAGTTGCGGGTGTGCAGTGAGTCGAACGTCCGGCCGCCCCAGCTGCCTGCGCCCCGGCGGCCGGGGCCGGCCGCCGGGGCGGACGTCAGGCCTGGCTCAGCCTCTGCAGGATCGGTGCCGCTGCCCGCAGGGCCGCCCGTTCCTCCGGGCTGAGCTCCCGCAGCCGCTGGGCCAGCCAGGCTTCCCGCAGCTTGCGTGACTGCTGCACGAGCTGGCGGCCCTGGTCGGTGACGGTCAGGATGACCTGCCGGCCGTCGGTCGGATGCGGCGCCCGGGCTACAAGCTCTCGTTCCAGCAGCGCGGAGATGACCCGCGTCATGGACGGCGGCTGCACCTTTTCGTGCTCGGCCAGCTCGCCCGGGGTCATTGCCGCGTGCCGCTCCAGCGCCGCCAGCGCGGCCAGCTGCGTGTCGGACAACTCGGTCGCCAGGCCCCTGGCTATCCGCTCCGCCCGGAGCCGGCGTGCGAGCCGGCTGACTGAGATCCGGAGTTCTGTAGCCAGGCCGGCGTCTGACCTGGTCCGCGATGTCGTCATTTTCATTAACCTGAGTCATTACTCTTGCTAACCATAGGGCCGGACCAGCTATTCCGTCAAAACTTGGTCCGTCACGCCGGGTGACGTGGCCCGCACGGCGCACCGCGCGGCCCCTGCAGTAATTGTGCATGCCCGTCCGGCATGCCCGAGCGTCATCGGCGCGAGCGAGCCACGCGGCATGCCCGCGGGGGTGGCAGGGCCCGCGGTGGCAGGGCCGGCGGTAGCGGCTCGATGGGTCCGCGCCGCGGAAGCGGGCCCCGGGCCAGGAAGCGGGTCCCCTGGGGCCAGGAAGCGGGTCCCGGGACCAGGAAGCGGATGGCCGGGCCGGGAAGCGGATGGCCGGGCCGGGAAGCGGGGGGGCCGCGGGGCCCGGCAAGGTGGCCGCCGCCACCGCCCCCCTTAGGTACGGCGACGGCGGCCACCGACCACGGCCGTGCGGACTGCGCCCCCGCGAGGCTGTCCCCAGGCCACGTCATCGGCGGACCAGCACCATCCGGCAGCCCCCCGTTGCCGCCGGATGGTGCGAATCCGGCTGATATGAGCATGGCCTTCGGCTATTGCGTGGCGGTTGACGCCTATTGCGCGGCGGTTGAGCACGGACCGGCCGCCAGGAACGGCTGTCCGGCACCCGGGAACGAGCGCACGCGGCGGCGGCGCGCAAAGGTCACGATGCGCTATCTAGCGGTCGCATGAATGGAACACAATGGCGAACCGGGCTTACGTCATGATTAAGTATTGATTGAGCCATCCGGCCCGGGGCGTTCCGGGCCGGGCGGGGCGCAGGCATCTGGGCTCCGTCGCAGGGCGGGGCTGGCGAATTCGGACGGGGCGGCACAGTGCGGTTTCGAATTCTGGGACCGCTCGAGATCTGGACTGGTCAGGACTGGAGCGGCATCGGCGCACCGAAGTGGCGCGCCGTCCTGGCCGCGCTGCTGCTCAATCCCGGCCAGGTCGTCTCCACCGAGCGCCTGATCACCGAGCTCTGGGACACCGAGCCGCCGGCCGGCGCAGCCAACCTGGTCAGCGTCTACGTCCTGCGGGTCCGCCGGCTGATCGGGGATCGCAAGGGCGACATCCTGGCGACGCGGGCGCCCGGCTACCAGCTCCGGCTCGAGCCCGGAGACCTGGACGCGACGGCCTTCGAGGCACTGACCCGCCAGGGCCGCGCCGCGCTCGCGGCCGGGAATGCGCAGTCGGCTGCCACCTTGCTGACCGAGGCACTGGCCCTGTGGCGGGGCGATGCGCTGAGCGACATCCCGCCCTCTGGCCTGGTGACCGCCGAGGCCGACCGGCTGGGTGAGTCGCGCCTGACGGCGCTGGAGCTGCGGATTACCGCCGACCTGCACTGCGGCCTGGCGGCCCAGCTCGTCCCGGAGCTGCGCCGGCTGATCTCCGACAGCCCGCTGCGCGAGGGACTGTGGCTGCTGCTCATGCGGGCCCTGGACAGCGCCGGGCGCCGCGCCGAGGCCGTGGCGGCTTTCGGTGAGGCGCGCCAGGTCCTGGCCGACGAGCTGGGAGTCGATCCGGGTCCCGATCTGCGCCGGCTCTACCAGCGGCTGCTGAGTGCCGAGGCGGACGCCCGGCCGCCCGGTCCCGCCCTCGGCCCGGATGCCGCCGCGGCGGGAGCCGGCGCGACACTGGCTGCTGGTGCTCCGGCAGCCGCCCCGGCCGGGCCTGCCGGCGAGCGGGCCGTCCCGGCCGGACCGCGGGACGCTGAGCCCGCTGGCCCGCCTGAGCCGGCCGGGCAGCCCGTGACGGTCGCCCGGGCGGCCCGCAGCGCCGGCCTGACCGGCGACCAGGACACGGCTGGCGAGCCGCGCGGAGTTTCCGGGGCCGGCGGTGCGGACGGGACGCCGACGCCCGCCCAGCTGCCCGCCGACCTGGCTGACTTCACTGGCCGCGGCGCGCACCTGGCCCGGCTGCGCGGCCTGCTCAGCGGCGCATCCGGCACGACCCGCCAGGCCGTGGCCGTCGCGGTGGTGGCCGGGACACCGGGCCTGGGGAAGACGGCCCTGGCCGTTCATGCGGCCCACGAGCTGCGTCAGGAGTTCGGTGACGGGCAGCTATACGTGAGTCTGCTGGGAGCCAGCGAGCAGCCCGTCGTGCCGGGCGAGATCCTGGCCCGGCTGCTGCGCGACCTGGGCGTCAACGCGCACCAGATCCCGGCCGGCCAGGAGGAGCGGGCCGCGCTGTACCGGACCCGGCTGGCCGACCGGCGGGTGCTGATCGTGCTGGACGACGCGCGGGACGCGGCACAGGTCCGGCCGCTGCTGCCGGGCAGCGCGTCGTGCGCGGTCATCGTGACATCCCGGCACCGGCTGGCCGACCTGGCCGGCAGCCGCCTGGTCGACCTCGATGTCCTGGACGACGCCGAGGCGCGCGGGCTGCTGACCGCCATCATCGGGGAGGAGCGGGCAGCGGCCGAGCCGGGCCCGGTCCGCGAGGTCCTGGACGCATGCGCGGGCCTGCCCCTGGCGATCAGGATCGCCGGGGCGCGGCTGACGGCCCGGCGCGGCTGGGCCGTCAAGACGCTGGCCCGCCGGCTGGCCGACCAGCACCGCCGGGTGGCCGAGCTGACCGCCGGGGACCTGGCCGTACGCGCCTGCTTCGACGTCAGTTTCGAGTCGCTGCGGCACCTGGCCACCGGCCAGGGCGTGGACCCGGCGCATGCCTTCCGGCTGCTGGGCCTGTGGCAGGGCCCGCATATCAGCCTGCCGGCTGCGGCGGCCCTGCTCGGCCAGTCCGAGGACGAGGTGGCCGATGCGCTGGAAGTGCTGGTCGACGCCAATCTGCTGGAGTCCCCGGCGCCCGACATCTACAGGTTCCACGACCTGCTGCGCGCCTACGCGGCCGAGCGGGCGCTGGCTCAGGAGCCGGCCGAGGCGGTGACGGAGGCCGTCAGCCGGGTCCTGTGGTGGTACCTGCGCACTGCGGACGCCGCCGCCGGCGTGGTCACCCGCAGCCGCGAGCGTGTCCCGCTCGGCGCCGGCGGGCCACCGGGCGGCGCGCTGGCCTTTGCCACCGGGGAGGAGGCACTGGAGTGGAGCGCGGGCGAGCGCGCCAACCTGGTCGCCGCCACCCGGCAGGCCGCGGCCTATGACCTGCATGACATCGCCTGGAAACTGCCCGTTGCCGTGCTGGTCTGCTTCGACCGGCACGGCTACCGCGCCGAGTGGGTCGCCACCCATCAGGTCGCCCTGGACAGCGCGCGCCGGAGCGGTGACCGGCACGGCGAGGCCTGGGTGCTGAACAACCTCGGCATGGTGCACAGCCAGCTGCGCTCCCCCGACGCCACCAGCTACCTGGAGCAGGCCCTGGCCATTCACCGGGAGCGCGGCGACCGGCACGGTCAGGCTCAGGTCACCAACAACATCGCCTTCGACTTCCAGATCCGCGGCATGCACTCAGAAGCGCTGCCGGCCCTGGCGCAGGCCCTGGAGCTGCAGCGTCAGGTCGGCCACCGGTACGGCGAGGGCGTGGCGCTGTCGAACTTCGGTGAGGCATTCCTGGAGCTCGGCCGGTATGAGGAGGCGATCGCCAGCCTGCAGGAGGCGCTGCCGATCGTCCGGGAGACCGGTGCCCGCCGGGTGGAGGCGAACATCTTGTGCAACCTCGGCCGGGCGCACATGGACCTCGGGCAGGCGGGTGATGGCGCGACGCTCCTGGAGCAGGCCCTGTCGGTGCAGCGTGCCGAGCGCGACAAGTACGGCCAGGCCGGCTCCCTGAAGTACCTGGGCCAGGCCCGCTCCCAGGCTGGCCAGGCCAGCGCCGCCCGGGCGGCCTGGGAAGAGGCCGTGCAGTTGCTGGAGTCGCTGGCGGACGACAAGCAGGCGGCCGGGCTGCGCTCGCGCCTGGAAGAGCTCGGGACCGAGACCGGGGAAAGCTAGCCATTAGCGATCTTCGCAGCATAATCCGACAGAGAATTTCGCACTTCTGCCGATTCACTGACAAAGCAGCTACTACCCTTTAAGGGCCCAGCAAATTGCTGCGCAGCACATGTCGGCCTGGGGGACGATAATGTCAACAATTCAGCCAGACCCCGTCCAGCATGAGGGCGAGCCGCAGACGGTCCAGCCGGACCCGGTCCAGCACGAGAGCGACCCGGTCACGGTCCAGCCCGACCCGGTCCAGCACGAGAGCGACCCGGTCACGGTCCAGCCCGACCCGGTCCAGCACGAGAGCGACCCGGTCACGGTCCAGCCCGACCCGGTCCAGCA
>DASUBV010000284.1:0-31985 GCA_035763085.1 Streptosporangiaceae bacterium | reverse complement strand
CCCGGTCCAGTTCCGGCTGCGGTACGAGCAGCACGGCAGAGCGGCCACCGTCATCCTGCCCGGCTTCAGCGACCTGTCCCGCGTGCCCTACCCCGGCTGCCCGGGAGCTGAGCCCGCGGCGCCGGGCGCTATCCAGGGTGGTTACTGACGGGCGAACGCCTGCCGCGCCAGCGGGTCATCCGCGTCCAGGACGTCGGGCTCCGCGGGCGGGCCAGGGTGCTCCGCCGCGACCGCGGCCGCCGCCCGGACACCCGCCGCCGCTGCTTTTGGTGCCGCAGCCTGCGGCGCCGCGTCCGCCGCCGCGTCGGCACCGCCCGCCCCGTCAGCCCCGTGCGCCGGCGCTCCTGCGCCCGCCAGCCGGCTGACATACGCCGAGGCGGGGTGCGCGGCCAGCAGCCGGACCCGGCCGTCACCGCTGCCGCGCCGGCCCACCGGGACCACTACCGCGGGCAGGCCCGCCGGGTCGGTCACGAACAGCTGGAAGTCGCTGAACCGGAAATGGTCGATGTCCACGATGGGCTTGGGGTAGTGGTGGTAGCCCGCCGCCGTCGGCAGCACGCCGCTGTGCGTGCCCGCCGGCAGCGGCAGCGAGGCGTTGAAGATCGAGTCGGTCCAGGCCGCCACGCCGTCGGCGTCGGTGACCGGCGTGGCCAGCAAGCCGGCTCCGTCGTGGTAGCCCAGCGCCTCGTAGCCCGGCAGCGTATCCGGGAAGCCGGCCACCACCCGGGCCGCGTACTGGCGCAGCGCGTCCACCCGGGCCGGGTCGGCGCAGAACTGGGCCGACCACTCGATGCCCAGCGGCACCTGCAGGCACAGCCAGCCCTGCGCGTCCTTCACCCACACCGAGCCGCCGTGATGGTCCTGGTAACTGTCACCGGCGAAGGTCCAGTCCGGCATCGTAGCGACCAGCTTGCGCATCAGCGCCCGGCTGCGCACGTAGCCGGGGCTGTCGCTGCGCGGCGGATGATCGACCACCGCGATCATCCACGGGAAGTCCTCGTGCTCTGGATGGGTCCCGGTCATGGCATCCCCCGCCCCGCGGTCGCGGCCCCGGCCGCCCGGCCGGGCCACGTCAGCCCAGTGTCATCCCCCAGGATGGCACGCGCGCGGCCAACTGTAAGGTCGCCGCCATGGACATTCGCGAGGTAGCCGTCATCGGCCTGGGCACCATGGGGGCCGGTATCGCCGAGGTGCTGGCCCGCGGCGGGCTGCAGGTCGTCGCCGTCGAGGCCGACCCCGAGGCCCTGCGCCGCGGCATGTCCATCCTGCAGCGCTCGCTGGACCGGGCCGTCAGCCGCGGCAAGCTGACCAGCGACGAGCAGGCCGCCATCGCCGGCCGGGTCCGGCCCGCCGGCGGCTTCGACGAGGCAGCCGGCGCTGACCTGGCCATCGAGGCCGTGCCCGAGCGCATGGAGATCAAGCGGCAGGTCTTCGCCGAGCTCGACCGCGTCTGCCGCCCCGAGGCCATCCTGGCCACCAACACCTCCTCGCTGTCGGTCACCGAGATCGCCGCCGGCACGCAACACCCCGGCCGCGTCGCTGGCCTGCATTTCTTCAACCCGGCCCCGGTCATGCGGCTGGTCGAGGTGGTCGGCACCGTGCTCACTGAGGAAGCCGTGCTCACCGCGGCCGCCGGCCTCGCCGCCCGGCTCGGCAAGACCTGCGTGCGGGTCAGCGACCGCGCCGGGTTCGTCGCCAACGCGCTGCTGCTGCCCTACCTCAACCACGCGGTCACCCTGCTGGAGACCCGCTTCGCCACCCGGGAGGACATCGACACCGCCGCCACCGCCGGGATCGGCCTGCCGATGGGCCCGCTGGCCTTGCTGGACCTCATCGGCCTGGACACCTCGCTGTCCATCCTCGAGGTGCTGCACGGCGAGCTCGGCGGCCCGCGCTACCAGCCCGCCCCGCTGCTGCGCCGCCTCGTCGCCGCCGGCCGCACCGGGCGCAAGAGCGGCCGCGGCCTGTACGACTACGGTTCCGCCGGCCCGCCGCCGGCCACCGCGACCAGCGAGATGCCAGACGAGGCCGCCGGAGCCGGCCCCGCCGTCATCACGCTGACCGGGCCCGGCGCCGGTCCCGGCAGTGAGCTCGCCGCCGCGGCGGAGGCAGCCGGCGTCACCGTCCGCACCGACCCGGCCCAGCCCAGCGACCTGGTGCTCATCGCCGCCTCGCCCGCGGCGCCGGTGCTGGCCGCGGCCCTGGCCGCCGGCCGGCCCGCCGAGACCGTCGGCCTGCACCTGGCCGGCCCGCCCGGCGCCCGGCTCGCCGAGCTGGTGCCGACCCGGCTGACCAGCCCGGCCGCCGCCGCGGCGGCCGCCGCGCTCGCCGCCCGGCTGGGCCTGCGCGCCGTGCACGCCCCCGACCGGCCCGGCTTCCTGACCGGCACGCTGCTGTACCCGCACCTGGCCGACGCCGTGCGGATGGTGCAGGACGGGTACGCCAGCGCCGCCGACGTCGACACCGCGATGACGCTGGGCTGCGGCTACCCGCGCGGGCCGCTGGACCTGCTGGACCAGGCCGGCCCCGCAGCCGTCCTGGAGGTCCTGCAGGCCATGCACCTGGTGTACGGCGCCCCGGCCGTCGCGGCGCCGCCACTGCTAGCCGAGCACGCCGCCGCCGGGCTGCCCTTCCGCGGCTGATCCCGCCCGCGTGATCCCGTGAGCCCCCGCAAGGCCCGGCGCCTGCCGGACAGCATGCCGCGCCGGCCGCGCCGCGGCGCCAGCCGCCGACCGGCCGGCGGCGCGGCAGCGGGGGAGGAGCCAGCCACCCGGCTCGGCCCGCCGCAGGTCCAGTCCTGGCCCGACGGCGACTGGGTCGTCCGCCAGGTGCCCGGCCCGGCCGCGGCCAAGACCTACCGGTGCCCCGGCTGCGATCAGGAGATCCTGCCCGGCGTGGCGCACGTCGTGGCCTGGCCCGAGCAGGCCAATGGCACCGAAGATCGCCGGCACTGGCACAATTCGTGCTGGCAGCGCCGTCCGCGCCGGCCGGGACCCGGCCCGCGCACGCACCGCTGAGGGAGACCATGACCCAGATCACGGCCAGCACCATCCTGCCCGCGCGCCGCGAGCCGGTCACCCTGCTGACCGCCGACGGGCTGCGGCTGGTCGGCGAGCTAGCGCTGCCCGCGGACCGGCCGCCGGCGGCCACGCTGATCTGCCTGCACCCGCTGCCCACCCACGGCGGGATGATGGACAGCCACATCCTGCGCAAGGCGTCCTACCGGCTGCCGGCCCTGGCCGGGGTGGCCGTGCTGCGCTTCAACACCCGCGGCACCTCCTCCGAGCAGGGCACCAGCGAGGGCGAGTTCGGCGGCGGCCAGGCCGAGCGGCACGACGTGGCCGCCGCCATCGGGCACGCGGTGGCCGCCGGGCTGCCGGACCGGTGGCTGCTGGGCTGGTCGTTCGGCACCGAGCTGGCCCTGATGTGGGGCGACGACCCGGCGGTCGAGGGCGCGATCCTGCTGTCCCCGCCGCTCAGGCGGGCCGGCGATGACGAGCTGGACGCCTGGGCCGCTGACGGCAAGCCGCTGATCGCCCTGGTCCCGGAGTTCGACGATTACCTGCGGCCGCCCGAGGCGGCGGCCCGGTTCGCCCGGGTCCCGCAGGCCGAGGTCATCGGGGTGCCGGGGGCCAAGCACCTGTGGGTGGGGGAGCGCTACGTGCGCATCGTGCTGGACGAGATCGTGCGCCGGCTCAGCCCGGCGGCCTGGCCCCTGCCGACCGACTGGAAGGACTGAATATGAGCCTGTTCGACCTCAGCGGCAAGAAGGCGTTCGTCACCGGCGCCTCACGGGGCATCGGCCAGGCGATCGCCGTGGCGTTCGCTGACGCCGGCGCGGACGTGGCCCTGGTCGCGCGCAGTGCCGACGGGCTGGCCGAGACGGCCGAGGCCGTGACGGCGGCCGGCCGGGAGGCTCATGTGATCCCGGCCGACGTGACCAGCCAGGAGGAGGTGGCCGCCGCGGCTCAGTCGGCCATCAGCAAGCTGGGCTACGTCGACATCGTGGTGAACAACGCTGGCGGCTCGAACTTCATGGTCGGCTTCGCGGACCTGCGGCTGGCCGGCTGGGACAAGCTGATCACCCTCAACCTGAGCTCGGCGGTGTATGTGTGCCATGCCTTCGCCGGCCACCTGCTGGAGCGCGCCCGGGGCTCGGTGATCAACGTGGCGTCGGTGGCCGGGGTCGCCTCGGCGCCGCTGATGTCGCCCTACGGCGCGGCCAAGGCCGGGCTGATCTCGCTGTCCAAGTCGCTGGCCGTGGAGTGGGCCGGCTCGGGGGTGCGGGTCAACGCGCTGTGTCCCGGCTGGACCGCCACCGCGCTGAACCGCACCCTGTGGGAGGACCCGCAAGCCGGCCCGGCGACGATCGCGACCGTGCCGATGCACCGCTGGGGCCGGGCCGAGGAAATGGCCGGCCCCGCGGTGTTCCTGGCCAGCGACGCCTCGTCTTACATGACCGGCCAGGCGCTGGTGGTGGACGGCGGCCAGACGGCCAGCGCCTGACCAGCGCGCCCGTCCCGCAGGCAGTAGCCGCAGACAGCAGCAGGGCCCGCCCGGAAACCGGGCGGGCCCTGCGGGCTAGCTCAGCGGGCGGAGCCTGGTTACTCCTCCCACCATTCCTCGCCCTCATCGCTGTCGGCCTTCGGCCGGCCATTCGCCGGCTGCCTGGCCGGGCCGCCGGCCTCCGCCTTGGGTGCCGGGGCATGCTGGGGCGGAGCCTGCCGGCTGGCGCCGCCGTTGGCGGCCGGGCCCGCGGTGACCGCCTTGGCGGCCGAGGCGCCGACGGCCTGCGCCGGGGCCTTGAGCGCGTCGGCCAGGCCCGGCATCTGGGTGCCGAGCAGCTGGCTGATCTGCGACAGGTGCGCCGCCACGCTGTCCTTCTGCTTGTTGAGGTCGTCGACCTGGCGCTGGGCCGCGGTGCGCACCCGGTCGGCCTCGGACTTGGTGTCGGCCAGCAGCTGGTCGGCCTGGGCCTTGGCCTGGGCGACGATCTGGTCGGCGTTCTTCTTGGCGTTGCTGACCAGCTGCCGCGAGTGCTGATCGGCGTCGCGGCGAGTCTGCTCGGCCTGCGCGCTGGCCTTGGTGGCCCGCTGCTCGGCGGTCGCGGCCCGCTGCTCGGCCTCGGAGACCAGCTTCTGCGTGGCGGCCTGGGCAGCGGCGAGCCGCTCGGCCTCCTGGCGCTCGGCCTCCTCGCGGCGCGCGGCCAGCTGGATGTCGAACTCGGCCTCGGCCTGAGCCCGCTGCGCCTCGCTTTCCTCCAGGATCCGCTGGGCCTGGCTGCGCATCTCGTCGGCCTGGCGCTTGGAGGTGGTGAGGATCTCGTCCCGCTCCCGCTTCGACGAGGCCCTCATCTGGGCGACCTCGCGCTCGGCGGTGGTCCGCATCTTGGCCACCTCGCGCTCGTTGGCGGCCCGCTTCTCGGCGACCTCGTGGTCAGCGGTGGCGCGCAGCTTGGCGACCTCGCGCTCGGTGGTCGAGGTCAGCTCGTCGGCCTCGCGCCGGGCGGCGGTGCGGATGCCGTCGGCCTCGCGCTCGGCGGAGCTGCGCTGGTCGTCGGTCTCCCGCTTGGCGACGGCCCGCAGCTCGGCCGCCTCGTTCTCGGCAGCGGCCCGCAGCTCAGCTGCCTCGACCTTGGCCGCCGCGTTCATCTCGTTGGCGGCGGACCTGGCCTCCTGCACTATCTCGGTGGCCTGCTCCTCGGCGAGCCGCAGGAGCTGCTCAATGCGCGAGCCCAGCCCGGCGTACGTGGGCCTTTCCTGCTCCTGGAGCTGGCGGTGCGCGTCGGCGAGCTCCTGCTGCAGAGCCTGGGTCTGGTCCCGGTGCTGGCGAAGGTCCGTATCAACCTGCTTCAGGTACTCGTTGACCTGATGCGGGTCGTAACCACGCATGACCCGGGCAAAGTCGCGCTGCGGAGTTTCCTCGAAGAAGTTGCTGAGCTGTGCATCGATGTCGGGCTGCATGGTCGCCTAATCCTGTGTAGACCGGGGGAATTCGCACACCCGGGCAACCGCCTCATGAGTCCAGTCGCCGGGCCAGGCAGCACCCACCGCCGCCCCAGGCCCGGCCGGCACGCAATTCCGCTCGCCCGGTGCTGGCAGCGTACTCCCCTGATGCCTCGTTGGCGGCCTGTTCGCGGTTGCTCGCGCTAGAGATACTCGTTTTTGCCGATATGTCATTTTTGCAAGCCTCTTAGCCGTCCGAAGATGGGCGGCTGGCCCCATTTTTGATCACTCTGCGGGCGGCGCCTGGACGAGCTCGGTCAGCACCCCGCCGATATCACCCGGATGCAGGAAGGCGATCGAGGCGCCCATCGACCCGTGCCGCGGCCGGGCGTCGATCAGCCGCACCCCGCTGGCCCCGATCGAGGCCAGTGCCGCTGTGATATCGGCCACTCCGTAGCCGACGTGATGCAGCCCCTCGCCGCGCCGTTCCAGGAACCGGCCGACCGGGGTGTCGGGGCCGAGCGGCTCCAGCAGCTGCACATACGACCCGCCGGCCAGCCCCTCCGCCCCGGCGACCTGCAGCATTGCCTCCCGGACGCCCTGATCCTCGTGGACCTCGCGGCTGACGACGCGCAGCCCCATCGTCGCCTCGTAGAACTCGATCTTCGCCGTTAGATCCCGGCACGCGATTCCGACATGGTCAATACGGGTCAGCATGCTCGCCGCACCTCCGGTCATCGGTTTGCCCGCGGGTATCGTTTCAGGCATGCAGGAATCAGTGATCACGGGTGGGGCCAGGACGGCCATCGGACGGCTGATGGGCTCGCTGAGCGGCTTCAGCGGCACGGATCTGGGCGGGATCGCCATCAAGGCGGCGCTCGACCGGGCGGGGATACGCGGCGACCAGGTCGACTACGTGATCATGGGCCAGGTGCTGCAGGCCGGCGCCGGCCAGATCCCGTCCCGGCAGGCGGCAGTGGCGGCCGGCATCCCGATGTCGGTGCCGTCGCTGACGATCAACAAGGTCTGCCTGTCCGGGCTGGACGCGATCGCGCTGGCCGCCCAGCTCATCCGGGCCGGCGAGTTCGACGTGGTGGTGGCGGGCGGCATGGAGTCCATGTCGCAGGCGCCGCACCTGCTGCCCGGGTCCCGGCGCGGCTTCAAGTACGGGAACGTCGAGCTGATCGACTCGATGGCCCACGACGGCCTGACCGACGCGTTCGACCACCAGTCCATGGGCGTGTCGACCGAGGCGCACAACGCGGGGCTGGGCATCAGCCGGGCCGAGCAGGACGAGTTCGCCGCCCGGTCGCATCAGCTGGCCGCGCGGGCCATCAAGGACGGGCTGTTCGCGGCCGATATCACCGCCGTGCCGGTGCCGCAGCGGCGCGGCGAGCCGGTCATCTTCGACACCGACGAGGGCGTCCGCGGCGACACCACCGCCGAGGTGCTCAGCAAGCTGCGGCCGGCCTACACGCCGGACGGCACGATCACCGCCGGGTCGGCCTCGCAGATCTCCGACGGCGCGTGCGCCGTGGTCGTCATGTCGGCCGAGGCGGCCAGGGCGGCGGGCGCGCCGGTGCTGGCCGAGATCGGCGCCCACGGCGTGGTGGCCGGCCCGGACAACTCGCTGCACTCCCAGCCGTCCCGCGCCATCTCCAAGGTGCTGGGCCGGACCGGGCTGAGCGTCGCGGACCTGGACCTGATCGAGATCAACGAGGCGTTCGCCGCGGTGGTCATCCAGTCGATGCGCGACCTGGGCGTCAGCCCGGACAAGGTGAACGTCAACGGCGGCGCCATCGCCCTGGGCCACCCGATCGGCGCGTCCGGCGCCCGCATCGCGCTGAACCTGATCAGCGAGCTGGGCCGCCGCGGCGGCGGCACCGGCGTGGCGGCGCTGTGCGGTGGCGGCGGACAGGGCGACGCGCTGTTGTTCAAGGTGCCCGCTGCCCGTGACTGAGGTGCCCGCGCCGGCGGCCGCCCCGCCGCCGGCGGCTCCGGCCGGGGCCAGGGTCGGCCGGCGCGGGCAGGCCAGCCCGCGGGAGCTGGCCGAGGCGGCGCGCGCGGGTGACCCGCGGGCGCTCGGGCGGCTGGTCTCGCTGGTGGAGAACTCCTCGGCGCAGCTGCGCGAGGTCATGGCCGTGACCGCGCCGCTGGCCGGGGGAGCGCACGTGATCGGCCTGACCGGCTCGCCGGGCGTGGGCAAGTCGACGGTGACCGGCGCGCTGGTGCGCAGCTACCGGGAGGCCGGCCTGCGGGTGGGGGTGCTGGCCGTGGACCCGACCTCGCCGTTCAGCGGCGGCGCGCTGCTGGGCGACCGGGTCCGGATGCAGGACCACGCCACCGACGACGGAGTGTTCATCCGGTCGATGGCCAGCCGCGGGCACCTCGGCGGGCTGGCCTGGGCGACGCCGCAGGCGGTGCGGATCCTGGACGCGGCTGGCTTCGGGGTCATCCTGCTGGAGACGGTCGGGGTCGGCCAGGCCGAGGTGGAGATCGCGGCCACGGCCGACACCACGCTGGTGGTGGCCGCGCCCGGCCTGGGCGACTCCATCCAGGCGGCCAAGGCCGGCATCCTGGAGATCGCCGACGTGTTCGCGGTGAACAAGAGCGACCGGCCCGGCGCTCAGGAGGTGGTCCGGGACCTGCGCACGATGCTGGCCATGGCCCGCTACGACAGCGGTGCCTGGAAGCCGCCGATCGTCAGCACCTCCGCCGCGACGGGGGAGGGGATCGCCGACCTGACCACTGCGATCGGCCGGCACCAGGACTGGCTCGCCGGGTCCGGCGAGCTGGCGCGGCGCCGGCGGGTCCGGGCCCGCGAGGAGATCGCGGCCATCGCGGTGACGGAACTACGGCGGCGGCTTGGCGGGCTGCCGGGCGAGGACAAGCTCGACGAGCTGGCCGGCCAGGTCACAGCTGGCGAGCTCGACCCGTACGCGGCCGCCGACGAGCTGATCGGCGACTAGGGCGCGGTCGCCGGGCCGGCGGCGGGCCGGGCGGGCGGCTCCGGGGCGGCCGGCGGCGGGGCTGCTGCGCCCGGGGTGACGGCCTGCGGCGCGGCCTCCCGGGGTGCGCCGGGCTCCCCGGCGACCGTCTTCCCCTCGGTCTGCTGCGCGGCCTCCCGGGCGGCGGCCGCCTCGACGGCCGCCTCCAGGACGGACTCGCTGCGCAGCCGCGCCTCGTAGGCGGCCTTGCCGCCGCGGGCGCCGAACAGCCGCTTGGCCAGCACCAGGTACAGCACCAGCGCCAGGTTGATCACGAAGAAGGCCAGCGTGGTGACGGTGACCTTCCGGGACAGGTCGTAGATCTCCAGCGGCAGGCCGGCGGACGTCACCACCATCGCGAAGTACTCACCCCAGCGCCGGGCCAGCCACAGGCCCGCCGCCTCGATGACCTCGACGACGGCGTAGGCGGCCAGCCCGGCCGCCAGCCAGGTGATGGTCGCGCTGCTCAGGGTGAGCGCGTGCTGGATCAGGCCGATCAGCTTGGAGTGGTCGATGTTGTAGCCGAGCTGCTGGAACAGCTCCCGCACGATCGGCCGCTCCCGGTCGAAGGTCGCGTCGATGGACTGGCGGGCGTACCTGAACCGCCACAGTCCGTAGGCCAGGGCCAGGAACACCAGCGCGCGGATGAGCCGCTCGATGGCGAACAGCCGGAGGATGAGCGCGCTGCGGACCTCCTTGCCCCGGCGAACCTGCGGCGCGCCGGCGGCCGGGCCGCTGAGCTGGGGCGGCCCCGGAACGAACATCGCGCAGCGCAGGCAGCGCCACGTCTCGCCGGCGGCTGCCTGGCCGCGCAGCTGCTCGCGCAGCTCTGGCTCCTCGGGGGCGAAGGTCACGTGCCCGGACCGCCCGCAGGCGAGCATGCTCCAGTCCACCGTCGCAGCCTACGGCAGGCCGCCTGCTGCTGCCGGGCCGTGCGGTGACGGCGTGTTCTCCGCATCAGCCCGCCTCCCGGGCCGGCGGCGCTGCGGCGCTCAGGCGCTGACCAGGATGCCGTCGGCCAGGGTGAGCACCTCGCCGCAGGTCATCGCCAGTGCGTCCGGGTCGCTCCCGGCGGCGACGATGCCGGTATCCAGGCCGATGTCGCGGATGCCGGCCGCCAGCACGGCCGCGTCCTGTGGTTCCAGGTCATCGAGCAGCCCGTCGATCAGCAGCAGCTCCGGCTGGTGCACCGCGGCGGCGGCCAGCCGGGCCCGGCGGGCCACCGGATCAGGCGCGGCGCGCAGTGGCACCTCCGCCCACGGGGTCAGCTCGAGCCGGTCCAGGATCGCCGCCGCGAGCAGGCTCCGGTCCCGGCGCGGCAGCCGCGTCTTGCGGGCCGCGTGCTCGACCAGCCCGCGGACCCGGACACCGGGCCTTGTCCAGCTGCCGTGCCGCACCACGCCGATCCGCGCGCGCACCGCGGCCCGGCCGCGCTCGGAGCGCATGTCCTCGCCGAGCACGCGCAGCTCGCCGTAGCTCGGCGAGATCAGCCCGGCCAGCAGGTCGACAACGGCACTGGCGGCCGCGGGCTGCGGGATGAGGATCCCCAGCGCGGGCTGGCCGCTGAGCGGCGACTCCAGGCGGAAGCTGGCCGACCGGAGCGTCCAGCCCCACGCACGGCGCACTCCGACGCCGGCGGCCAGCACGGGCGTCATGGGCATGACGAAGAACCAGGACCCACACTATCCCCCGATTTTGTGCGGTCACATGCTTGTCAAGCAGGCAAGATAACGTTCTGTACATAACCGTGTCCACGGACGCGCCGGGCGATTCCGGGCCGGTTGCCCGGCAGCCCGCGCAGCGGCCGCCGCAGGCCCGCCCGGTACCTTGTGGCTGTGTCCAAGCCGCTAGATCTGCCTTTCGACCCGATCGCGCGCGCGGCCCAGATCTGGGAGAGCCGGTTCGGCGACGCCCGGGCCATGGCCGCCGTCACCGCGATCATGCGGGTCCAGCAGATCCTGCTGGCCCAGCTCGACGGCCTGCTGCGGCCGCACGGCCTCACCTTCGCCCGGTATGAGGCGCTGGTCCTGCTGAGCTTCAGCCGGGAAGGGGCGCTGCCGATGCGGCTGATCGGCCAGCGGCTGATGGTGCACCCGACGAGCGTGACCAACACCATCGACCGGCTGGAGCAGCAGGGGCTGGTAGTCCGCAAGCCCAACCCGAGCGACGGCCGCGGCACGCTGGCCGAGATCACCGCGACTGGGCGCGATGTGGTGGCCAGCGCCACGAAGGACCTGATGGCGGCCGAGTTCGGCATGGGCGGCTACAGCCGGGCCGAGCTGGAGGAGATCTCCGCGGTGCTGCGCAGCCTGCGCGTGTCAGCCGGCGACTTCACGGACGGCTAGCGGCCACGTCCGGCCGCGAGCCTGGCCCGGCTCCGGGCCTGGGTCCGGTTCCGGGAATGCCAGCTCAGCCGGAGATCCGCGACGGAGTCCAGGTCAGGCCGCCGTCGCTGGTCACGAAGATCTCGCCGAGATTCGCGTCGGCGGGTACGGCCACGCCCCGGGCGGACGAGGTCATCCCGACATAGCTGAACCCGCCGGACGGCGCCCCGCCGCTGATCTTCGCGCGGTGCCAGGACTGGCCGTCGGGGGAGTAGTCGATGCCGGCTGTGGTGGCCAGCACCACCTGCCCCGAGCTGGTGCCCGCCAGCGAGCGGGCCGCGGCGCGGCTGGGCGGCGACCCGACCCTGGTCCAGGTCACGCCGTCGGCCGACCGCCACAGCTGCTTGGCCTGGCTCGCCTGATCCGGTGCCGTCTGGCCCTGGCCCGGCGCTGCGGCGCAGTTCAGCAGCAGCTCGCCGCCGCTGCCGATGGTCAGCTGGGCGCCCAGCGGCGCGCCGGTCGCGGTCGCGGCGCCCGGCGCGCACGGCGCCTTGCCCCGGTAGGACCAGGTCAGGCTGCTGACCGAGCCGCTGACGATGTCGCCCGCCGGGGTCAGCAGGTAGCCGGTGCCGTGCTGCGGGTTCGCGGCGTTGCCGGCGATCGCGAGCGCGGCGGCCGCGGGCCCGTCACGGGAGTCCATCGCCCCTGCCTGCTTGCCGGGCGGGAACACCAGCCGGACCTGCCGCAGGGCGGAGCTGCCGGCGACGGCGGACGACAGCGAGAAGCGCGTGCAGTCGGCGGCATAGGCGGTGCCGGTGCCCGTGCAGCTGGCCAGCACGACGAACGCGCGCCGGCCGCCGGCCTCCAGGGCGGTGACCCGCGAGCCGCTGGTGTTCATGGCCGTCCAGCGCCGGCCCTGGTCACTGGTCTGCCACAGGCCGGGGCCGAAGGCCCAGCCGTAGGTGAGGTTCAGGAACCGCAGCTGGCTGGCCCCGGTCGAGCCCTTCGGCACGCCGGTCACCGGCGCGCTCACCCCGTACCAGGTGGCGCCGTAGCTGGAGGTGCCCGCCAGCGACGTGCAGTCATCGGCGATCGGCGGGCCGCAGTGCCCCGGAACGCCGGCCTGGCCGATCACCGCGCCGATGCCGCTGCCGATCATCGTGACCGAGGTGGGCTGGAAGTTGGCCGGCGGGCTCGCTCCCGAGGTGGTGGCCGACAGCCCGGTCCCGCCGGCCGGCACCGTGGTAGCGCTCTGCGCGGGCGTGCTCCGGGACGGGCGGGTGGTCGGCGCGGCGGTGACGGAGTGCGTGCTGGCCGATGCCTCCGCGGGCGGCGACGCGCTGGTCCTATTGCCGGCGAGCATCCCGGTGGCGACCGTCGGGATGAGCACCGCTCCGGCGATCACCACGACCGCGCCGGTCACCGCGGTCAGTCCCTGGTTCAGCTTCCGGCGCCGGGCCCGGCGGTGAATGCGGTCGAAGGTACCCGGCGGCGGCGGCAGCGGCTCCACTTCCCGGCCCAGCCAGTTATCGATCTCGTCGCGCGGCTCAGTCACTGGCTTCCCCCAGAGCGGCCTTGAGGCGCGCCCGCGCGTGATAGAGGTCCGCCTTCACAGTGCCTTCCGGCCGGCCCAGCATGCCCGCGACCTCGCGCACGCCGAAGCCCGCGTAGTAGTGCAGCAGGAACGGGCTGCGCAGCCGCGGCGGCAGCGCCTCGATCAGGGCGCGTACGTCCACGTCCTGAGCAGGATGATAAGCCGGGTCGGCCGGGGCGCCGGCCGTCATGGTGCGGATGGCGCGCCGCTCGCGGCCGGACTTGCGCCAGTGATCGCGGACGAGGTTGGTGGCAATCATGTACAGGTAGCTCTGCGGGCTGTCGAGGCGGGACCAGCGGGCCAGCAGCCGCGTGAAGGCCTCGGAGGCGATCTCGTGCGCGGTCTCGTCGTCGTCCACCAGGCGCCGGACCCAGCCCGCGAGCCGCGGGTAGCACGCGTTGAAGAGATCCTCGGCCGCCTGACGGTCGGCCGCCCGGAGCCTGGCCGCCACTACGCTCCCTTGCCTTGCCGCCCGTGCTGGGGTCGCCGGAGGCTGGACCACCTGCGCCAGGCGACCCGGCCAGGGTGCCGTGACAGCGCCGACGCCCCCGAGGACCACGGTGCATCCCGCGTCGTTGTGATATCGCATTGGTTTTACCACATTTCCCGCCGGGGCCCGGGCCTCCCGCGGTCGCCCGGCGGGCGACATCGGGGTTCCAGGGGGGTCGCTCCCGGGCAAGCGGAGCGTGCCCGGGGTGCTGCTGGCGTGCTGCTGGCGTTGGCGTGCTGACCGTCGGCCGCCCGGCTGCCGTGGCGGCCGGGCACCTGTTATGACGCCGCAGCCGCCGCGCCGGTTGGGACCGGCCCGGATTCGGCCGGCCGGGGCAGGCCGGCGTACCCTGGAGGCAGGAAGATAGTAGGACGTCCTACTAAATCGGCACAGGGCTAACCCGCTCCCGGCTGGGGGTCCCAGCTAGGCAGCGGGCCCCTGGGCTAACCCGCCCTCGACCGGGGGTTCCAGGGGGTGGCCCCCTGGGCTAACACTGGCGCCGGCATGCGGAGGTATCTGTGGACGGTGACTACGGGCGCGAGCGCTGGCAGCGGCGGTATGACGCCGCACGGCGCCGCGCGGCCGACTTCACCACCTTGTCCGGCCTGGAGGTAGAGCCGGTATACGGGCCGCCGGACGGGGCGGTCGTGCCCGGCTTCGAGCGGATCGGCTGGCCGGGGGAGTTCCCGTTCACCCGCGGCCTGTACCCGGCCGGGTACAGGGGCCGCACCTGGACCATCCGGCAGTTCTCCGGCTTCGGCAACGCCGTGCAGACCAACGAGCGGTACAAGATGCTGCTGCAGGCCGGCGGCGGGGGCCTGTCGGTCGCCTTCGACATGCCGACCCTGATGGGCCGCGATTCCGATGACCCGCGCTCGCTCGGCGAGGTCGGGCACTGCGGCGTGGCCATCGACTCGGCCGCTGACATGGACATCCTGTTCGGCGGGATCCCGCTGGCCGACACGACGACGTCGATGACGATCAGCGGCCCGGCCGTGCCGGTGTTCTGCATGTACCTGGCGGCAGCGCAGCGGCAGGGCGCCGACACCGGGAAGCTGAACGGAACGCTGCAGACCGACATCTTCAAGGAGTACATCGCCCAGAAGGAGTGGCTGTTCCCGCCTCAGCCGCACCTGAAGCTGATCGGCGACCTGATGGAGTACTGCGCGGCGGAGATCCCCGACTACAAGCCCTTGTCGGTGTCGGGGTACCACATCCGCGAGGCCGGGTCCACGGCCGCCCAGGAGCTCGCCTTCACGCTGGCCGACGGGTTCGGCTACGTCGAGCTGGGCCTGTCGCGCGGCCTGGACATCGAGACCTTCGCGCCGGGCCTGTCGTTCTTCTTCGACGCGCACATCGACTTCTTCGAGGAGATCGCCAAGTTCCGCGCCGCCCGCCGGATCTGGGCCCGGTGGCTGCGCGATGTCTACGGCGCGCGCACCGAGCGGGCCCAGTGGCTGCGGTTCCACACCCAGACGGCCGGGGTGTCACTGACCGCGCAGCAGCCCGACAACAACATCGTCCGGACCGCCGTCGAGGCGCTGGCCGCCGTCCTGGGCGGCACCAACTCCCTGCACACCAATGCGCTGGACGAGGTACTCGCGCTGCCCAGCGCCACCGCCGCGGAGATCGCGCTGCGCACCCAGCAGGTGATCATGGAGGAGACCGGCGTCGTCAATGTGGCCGACCCGCTGGGCGGCTCGTGGTACCTGGAGGCGCTCACCGACCGGCTGGAGGCCGAGGCGGAGGCCATCTTCGCCCGGATCAAGGCCATGAGCCCGGACGGGTCGATGACCGCCGGCATCCTGCGCGGGATCGACGAGGGCTGGTTCATGTCCGAGATCGCCGAGGCCTCCTTCGACTACCAGCGCAAGCTGGAGAAGGGCGACAAGCGGGTCGTCGGCGTCAACTGCCACACCGAGACCGTGGAGAAGCCGGTCGAGATCCTGCGGGTCAGCCACGAGGTCGAGGCCGGGCAGGTGCGCGAGCTGGCCCGGCGCCGGGCCAGCCGGGACGCCGCTGCCGTCGACGCGGCGCTGGCGGACCTGGTGGCCGCCGCGCGCTCGGACGAGAACACGATCCGGCCGATGATCGCCGCGGCCAGCGCCGAGGCCACGCTCGGGGAGATCTGCGGGGCCCTGCGTGAGGTGTGGGGCGGCTACACCGAGGCACCCGCGTTCTGACGATCGCGACAGGCTCGGCGGCCTGTGGTGCAGGCTCGCCGGCGGATGGGGCAGGATGGAGGTATGCAGCAGCAGCCGCCGCAGGGATTCTCGATCCAGGGCGCCGTTGATCTGGGCGCCCGGCAGGCCGCCTCGCAGCGCCGGCAGCGAGCCGCTCAGGCCAGCGCCGAGGGGGGAGCTCCGGGCGCGCCGGGCGGGCCAGTCATCGAGGTCACCGACGAGACGTTCAATTCCGAGGTCGTCGCCAGGTCCCGCCAGGTCCCGGTCATCGTGGACCTGTGGGCCGAGTGGTGCGGCCCGTGCAAGCAGCTCAGCCCGATCCTGGAGAAGCTGGCCGCCGAGGCCAGCGGCGCCTGGATCCTGGCCAAGGTCGATGTCGACGCCAACCCGCAGCTCAGTGCGGCCCTGCAGGTGCAGAGCATCCCCATGGTTGTCGCCGTGGTGGCCGGGCAGGTCGCCGACGGCTTCCTGGGGGCCATGCCCGAGCCGCAGGTGCGCAACTGGCTCAGCCAGGTCATGCAGGTAGCCGAGCAGCTGGGCCTGCAGCCGGATGGCGGGCCAGGCGGGCAGGAGGACGGGCAGCCCGGTCCCGCCGGCTTCGGCCCGGACGGGCCGATGCCGGACCCGGCCTTCACCGAGGCGCAGGAGGCCATGGAGCGCGGCGACCTGACCGCCGCCGCCGCGGCGTTCGAGAAGGTGCTCGCTGCCGATCCCGGCAACCCCGCGGCCACCATGGGCCTGCGGCAGGTGGAGCTGATGCGCCGGGTCAGCTCCTATGACCAGGCCAGCGCGCGGCAGGCGGTGCAGGACAACCCCGACGACGTCGACGCGCAGATCCGGGTCGCGGACATCGACCTGGCCATGGGCAAGATCGAGGCCAGTTTCGACCGGCTGCTGGACGTCATCAGGCGCTCGTCCGGCGAGGACCGGGACAAGGCCCGGGTGCACCTGATCGGGCTGTTCGAGGTCTTCCCGCCCCGCGAGCCCCGGGTCACCAAGGCGCGCGGCCGCCTGTCCAGCCTGCTGTTCTGAGCTGGTCTGCGCCCGGACCGGGCCCGCGGGCTAGCTGCCGCGGGCTAGCTGCCGAACTCTGACAGCTGCTCCAGCGCCGGGAGGGCCGCCGCGAGGGCCGCTAGCTGGTCGGGGGGCAGCACCCGCAGCGTCTCGGTGAGCAGGCTGGTGGTTTCCTGCCTGATCCGGTTCAGGACGACCGTCCCGGAGCCGGTCAGCGACACCATGCAGGCCCGGGCATCACCGGGGACCACTCCGCGCTCGACGTAGCCGCGCTCCTCCAGGGCGCTGACCAGCCGGGTCAGCGTGGACGGCGCCACCCGCTCAGCCGCGGCCAGGTCGCCGAGCCGCATCGGGCCGTCGCGGGAGATGGTGGCCAGCGCGGACAGCTGAGTCGGCGTCAGGTCGGCCAGGTCGTGCTTGCGCAGGTTACGGGACAGGCGCAGTACCGCTACCCGCAGCCGCGCCACGTCGATGTCGGGAGCCGCCGGCTGCCTCCCGGCTGCCTCCCGCAGCGCCGGCCCGCCCGCCGCCTGCCCCGGCACAGCCGGGACCGACGTTGCTGGCCCCGTGCTCGTCGCCATCGTGCTGACTCCCGTGCTATGTGCTGGATCCCGTGCTCGCTCAGGGGGCTGCCCCCCGGAACCCCGGCCAGGGCGGTGAAGCCCAGGGGAACCCCTGGAACCCCCGGCGAAGGGGGTCTCTCCAGAGTACGCCGGGCGCCCGGGTAGCCGTGCCGCCATCGCGCCAGCGCGCCGGGCCGGCGGGCCGGCCGCCAACCAGGGATGTCGGGCTGCCCGGGCGCCGCGGCCAGGCGCATCATGGGCATATGGAGGATGATTCCCTCGGCGGCCGGCTCCTCGCGGCTACGCCGCTGCTCGGTGATCCCAACTTCCGCCGGACCGTGATCCTGATCGTCGAGGATGACCCGGAGGAGGGCACGCTGGGGGTCGTCCTGAACCGGCCCACCGAGGTGCCGCTGTCCCAGGTGCTGGAGGCGTGGACCGAACTGGTGACCGGGCCGCCGGTGGTCTTCCGGGGCGGCCCGGTGTCGCCGAACAGCGCCCTGGCCCTGGCCCTGGCGCGCGGCGAGGACGAGCCGCTGGGCTGGCGGTCGCTGGACGGATCGCCGCTGATGGCGCGGGTCGGCCTGGTGGACCTGGAGGCGCCGCCGGAGCTGCTGGCCGGCGGGATTACCTCATTCCGGGTATTTGCCGGCTATGCCGGGTGGGGCGCGGGCCAGCTGCAGGCCGAGATCGACGAGGGCGCCTGGTACGTGCTGGCCGGCGAGCCCGCTGACGCCTTCATGGCCGAGCCCGAGCGGCTGTGGCCGGCGGTGCTGCGCCGCCAGGGCGGCGACCTGGCCCTGGTCGCCACCTACCCCGATGACCCGGTCCAGAACTGAGCGCCGCGCCGGCCGGGCAGCTGCCCGCCCGGCGGCGCGGGTAAGCTCTGCGCTTGTGAGTACCGAAGTCCTGCCCGGCACCGGCGTCCGCGAGGACACCGATGTCCGGCCCGATCTCTCGCACGGTGACGGCGATCATGAGCGCTTCGCGCACTATGTCCAGAAGGACAAGATCGTCGACTCCGCGGTGACCGGCACGCCCGTCGTGGCGCTCTGCGGCAAGGTCTGGGTGCCCAGCCGCGACCCGAAGCGCTTCCCGGTCTGCCCGGAGTGCCAGAAGATCTACGAGTCGCTGCCCGAGGGCGGGAGCGAGGAGTAGGGGCGCGCCGCAGCGGCGGGCCCGGCCCAGGTGGCGGGCCCGCGTGCGATGATGCCCTGCCGCTGCCGCGAAGGCCGGCAGCGGCCTGGCCGGGCCCTGCCGGGCCTCAGCTGAGCGGGCTGCCCGCCAGCGTGATGCCGGCCGCGCGCATCGCATCGATGGCGCCGCGGGTGGTCGGCACGTTCACCCCGGCCGTCAGGCTGAGCAGGACCCGGGTCTGCAGCCCGGCCGCCACGGCGTCGGCCGCGGTGGCCCGCACGCAGTAGTCGGTCGCCAGCCCCGCGATGTCCACGGCCGTAACCTGGCGCGCGGCCAGCCAGCCGGCCAGGGTGGTGTCATCACCGCTGCGGCCCTCGAACCCGCTGTAGGCCGCGGCGTACTCGCCCTTGCGGAAGATCTCGTCGATCCGGCTGGTGTCCAGGTCCGGGTGAAACTGCGCGCCCGTGGTCCCGGCCGCGCAGTGCACCGGCCAGGTCGTCACGAAGTCCGGCTCGGGGGAGAAGTGCTCGCCTGGGTCGATGTGGTGGTCCTGGGTCGCGGCTATGCAGTCGTAGACCGTGCCCGCTGGGCCGGCCAGGAACGTGGTGATGGCCCTGGCCACGGCGGCGCCGCCGCTCACCGCGAGGGAGCCGCCCGGGCAGAAGTCGTTCTGCACGTCCACGATGAGCAGTGCGCGCATGTGCCTACGTTAGCGCCGCTGCCTCGTCGCGGTCGGGCGTGAAGGTCGTCGGGATAGCCGGATAGCCCCGCGACAGCTGGCGGGCGTGGGCGGGCAGCTCGGCGACGGCGGCCTCGTGCCGGGCCCGCGCGTCGGCGATCGGCTCCCGGCCGGTGATCTCGCCATCGCGCACCAGCGGCACCAGCAGCGGGCGGCCCTGGCCCGGCTCTGGCGGGGTGTCGGTGACCCGCTCGGCCACTGCCCGGCCGTCGGGGCCGAGCTCGCGCACCGCCCACTTGCGGCCGCCCCGCGACGGCTTGCCCACCGAGCGCTTGGCGACCGGCAGCAGCGTCCCGTTGCCCGCGCCGCCGGCCCGCGCCACCAGCTTGTAGACCAGCGCGGCGGTGGGCGCGCCCGACCCGGTGACCAGCGAGGTGCCCACGCCGTAGCCGTCGACCGGGGTCGCGGCGAGCGCGGCGATCGAGTGCTCATCGAGGTCGCCGGTGAGCACGATGCGGGTGTGCCGGGCGCCCAGCGCGTCCAGCTGCGCGCGCACCTCGCGGGCGGCGAGGGCCAGGTCGCCGCTGTCGATGCGGACCGCGCCGAGGTCCGGGCCGGCCACCGCGACGGCGGTCTGCACGGCGGCCGCCACGTCATAGGTGTCGACCAGCAGTGTGGTGCCGGTGCCCAGCGCCTCGGCCTGCGCCGCGAACGCGGCCCGCTCGTCGTCGTGCAGCAGCGTGAAAGCGTGCGCGCTGGTCCCGCTGGTCGGCACGCCGAACTCATAGCCGGCCTGCAGGTTGGAGGTGGAAGCGAAGCCGGCGATGTAGGCCGCCCGCGCGCTGGCCACCGCCGCCCGCTCGTGCGTCCGCCGCGAGCCCATCTCGATGAGCGGCCGCCCGCCGGCCGCCCGCACCATGCGCGAGCCCGCCGAGGCGACGGCGCAGTCGTGGTTGAGGATCGACAGGGACAGCGTCTCCAGGACGACTGCCTCCGCGAAGGTGCCTTCCACGACCAGGATCGGGGAGCCGGGGAAGTAGCAGTCGCCCTCGGCGTAACCCCAGACGCTGCCGCTGAACCGGAAGGACTCCAGGAAGCTCAGGGTGGCGTCGTCGGTGATGCCCGCGGCAGCCAGGAAGTCCAGCTGGCTGCGGTCGAAGCGGAACTGCTCCAGTGCGTCCAGCAGCCGCCCGGTCCCGGCCACGACCCCGTACCGGCGGCCGTGCGGGAGGTACCGGGCGAACACCTCGAAGACGGAACGGCGGTGCGCCACGCCGCTGTGCAGCGCCGCGCGCAGCATGGTCAGCTCATAATGGTCGGTCAGCAGCCCGGTGCTGGCCGGGCCGGTCTCCGGGCCTGCCGCCCGATCGGTGGTCATCCGGGCAGCCTACGGACCAGGCCGGGAACAGCCCGCTGCGGGCCCGCCAGAATCCGGCGGCCAGGCGCGGGCCGGCGGGCGTGTTTGCGGTCCTCCGCGGGCCTGGCAGAGTAGAAGAGTACGTACCGGGGAGGTGACATCAGGTGAGTGCGGCGCCAGCTGAAGTGCAGCAGACGGAGTCCAGCCAGGACGCGGTCCTGGACACGCCGTGGGTGACGATTGTCTGGAATGACCCGGTCAATCTGATGTCGTACGTGACGTACGTGTTCCAGACGGTATTCGGCTACGCCAAGCCCAAGGCGGAAAAGCTCATGCTGGACGTGCACCACAAGGGCAAAGCCGTGGTCTCCGCGGGTGCGCGCGAGGCCATGGAGCGGGACGCAGAGACCCTGCACGGTTACGGCCTGTGGGCGACGGTGAGCCGCGACTCGTGACCGGCGCCGGGCAGGAGCCGTGGCCCGACACGGATCCGGAGAGCGAATTGGCAGGTTTCCGCCGCACGGCGAACGGGGCGACGGCGCGGTTTGCCGCGGGCGAGGCAGCCATCATCCGGAGCCTGGTCAGCCAGGTGGCCGAGCTGGTCGGCGGCGAGGCCAGCAGCGCCATGCCGGGCGCGGCCCCCGGTCCGGCGGCCGCGGGGCAGCCCCCGGCAGGCCAGCCGCAGCCCGGCGAGCCCGCGGGCGCAGCCGGGCCGGGCGGGCTGGATGACCTGGCCGCCCAGCTCGGGCTCTCCGACAGCGCCGAGCTGCCCGCCGACCCGATCCTGGCCCGGCTGCTGCCCGACGGCTACGCCGATGATCCCGACGCCTCCAAGGAGTTCCGCCGCTACACCGAGATCGGGCTGCGCTCGGCGAAGGTGGAGGTCGCCCAGACGGTCCTGGCTACCCTGCCGCCCGGCGGCGGCACCGTCCGGCTGTCGGTGCAGGACGGCCAGGCCTGGCTGCGGGCGCTCAACGACGTCCGGCTCTCGCTGGGAGTGGTCCTGGGCGTGACCGACGACTTCGACGAGCAGGTCGCGGACATGTCCGCCGACGACCCGCAGGCCGCCTACGTGGGGGTCTACCAGTGGCTGGCAGCCGTTCAGGACAGCCTCGTGGACGCGCTCAGCTGAGCACTGGCTACGCTCCCAGCATGCTGACCATCAGTGCCGAACTGCGGGACAAGATCGTGGCGCACGCCCGCGCCGACCACCCGGACGAGGCCTGCGGCGTGATCGCCGGCCCCGTCGGCACCGACCGCCCCGAGCGCTTCATCGCGATGCTGAACGCCGAGCGCTCGCCCACCTTCTACCGGTTCGACTCCCTGGAGCAGCTGCGGGTCTGGCGCGAGATGGACGACCGTGCCGAGGAGCCGGTGGTGATCTACCACTCGCATACCGCCACCGAGGCCTACCCGTCGCGTACCGACATCTCCTACGCCAGCGAGCCGGGCGCGCACTATGTCCTGGTGTCGACCCGTGATGACGATGCCGAGGAGTTCCGCTCCTTCCGGATCATCGACGGCGCCGTCACCGAGGAAGAGGTCACGATCACCGCGCCGTAAGGGCGATGGCGCGGAATGATCCGGCCGGCCGGCCGGTTGGATCGCAAGAGGCAGCACGAGCCCACCCCGGATACACCTGGAGCAAGCAGATGGCGATCGAGGTCCGCATCCCGACGATCCTGCGCACCTACACAGACGGCGCGAAGTCGGTCAAGGGGTCCGGCGCGACCCTGGACGAGCTGTTCTCCGACCTGGAGGCCCGGCACGGCGGCCTGCGCGACCGGCTCGTCGACGACGCCGGCCTGCGCCGCTTCGTCAACGTCTACCTCAACGACGAGGACGTCCGCTTCATCGGCGGGCTCGGCGCGCCGGTGCATGATGGCGACACCGTGACCGTGCTCCCGGCGGTCGCCGGCGGCGCGGGCTGAGGCGCCGCGCCAAGGTAGCAGGTCATGCGCTACGACTCCCTCCTTGACTCGCTCGGCGGCACGCCGCTGGTCGGCCTGCCCCGGCTGTCGCCCGGCCCTGAGGTACGGCTGTGGGCCAAGCTGGAGGACCGCAACCCGACCGGGTCGGTCAAGGACCGGGCAGCGTTCTACATGATCACCGCGGCCGAGAAGGACGGCGTGCTGACGCCGGGCGCGACCATCCTGGAGCCGACCTCCGGCAACACCGGCATCTCGCTGGCCATGGTGGCGAAGCTGCGCGGCTACCAGCTGATCTGCGTGATGCCGGAGAACACCTCGGTCGAGCGCCGGCAGCTGCTGGAGGCCTACGGCGCGCAGATCATCAGCTCCCCGGCGGCCGGCGGCTCCAACGAGGCGGTCCGGGTCGCCAAGGGCCTGGCCGCGCGCAACCCCGGCTGGGTGATGCTGTACCAGTACGGCAACCCGGCCAACGCGCAGGCGCACTACGAGACCACCGGGCCTGAGCTGCTGGCTGACCTGCCCGAGATCACGCACTTCGTGGCCGGGCTGGGCACCACCGGCACGCTCATGGGCACCGGCCGGTACCTGCGCGAGCACCGGCCCGGCGTGCAGATCGTGGCGGCCGAGCCCCGGTACGGCGAGCTGGTCTACGGGCTGCGGAACATGGACGAGGGCTTCGTGCCCGAGCTCTACGACGCCGCCGTGCTGACCCGCCGGTTCTCGGTCTCCGCCCCGGACGCGCTGCGCCGGACCCGGCAGCTGCTGGAGTCCGAGGGCCTGTTCGCCGGCATCTCCGCCGGCGGCGTCCTGCATGCCGCGCTGGGGCTGGCCGAGCGGGCCCAGAAGGCCGGAGAGCGGGCCGACATCGCCATGATCATCGCCGACGCGGGCTGGAAGTACCTGTCCACCGGCGCCTACGGCGGCACGCTCGAGGAAGCCGAGGCCCGCCTGGAGGGCCAGCTCTGGGCCTGATGCGGCGGCTGCCGGGCCTTGATCCCGGCCGGGCACCTGGCCCTAGAATCTAGACCCAGGTGCGCAGGGCAGGCGAAAGGTGGCACACGGGTCATGACAGCTTTCGATGAGGCGACCGCGGTCCGCCGCCGCTCCGACGGCGTGTACGACGCCCTGCCCGATCAGCGGTTCGCGCTCGTCACGCCGGGCGGCAAGGTCCCGCCGGCGGTGAACGGCGGCGCCCTGATCGCTACCGTGCTGCGCGCCGTGCTGGACGGCTCGCCGCATCCCCATCCCGTCGCCACCACCGCGCATTTCCTGCGGGTGGCAAGCCTCGAGCCGGCCGAGGTGCGGGTCCGGTGGCTGAGGCAGGGCAAGACCGCTGCCACGGCGCGGGCGGCCCTGATCCAGCACGGGCAGGAGCTGCTGGACATGACCGTCACCACCGGAACCGTTCCGGATGCCACCCCGCCAGGCACGGCTCACGGGACCGGGCCGGACGGCGCCAGCGCGGACGGCGGGGGCGCGGGCCCGGTGCAGCCGGATGAGCTGACCTGGACCGGCCCGCCGCCGGACTTCCCGGCCATCGAGGACTGCGTGGACCTCGGCCCGTGGTCGGGCTCGGTGTCGCTGGACGGGGCGCAGGGGTATGCGATGCACGTCAGCGTGCTGCTCGACCCGGCCGTCACCGGCTGGCGGGCCCGCGAGCCGGCTGGCGTGCCGGAGATGCGCGGCTACTTCGGGCTGCGCGAGGACCGTGATCCCGATGCCTACCTGCTGGCGATGGCCGTGGACGGGCTGCCGCCGGTGGTGTTCGGCCTGGGCGCCACCGGCTGGGCGCCGACGGTGGAGCTCACCTGGTACATGCGCGCGGTGCCCCGCCCGGGCCCGCTGCGCGTGGCGGCCCGGTCCCGGCATGTCGGCGGCGGCTGGTTCGACGAGGAGGCCGAGGTGTGGGACGCGGCCGGCTGCCTGGTCGCGCAGAGCCGCCAACTGGCCCGGGTCGGCCGCGGCCCGGTCCGGCAGCGCGCCAATGGCCAGCGCCCGCCCGCCGGGTAGCCCCGGCGGCCAGGCCGTCCCGGCCGGCCGCGCGGCACGGGCCCTCAGGGGACGGACCTGATGCGCCAGACCAGGACCGAGCCGAGTGCCGCAACGACCGCCGTGCCGCCGAACAAGGTGGGGTAGCCGCCCACCGTGACCAGGCCGCCGGCCAGCACGGCGCCGACCGCGCCGGGCGACACGATGGCGATGTTGATGATGCCCAGGTCCTTGGCCCGGTCCGCGGCCTCGGGCAGCACCTGGGTGATGAGCGCCTGGTCCACGGCCAGGTAGGCGCCGAAGCCCGAGCCGAACAGCACGGCCGCCACCAGCGCGGCGGGCCAGGTTTCCGCGAAGGTCAGCAGCAGCGCGGCCGTCCCCATCAGCGAGCCGCCGACGGTGACGATGACCTTGCGGCGGCCCAGCCGGTCGGAGATCATCCCGCCGACGATGGCGGTGACCACCACGCACACGGTGTAGATGACGATCAGGATCAGCAGGCCCTGGGCCGGGTGGGCGTAGTGCACCCCGTCGCGCAGGAAGTACAGCAGGTACAGCGTGCCCATCGCGATGGCCAGCGACGCCAGGAACCGGGTCAGCCAGGCCCAGCCGAAGTCGGGGTAACGGCGCGGGCTGATCCAGTACGAGGACAGCAGCTTGCGCACGGTCAGCGGCTCGCGGTGGCCGGGATCCAGCGGGTGGTCGGCGGTGAGCAGCGCGAACGGGATGGCCAGCCCGAGCATCATGATGGCCAGCGTCACGTAGCCGGACCGCAGCCCCGGCCAGGTGTCGATGGTGAACACGTCCACGACCAGGACGGTGCCGATCACCAGGCCGAGGGCCTGCGGCATGCCGACCCAGCCTGCCACCGTCGCCCGCTGGCGGACCGGGACGTGGTCGGGGATGGCGGCGCTGAGGCTGGCGTACTCGCCGTTCTGGAACGCGCTGAACAGCACCCACAGCAGGGCCACCCCGGCCACCGAGCGCTGCCCGGCCAGCACGATCAGGCAGATGGCCGCCAGCAGCGCCATGCCCAGCGTCCAGCGGTGCCGCCGGCCGCGCAGCCGGCCGAGCCCGAACGCGTGCGTGGTCCGGTCGGACAGGGCGCCGGCGACCGGGGTCGCGATGACCGAGGCCACCGCGCCTACCGCGGAGACCACCGCCAGCGCCGCGATCTTGTGCTGCGGGGTGATGTCCTGCAGCTGCTGGGGCAGCATGACCTGCAGCGGGGTCAGGGCCCCGGTCCACAGCCCGAGCGTGGCCAGCCCGAGCCCGGCGATCCAGCGGCCGCGGACGTGCACGGTGGGCTCGGCCAGCGCGAGGGGCACTGCACGGGCCTGGTCGGCCGCCTGTCCGGTCACTAGCACCTCCGCCGCAGGCCGGGCCCTGGCTGAGGGTGGCCCGGCACGAACACCTTGCAGGGATCATGCCGCTTCGCGGTCGTCTTTGGTAGATCCTGATCCGCAATGTGACCGAGCGCCGCCCGCGAGCGAGCCGGGGAGGCGCGGCGCCGCCTGGACTGAGGAGCCTGCGACGGGGGAAGGCGGCGCCAGCTGGCGCCGCGCAGGCGAGCGGGCCATCTCAACTAGCCTGAGCTGTCATGCGGATCACGATCATCGGCTGCGCCGGCAGCTTCGCCGGCCCGGACAGCCCGGCCTCCAGCTACCTGATCGAAGCCGACGGCTTCCGGCTGGTTCTCGACCTGGGCAACGGGGCACTCGGCGCGCTGCAGCGGCACTGCGATCTGGACGCGGTGGACGCGGTCTGCCTGAGCCACCAGCACGCTGACCACTGCCTGGACATGTGCGGGTACCTGGTGGCCCGGCGCTACCATCCCGACGGCCCGCGGCCCCGGCTGCCGGTCTACGCGCCGGCCCGCACCGGCGAGCGGCTGACCCGGGCCATGGGCCTGGATCCGGGCTCCGGCATGACCGAGGCGTTCGAATTCCGCACCCTGGCTCCCGGCACCATCGAGATCGGCCCGCTGCGGGTCACCGCCGGCTGGATGAACCACTCGGTGGAAACCTTCGGCTTCCGGATCGAGCACGGCGGCCGGGCGCTGGCCTACTCGGCCGACACCGGGCCCTGTGACGAGCTGGCGAGGCTGGCGGCCGGCGCGGACGTCCTGCTCTGCGAGGCATCGTTCCTGGCTGGCCGCGGGCTGCCCGGCGAGCTGCACCTCACCGCCGGGCAGGCTGGCCAGTATGCCGCCCGGGCCGGGGCCGGCGAGCTGGTGCTGACTCACCTGGTCGCCTGGAACGACCCGCGGCATTCCCGGGCCGAGGCGTCGGCGGCCTTCAGCGGGCCGCTGTCAGTCGCGACTGCCGGCCAGCACCTGGTCCTCGACGGCGGCTGACGGTGTAGCTGCCTGCACGGCCGGGCGCGGCCAGGGCACGAGGCCGGCCACGGCCGGCGGGGGCCGCGTCCCGATCCAGGCGACAATCCCGATCAGCGCGATCGCGGCCAGCCCGAAGGTGTCCTCGAGGGTGCGGCCGGCCAGCGGCCCGATCGCCCGCTGCAGTAGCAGGTACTTGGCCCAGACCGGCAGGGTGCTGGCGAACAGCTCGCCGGCCGCCACCGCGATGCCGGCCCGCCGCCAGCTGCGGCCGTCACCGATGATCACGCCGAGGGCCAGCACGACCCAGCAGAAGTGGTGAATCCAGGCCACCGGGGACAGCAGGGCCGCCAGCAGCCCGGTGATGGCGATGCCCGCCATCTCCTGCCCGCGGCGGAATGCCTGCCGGGCGGCCAGGAAGCCGCCCGCCGCGACGAGCGCGGCGACGCCGAGCCACAGCGCGACCGGGGCCGGGTGCGGGACGAACATGCGCAGGACCATGCCGCGCAGCGCCTGGTTGGCGGCCTGGGCGTTGGGGCCCAGCCGGTGGGCGTTGAAGATCGCGCTGGTCCAGTAGTCCGCGGAGTCGCGCGGCGCGATCAGCCAGGCCAGCCCGGTCAGCCCGGCAAAGGTCGCCACGGCCACCCCGGCGGCCCGGCGCCGGCCGGTGATCAGCAGGTAGACGAGGAAGACGCCGGGCACCAGCTTGATCGCGGTGGCCAGCCCGATCAGCGCGCCGCGCGGCCAGCGGGCCCGGGGCGCGGCGCAGTCCAGCACGCACAGGGCGACCAGCAGGATGTCGACCTGCCCGTAGCGCATCTCCTGGCGGACCGGCAGCAGGTAGGCGCACAGCGCGAACAGGGCTGCGAAGAAGGCGGGCGCGTAGTGCCCGGCCCGGGCCAGCAGCGGGGCGAAGCCGTACCGGACGCTGACCGCCAGCGGGACGTAGATAACCGGGATCCACAGCAGCTGGGCCGCGGGCCAGGAGACCAGCGCCAGCGGCACGGCCAGGATGGCGGAGACCGGGGGATAGGTGAACAGCAGGTGCTGCCTGGCCTGCATCGCGTACAGCGCCCCGCCGTGCAGCATCGTCTGCCCGCCGGCCCGGTAGACATTGAGGTCCAGCAGGCGGGAGTGCTGCGGGCTGGCGATGCTCAGGTGCACCAGCAGGCCCACCGCGGCGAGGGCGGCCAGCCAGGCCGCGGCCGCGGTCAGCAGGGGCAGGCGCCGGGCCATCACGCCGGGATCAGGGCGGCCATCCGGCCTTTCAATTCGCAACCTGACCGCTGACCACAATGCCACCCGTGTGCCTCCGCATTCCCCGGAGAATGGAAATACCGAAACGTGCTATTTGCCATGCCCTTAACGAGGGCGCGCTTGGAGGCAGCCGGTCCTGGCAGCCGGTCATTGGCGCTGACCTGGCCGAACGCATGCTGGATAGCGATACTGGCCCCGCTGGCCGACCCCGCTCGTATGCCCCCGGACCCGGGATGGCGCCCCACGACTGCGCCGTCACCGACAATAGCCGGGCCCCCGGGCAGGCGCGTCCGAATATCGCTGGTCCGGCGCAAAAACTCCGTAAAGTTTCCGCCGATATGTTGCCCCGGCTATGCCTTCGCCTTATTAAATCGCCAGCCGCGGCGATTCAGCAGGTAATACGCCGGCGCCGGCCGCCCGGACCCGCCGGCCGGCCGGCTGCGGTCCGGCCGGGGCCGCCCGGCACATAGACTCCACAGCCATGCGAGTAGTCGTGACGGGTGGCGCCGGGTTCATCGGGTCGCACCTGACCGATGCCCTGCTGGCCCGCGGGGACGAGGTGGCGGTCGTCGATGACCTGTCCGCCGGGCGGCCCGGCCGGCTGGACGAGCGGGCCACGCTGCACAAGCTGAGCGTGACCCAGGCCGGCCCGCTGACCAGCCTGGTCGCCGACCTGCGCCCCCAGCTGATCTTCCACCTCGCGGCGCAGATCGACGTGCGAGCCAGCGTGACCGGGCCCGCCGCCGACGCCCAGGCGAACGTGGTGGGCACGGTGAACGTGCTGGAGGCGGCGCGGGCCGCCGGGTCGCGGGTGGTGCTGTGCTCCACCGGGGGCGCCCTGTACGGGCGGGACGCCCCGATCCCGTCGCTGGAGGACGTGCTGCCGCTGCCGGAGTCGCCCTACGGGGTGGCCAAGCACTGCGCCGAGCAGTACGTCGGCCTCTACAACCGGCTGCACGGCACCGCGCACACCGTGCTGCGCTTCGCCAACGTCTACGGGCCCCGCCAGGATCCCAGCGGCGAGGCGGGCGTCATCCCGATCTTCTGCTCGCGGGTCCTCGCCGGAGAGCGCCCGACGATCTACGGCGACGGACAGCAGACGCGGGACTACGTCTACGTCGGCGACGCGGTGGCGGGCTTCCTGGCCGCGGCCGGCCACGGCCGGCCGGGCACCTGGAACATCGGCACCGGCCGCGAGGTCAGCGTGCTGGAGCTGGCCGAGGTCATCGGCGCGGCCGCCGGGCGGACGGTCGAGCCCGTGTTCGCCGCCGCGCGGCCGGGCGAGCTGCTGCGCAGCGCGGTGGCCGTGGAGCGCGCGGAGCGGGACCTGGGCTGGACGCCGGTCACCCCGCTGACCGACGGCGTCCGCGCGGTGTACCAGTGGATCGAGGCCGGCGCGGGCGACCGGTCCGGCTTCTGATCTAGGCTGGCGGCCATGCCTCGACCCGATGGACGACGCCCGGATCAGCTGCGCGACGTCAAGATCACCAGGAACTGGCTGGCGCACGCCGAGGGCTCGGTCCTCGTGGAGTTCGGCGGCACCCGGGTGCTGTGCGCGGCCAGCGTGAACGAGGACGTGCCGCGCTGGCGCCGCGGCAGCGGCATGGGCTGGGTCACCGCCGAGTACGCGATGCTGCCGCGGGCGACCAACACCCGCAACGACCGTGAATCGGTGAAGGGCCGGCTGGGCGGCCGCACGCACGAGATCTCCCGGCTCATCGGCCGGTCGCTGCGCGCCTGCATCGATCCCAAGGCGCTGGGCGAGAACACCGTCATCATCGACTGCGACGTGCTGCAGGCCGACGGCGGCACCCGGACCGCCGCGATCACCGGCGGCTATGTCGCGCTGGCCGACGCGGTGTCCTGGCTGGCCGGCCGCAAGCGCTGCAAGGGCAACCCGCTGACCGCGTCGGTATCGGCGGTCAGCGTCGGCATCCTGGACGGCGAGCCCCGGCTGGACCTGAACTACGCCGAGGATGTCATCGCCGAGACCGACATGAACGTGGTCTGCACCGGGGACGGCCGCTTCGTCGAGGTGCAGGGCACGGCCGAGCGCGAGCCATTCGGCCGCGAGCTCCTCGATGAGCTGCTCGGCCTGGCCGTGGCCGGCTGCACCGAGCTGGCCGCCATCCAGCAGGCTGCGCTGGCCGCATGACGGGCGCCAGCCCGGCCGGCCGGGCCCGGCTCGTCCTGGCCACCGCCAATGCCAAGAAGCTGGCGGAGCTGGCCCGCATCCTGCAGGCCGGCGGCGTCGCGGCTGACCTGGCCGGCCTGGGAGAGTTCCCCGGTGCCCCCGACGTCCGCGAGACCGGGGCCACCTTCGCGGCCAACGCGCTGCTCAAGGCGCGGGCCATCGCGGCCTTCACCGGCCTGCCCGCGGTGGCCGACGACTCCGGCCTGTGCGTGGACGCGCTGAACGGGATGCCGGGCGTGCTGTCGGCCCGCTGGGCGGGCCGGCACGGCGATGACGAGGCCAACCTGCGGCTCGTCCTGGGCCAGCTGGCCGACGTGCCGCAGGAGCGCCGCGGCGCGCAGTTCGCCTGCTCGGCGGCGCTGGTGCTGCCGTCCGGCCGCGAGTACGTCAGCGAGGGGATCATGGCCGGGAGGATCATCCATGAAGCGCGCGGCGGCAACGGCTTCGGCTACGACCCGATCTTCGTCGCGGACGAGGCCCAGGACGGCACGCAGGCTCAGGACGGCACGGGCGAGCTGACCAACGGCGAGCTGAGCGCGGACGCCAAGGACCGGATCAGCCACCGGGGCCGGGCGCTGCGCGCCCTGGCCCCGGTGATCGCCGACTGGCTGTCCGGCTAGCCGGGCTGCGGCAGGACGGCCGGCTGCCTAGCCGCCGAGCTGGCCGAGGCCCGACACCGACTGGACCTGGCTGGCGGGCGGCACGGTGATGCTGACCGGCTGGTTGTAGCCGCTGTAGGTGATCGTCGTCATCAGGTGCTCGGCCGCCACGCGGCCGGTCTCGGTGATCCGGCGGACCCGGTGCTGGCCATCGATCCAGATGCTCAGGTGCACCTGGCCGTGGATGCTGCGCAGCTGCGGGCCGAGCTGGCGGCGCAGCGACGGCGACAGCTCCGGCAGCGCCTGCGCCGGGTTGTAGGTCGCCGAGTACTGCGTGGTCGGCACGCCGTCGATGTCGGCGGTGCCCACCCGGTGCGCCTGCCGGACCGCCTGCAGCAGCCGGGCCTGGCCGAGCGGATCGCTGAAGGTCAGGCTGCGCAGCAGCTGGGCGAACGTCGACTGCCCGCCGCTGGCGCCGGTCAGCGGGACCTCCAGCCACGGCTTGGCCAGCATCTGGCCCAGCACGCCCAGGTGCAGGTAAAGGGCGCTGCGGGTGACAACCGCCCGGAAGGCCGCCGGGGACCCGCCCAGGGTTGAGCTCAGCTGCATGCTCAGCAGCGGCGCCGGGGTGAGCCGCTCGCGGATCGTCCCCGTCGTGGTCACGGTGGCCGGGCCCGAGACTCGCACCGAGATGGCCGCCGTCACCGAGGTGATCGCGGCCGCACGGTGCGCTGCCGTGGTGATGGCCTGCGCGCCGCTGGCGCCGGCGGCCGGCGAGCCGCAGCCCGCCGCGAGCACGATGGTCGCGGCGGCGCAGGCGGCCGCGGCGGCGGGCCGGCGGACGGAGCCGGCCGGCCGGGACCGGCGCGGCTGGAACCCGCGCGGCCGCGAATGGCGGCTAAGCCGTACCGGAGCGATTAATCCGGGCATAAAGACACGCTAGCCGGCCCGAGGGTTCCGGTCAGGGCGCACGCGCGGGCCTTGTACGGTAGGGGCGACCGGCTGGCCGCGCAGCGCCAGCTGACCGCTAGCTCCATGGCCGCTGAAGGAGACCCGTGGCTGACCAGAGGCTCGCGCCCGGAGACCCGGCGCCCGATTTCACGCTGCCTGATGCCGACGGCAACCAGGTGAGCCTGGCCGGGCTGCGCGGGCAGCGGGTGATCATCTACTTCTACCCGGCGGCCATGACGCCCGGCTGCACCAAGCAGGCCTGCGACTTCCGGGACAGCAAGGCCGACCTGACCCAGGCCGGCTACACGGTGCTGGGGATCTCCCCGGACGGCCCGGCCAAGCTGGCCAGGTTCCGGGACAAGGAGGGCCTGACCTTCCCGCTGCTGTCAGACCCCGGCCGCGAGGTGCTGCAGGCCTACGGCGCCTACGGCGAGAAGACCATGTACGGCCGCACGA